>NZ_QULH01000001.1:0-547262 GCF_003481635.1 Clostridium sp. OM05-6BH | reverse complement strand
GATGTAGGACGGATTTTGCGGACATTCAAAATAAAAAAGAATGTGGAGGTAACAGACAATGGCAAAATCATTATTTGAGGAACTGGGCGGCAAATACGAAAGGCAAGGGGATTATTTGATACCGTGCTTAACTGTACCCGCCGAAGAAGAACAGGCAATAGGCATCTGGGGGCAACGGCATTTAGATTATCTAAAACAGTACCGTAAAGTTACATACACCAATCTTCTTACAAGCGGCAGGCTAAACGCCTACCTTGCCGACATCAACAGACAGGCACAGGAACGCTTTGAAAGGCTCATAGAGGGTATGAAACAGGCACAGGGCATAACGGAACAGCTAAAGGCAGAAAACGCCTTAGAATGGACAGGATGCCTCAATAACATAAGGGCTTGTGCGAGGGAGATTGTGGAAAAGGAAATTATTTTTGCATAAACAGATGATTAGTGGCAGGGGGAAATCCTGCCGCTTTTTCTGCTTTAGTTTGTCAGCTTGACAAATAAAGGGTTAAGGAATATAATTAGATTCAGTATTATACAAGGAGTTAATAAATATGCGGCAAGGTATTCTTAAATAAACTGTCAATTTGATAGTGGGAACAAAAAGTAGCAGTCCCGTTTCACTTTTAATATGGGGCTTAGTTTTTTGTACCCAGTTTAAGAATACTTTTATCATGTAATTTTATATGCCCGAAAACATATAAGTGTTTTGGGGCTATTGGAGTTATTTACCCAGTGATAGGAGTATTTATCACTGGGTATTTTTATGCCCTTTTTTGGGTGTTGATAGGAGGAAAATCACATGAAAATAATTAACTTAGGCATTCTGGCTCACGTTGACGCAGGAAAGACAACATTAACGGAAAGTTTATTGTATACCAGTGGTGCAATTGCAGAACTAGGGAGCGTAGATGAAGGCACAACAAGGACAGATACAATGAATTTGGAGCGTCAAAGGGGAATCACTATCCAGACAGCAGTGACATCTTTTCAGTGGGAGGATGTAAAAGTCAACATTATAGATACGCCAGGCCATATGGATTTTTTGGCGGAAGTATACCGTTCTTTATCCGTTTTAGACGGAGCAGTATTATTAGTTTCTGCAAAGGATGGCATACAGGCACAGACCCGTATACTGTTTCATGCACTACAGACAATGAAGATTCCGACAATCTTTTTCATCAATAAAATTGACCAAGAGGGGATTGATTTGCCAATGGTATATCGGGAAATGAAAGCAAAGCTTTCTTCGGAAATTATAGTGAAGCAAAAGGTTGGGCAGCATCCCCATATAAATGTAACGGACAATGACGATATGGAACAGTGGGATGCGGTAATTATGGGAAACGATGAACTATTAGAGAAATATATGTCAGGGAAACCGTTTAAAATGTCAGAACTGGAACAGGAAGAAAACAGGAGATTCCAAAACGGAACGTTATTTCCCGTTTATCACGGAAGCGCTAAAAACAATCTGGGGATTCGGCAGCTTATAGAAGTGATTGCCAGTAAATTTTATTCATCAACGCCTGAAGGTCAATCTGAATTATGCGGGCAGGTTTTTAAGATTGAATATTCAGAGAAAAGGCGGCGTTTTGTTTATGTGCGTATATATAGCGGAACATTGCATTTGAGGGATGTTATTAGAATATCTGAAAAAGAGAAAATAAAAATCACAGAGATGTGTGTTCCGACAAACGGTGAATTATATCCATCCGATACAGCCTGCTCTGGTGATATTGTAATTTTACCAAATGATGTTTTGCAGCTAAACAGTATTTTGGGGAACGAAATGCTGTTGCCGCAGAGAAAATTTATTGAAAATCCTCTCCCTATGCTCCAAACAACGATTGCAGTAAAGAAACCTGAACAGCGGGAAATATTGCTTGGGGCACTTACAGAAATTTCAGATGGCGACCCTCTTTTAAAATATTATGTGGATACTACAACGCATGAGATTATACTTTCTTTTTTGGGGAATGTGCAGATGGAAGTCATTTGTGCCATCCTTGAGGAAAAATATCATGTGGAGGCAGAAATAAAAGAGCCTACTGTTATATATATGGAAAGACCGCTTAGAAAAGCAGAATATACCATCCACATAGAAGTCCCGCCAAATCCTTTCTGGGCTTCTGTCGGGTTGTCCATAGAGCCGCTCCCTATTGGAAGCGGAGTGCAGTATGAAAGCAGAGTTTCACTTGGATATTTAAATCAATCGTTCCAAAATGCGGTTATGGAGGGGGTTCTTTATGGCTGCGAGCAGGGGCTGTATGGATGGAAAGTGACAGACTGTAAAATCTGTTTTGAATATGGATTGTATTATAGTCCTGTAAGTACCCCCGCAGACTTTCGGCTGCTTTCCCCTATCGTATTGGAGCAGGCTTTAAAAAAAGCAGGGACAGAACTATTAGAGCCATATCTCCACTTTGAAATTTATGCACCGCAGGAATATCTCTCACGGGCGTATCATGATGCTCCAAGGTATTGTGCAGATATTGTAAGTACTCAGATAAAGAATGACGAGGTCATTCTGAAAGGAGAAATCCCTGCTAGATGTATTCAAGAATACAGGAACGATTTAACTTATTTCACAAATGGGCAGGGAGTCTGCTTGACAGAGTTAAAAGGATACCAGCCAGCTATTGGTAAATTTATTTGCCAACCCCGCCGCCCGAATAGCCGTATAGATAAGGTTCGGCATATGTTCCACAAGTTAGCTTAACAGCTTGCAAAAGTCATATAAAATGAGATTTGAAAGGAGAATGTAACTTCATGTTTGCTAAAAATTCAAAGGCATATTCTGTCTACCTGCTGTTCCGATTTGTCTGTTCCCTGGCGGTTTCTATGTCCACAGTGCTTTCCATCGTGTACCACCTGGAGGTGGTGCAGCTGGATGCTTTCCAGCTTGTCCTGGTAGGGACGGTTCAGGAGACCTCCTGCTTTCTGTTCGAGATGCCCACCGGTGTGGTGGCGGATTTGTATAGCCGTCGGCGCTCGGTGCTGATTGGAATGTTCCTCTACGGCCTGGGCTTTCTGATGGAGGGTGCGCTACCGTGGTTCGCGCCGGTTCTGCTGGCCCAGGTTGTCTGGGGTTGCGGTGATACCTTCATCACCGGCGCTCTGGAGGCGTGGATTGCCTCGGAGGAAGAGGACAAACCCATAGACAAGGTGTTCCTGCGGGGCAGTCAAATGGGGCAAATCGGCGGCGTTCTGGGCGTGGTGCTGGGCACACTGCTGGGAAACATAAACCTGCAAATGCCTCTCATCTTGGGGGGCAGTTTGTGCTTGTTGTTGGGGCTGGTGATGGTTCGCATCATGCCAGAAACCAACTTCTCCCCTGCTATTGAGGAACGGCAGGGCTTGCTTAAAGACTTTGTCTGCCTGTTCAAGCTCAACCTGGGCTTTGTGAAAGGCGCACCTGTGTTGCTGGCGCTCTTAGCAATCACACTATGCGGGGGACTTGCCAGTGAAGGCTTTGACCGGCTCTCCACCGCTCATTTTCTGGATGACACGGTAATACCCGTTATCGGGCCGCTGAACAGCGTCACTTGGTTCGGTGTTATCAGTCTTATCGGCAACGGCTTAGGTATTCTGGCTTCTCAGTTGCTCATCGCCCGCATGGAGAAAAAAGGGACTGTCAGCCGAACCAGTGTGGTCATGTCCACCAGCGCCGGGTATATCCTGTTCCTGGTTCTCTTCGCGGTGGGGCGGAGCTTTTGGTTCATGTTGTTGGTGTTCCTGCTGGCGGGGCTTATGCGCACCATCAAGGAGCCTGTGCTGGCCGCCTGGATGAACGACCAAGTGGATGAGAAAATGCGCGCCACAGTCTTTTCCACCAGCGGACAGCTGGACTCTTTCGGGCAGATCATCGGCGGGCCTATTGTGGGGCTGGTAGCCCAGCAGGTGTCCATACCCTGGGGGCTGGTCTGTACCGCTTTCCTGCTGTTGCCCGCGCTGTTCTTAGTGCCGGTGGCGGGAAAGAAGCGGGATTGATATGGCATAGTTAAGTTTACTGACGAGCGGGAGATTACTTCCGCTCGTCTTCATTTAGTAGCGCAAAATTTGAGGACTCTTTATTTCCTTATTCGGTATAGCGGAGGCGGCTGTCAATTCGACATAATTTTCTTGTGATACTTTACCGTACATGAGCATTTGTTTCGTATTTGAAAGAACAAACTCACCAAATAAAAAAAACGATATTCGGGTGGGTTATTTTGTTATACCCTAAATTACCCTCTGAATTTGTTTTTAAATTTGGAGGGATTTTTTTATGTCCTTTTTTCGGGCAGTTATCTATCTGCTCATACGAAGCAAAATTTATCAATACATAGCATATCAGAGAACGGCAGGAAACCAGTTAAAAAAATTTCTGCCAGTGCAACGGTACTTCTCACCTTGAAAGTAGAAGTACAATCTCCATACAATAGAATTACTATTTCCTATAACCGTAAAGGTCACAGAGCCTTTGCGGTTTTTCTTTTGTCGATTTTTGTTGGAAAGTGCCGTAGGGCTGTTTCTGATATGCGGTGTCGTTCTCCGCCTCTCCATCTGGATTTTTTACATTTCAAAAATTCAGATGGGAGGTATTTATGGTGAAATATGCACCAAGAAAGGTATATATCAGAGAAAGTGGCGGCTATGTGGAATTATCCTACACGGAGTTCTGCCGTTGCAGGGAATCCGACCAGACCTATATGGACAAGCTGTTTATCCCCATTCAAGGCTGTCTGCTTGAAGTCGTGAGGGAGCAATACACAGACTTCTACCGTGACAAGGAACGGTGGCGTTATCTGCAAAAATTAGATACAAAGAATAGACTGCTATCTCTCGACGGATTTACGGACAGCGAGGGGAATCCTCTGGACTTTATCACTGATGAAGCGGTGGACATTGCAGAAACCGTTGTCAATGCGGTCATGGTGGACAGGCTGAAAGCCGCCCTGCCTTTGCTGTCGGATAGTGAACAGGAGCTGATACAGGCAATCTTTTTTGACGGACTTTCCGAGCGTGAAGTCGGGGCGAGGTTGGGCATAACCCAGAGCGTTGTAAACAAACGCAAAGCCAGAATCCTAATAAAACTAAGAAAGATAATAGAAAATTAAAATTTAAGGCGTTCAGCCCCCTTGTTTTTTCCTTTGGGAAGATGAGGGGGCTTTTCTCTGCCCTCTCAATCAATTCTGATTGGAGGAAGTAAGAATGGCATACAACCACGGACGGGAGGACAGGAAATGGCGTATCTGGAAAGAAGCGGAGGAAAAGCTGCTGCGTGAGTGCGGCGTTGATGAAGCGACCATTGAGCAGATACGCATGGCGGACAGGGCAGACTTCAATTCCAACAGGCGGTTTTACCGATGGACGAATGACGTTGCGGAATATCTTGAGGACATGGCAGGCAGGGAGCGGCAGGCGGAAGTGGGTACGGTTGCGGAGTTACTGGAAGAGATTGAGAGCGAAAATCTCTATCAAGTATTAGTCACGGTGGACGGGCGTACCTTGAAAATCGTCCTGCTGAAAATGCAGGGGTATTCCACAAAGGAGATTGCCCCGCTTGTGCATTTGACGACTGGTGCCATCTATGCGAGGTTAGACCATCTGCGGAAGAAGCTGCGGAAAATTTTATAGCTTCTAAAACAGCCTGCCATCCTGCGGGCTACTGGGTGAGGGATGGAAATCCCCTCACTCATTTTTTGCAGGAGGACAACAGGATGGCATACAGGGTTAAGGCATACACGCTTCGGGAGGAATCCACGGAAAGCGGCACAAGGTATTTTATCAGCTTTAAGGACGGGCAGGGCAAATCCCACGAGTTGGAAGTGTCGGAACAGTTCTTTATGGAGTTTCGGCAGATGGAGCGCAGGAACAGGAATCTTTTCTAATGGGACGAGCGGCACAGGGAGTTTAACGAGGTATGGGACGAAACCCTTTACAGACGGGCGTTGCGTGTGCCTAAGAGCCTTGATGAACGCATGGTTGAGGAAGAACGGAATGAAACGCTCTATAAGGCGGTTGGGAGCCTTCCAGAGATACAAAGGCGGCGTTTCCTGCTCTACTACGAGTATGAGTTCAATTTTTACCAAATCGCCGCTATGGAGCATTGCACCGCTTCGGCAATACAGAAATCTGTTGCGATTGCAAAGGAGAAAGTAAAGGCGGAAATTGAAGAAATATCTCCAACCGTGACCGACACCGCCCGAAAAAGAAATCTGTTTTTTATTTGTGTGGGATTGGCGGCATTACATACTCTCACTTTTTTCCGTGGGAGTAAATCTATTTTTAAGGAGGTCAACGCCTATGTGCAACGAAAACAAAGACACCGCCCGAAAGGAGGAAAGCCATGCAGAAGTTACAGACAGTCAACGCCGAAACGCTCCTTTATGAACCGCTTGAGAAACCATCCTTTGTGGTGGACAGCCTTATCCCGACAGGCTTATCGCTGTTCTGCGGCTCACAGAAGATAGGCAAAAGCTGGCTCATGCTGAAGCTATGCTTATGCGTGTCGCAGGGAATCCCTTTATGGGATATGCCGACAATGGAGGGCGATGTGCTTTACCTCTGCCTTGAGGACACGTTCTGCCGCATACAGGACAGGTTATTTCGTTTGACGGACGAAGCAAGCGGGCGGCTCCACTTTGCCGTGGCAAGCTGCAAGCTGTCAGACGGTCTTATCGTGCAGCTTGAAGATTATCTGAAAGATTACCCAGACAGCAGGCTCATTGTCATTGATACCTTGCAGAAAGTCCGTACAGCTTCAAAAGACAATGCCTATGCAAGCGACTATGGGGACATCTCCCTCATCAAAGACTTTGCCGACAGGCACTCTCTGGCGGTCATTGTCGTACACCACATCCGAAAGCAGAATGACAGCGACGTGTTCAACAAGGTGTCTGGGACGACAGGATTAACGGGGAGTGCGGACGCTACCTTTGTTCTGGAAAAGGAGAAACGTGCGTCTGACACCGCCAAGCTGTATGTGACGGGCAGGGACACGCCTTATCAGGAATACACGCTGCGTTTCCGTGATTGCCGTTGGGAGCTTGTGGAGCGGAAAACGCAGGAGCAGCTTGCGAAAGAAACGATACCAGATGTCCTTTTTCGGTTGGTGGATTTTATGAGGGATAAGGAAGAATGGATAGGCACGGCAACGGAACTGTTAGCCGCTATGGGGGAAACGGAAACCATACCCACGGTGATTACGAAATGGCTGAATGAATACCGCACCACATTTTTAAGCGAGAACCGTATCTGCTACCAGTACAGCCGCAGGAAAGACGGCAGGCGGATTGCCCTTGCAAGGAGGGCGGGTGACAGCGGTGATGGTGGTGACAGCGATATTAGGATACCCCCCTGTTACTGTCATTGACGCTTAAAGCCATGTAAAGCTGGCGGCTCTGCCCTGCGGGTGACAGCAGTGACGGTGGTGACAGTGATTTTAGGATACCCTGCCGCTGTCATCCCTACGGGAGAACACCCCGTAAACGCAAAATGCAGGCGTGAGATTTACTCGCCCTTTTCGGTCGTGTAAAACCACCCCTGCGGTCAGAAAAATCATTCCGATTTTTCCGACTGCGTTTACAGGGTGTAACACACTACACTTTGCCCTGCAAAGTCGTGTGCCAGACGTTCCCTCTGGACTCCCTTAAGGCAGGGCTGTGCCCTGCTATCCTACGCCTTACGGCTTCGGATAAAAGAATGGCGGCATGACGGTGACGGCTCTTGCGAGGGGGGTATCCCAAAAACACCGTCATCATCGACATGACCGTCATGCAGGGGGTGAGGGTGACAGTTGCGGCAGTCGGCAGGGGGTATCCCAAAACTGCTGTCACCACCGTCACCGCTGTCACCCCAAAGGACGGTCACCCGCCGAAAGAAAGGAGGAATCCGCCTATGCCTTATGCAATCCTGCGTTTCCAGAAACGAAAAGCGGGCGGCGTTGCGGCTTGTGAACGCCACAACGAGCGGAAGAAAGAAGCCTACAAAAGCAACCCAGATATAGATATGGAACGCTCTAAAAACAATTACCATCTCATAGCACCACCAAAGTACACCTACAAGAAAGAGATTAACCGCATGGTAGCCGAAGCGGGGTGCAGGACAAGGAAAGACAGCGTGATGATGGTGGAAACGCTCATCACAGCTTCACCAGAATTTATGAACCAGTTACCGCCCGAAGAACAAAAAGCGTATTTCCAGACGGCTCTTGACTTCATTTCGGAGCGTGTTGGAAAGCAGAATATCCTCTCCGCTGTCGTCCATATGGACGAGAGAACGCCCCATATGCACCTCTGCTTTGTGCCGATTACGCCAGACAATAAGCTGTCAGCGAAAGCTATCTTAGGCAACCAGAAATCATTATCCGAGTGGCAGACCGCCTACCATGAGCGGATGTCCTCACGGTGGAATCAGCTTGAACGGGGGCAGTCCTCAATGGAAACCAAGCGGAAACACGTCCCCACATGGCTCTATAAATTAGGCGGCAGGCTTGATAAACAGTATGAAGAAATCGTGTCTGCCCTATCCGACATCAACGCCTTTAACGCAGGGAAGAAAAGGGATAAAGCGTTAGATTTACTCTCTGCATGGCTGCCAGACGTGGAGAAATTCTCTAAGGAAATCGGGAAACAGCAGGCGTATATCGACAGTTTGAAAGAGAGAATTGGGCAGGAATCAGACTATGCGGGGCGTATGCGTGATGAAAAGTACGAGCAGGAACTAAAGGTGCAGAAAGCGAATCAGAAGATATTTGAATTGCAGAGAACCAACGAGCAGATGGGGCGGCTGCTGTCAAAAATACCGCCCGAAGTGTTGGAAGAATTGCAGAAAAATCATAGAAGCAGAGCGAAAGAAAGGTAGATATGTGAATGAAGAAACAGGATTTTAAGGTGTTAAAGACCAAAGACTTGTACCCGTTCCCCGACAATCCGTTTCATGTGGCAGAAGATGAAACACTGTCAGAGTTAGCGGAAAGCATCAAGGAATTTGGCATTGTCACGCCGATAATCACACGCCCGAAAGAGGACGGGGACGGTTATGAAGTGATTGCAGGACAGCGGCGTGTCCGTGCTTCTGAACTTGCAGGGATAAATACCGTGCCTGCGTTTGTCCTGCCCTTAGACCGTGACCGAGCCATCATCACCCTTGTAGACAGCAATTTGCAGCGTGAGAATATCCTGCCATCGGAGCGGGCGTTTGCTTACAAGATGAAATCCGAAGCCATGAAGCGGCAGGGTTTCCGCACAGACTTAACCTCGTCACAAGTTGTGACGAAGTTGCGGACGGACGACAAGGTGGCACAGGGCTTCGGCGTGGGCAGGATGACCGTGCAGCGTTTTATCCGCCTGACGGAACTGATACCGCCGATTTTGCAGATGGTGGACGAGGGGAAAATCGCCCTCACGCCTGCGGTGGAACTGTCCTTCTTGAAGAAAGACGAGCAGGAAAACCTCTTTGCCACGATGGAGAGCGAAGAAGCAACGCCCTCACTCTCACAGGCACAGCGGATGAAACAGTTAAGCCAGAGCGGGCGGCTTGACATGGATACGATATTTGCGATTATGACGGAGGAAAAGGGCAACCAGAAAGAAACCTTGAAAATCAACACAAGCAAGCTGAAAAAATACTTTCCGAAGAACACAACGCCGAAGCAGATGGAGGAAACCATCATCAAACTTTTGGAGCGTGAGTTGCAGAGGAAACGCAACCGTGACAGCCGCTAATCTTCTTTTTTCGGGAAGTAAATACAGAGAGTTGAGGTATGGAGAATGAGAGAAATCCAGTATGAAATCGTAAAGGAAATCGCAGTATTGTCTACGGGCGACAGTGGCTACACAAAGGAAATCAATCTCATTTCATGGAATGGGAAAGAGCCGAAGTATGACATCCGCAGCTTTTCCCCGAACCGTGAAAAGTGCGGCAAGGGAATCACGCTGAACGCTGATGAAGCGGCGGCACTCCTTAAAGCATTACAGAAAGAATTAAACAGCGAGGATTAATGGTATCTGATTGGCAGGGCGGGGACATTTCCAAACTCTTCCCTGCCCTGTCTGGAAAGGAAGATTTAAGTATGGGCGAGGATAAGAAAGCAGATAAAAAGAGAAAGCGTATCGTGCCAAAAGCACCAGTGCAGATGATAATCAGCCGTGAATATGTCGGCACACAGACCGTTACAGAAGCGTTTGTCCCGATTATCTCCGAGGATATTCGGAAGAAGATTGCCGAGGGCGACACCTTCGACAATGAGGGGCTGTCCGCTTAGAATGTACGCAATGGGACATGAAAACAGATAGGACAGATACGGAGGTTTTACAGTATGGCAGGAATCAAAGAAGAAAAGAAAATCTATTTAGTCGGCATTTATTGCCGCTTATCTAAAGACGATGGTACGGATAACGAGAGTGCGAGCATTGCGACACAGAAATCCATCCTCACGGATTATGTGAAAAAGCAGGGATGGCACATAGCAAAAACGTATGTGGACGATGGTTATTCTGGTACAAATTTTGCTGGGGTTAGATAGCGATACTTTTTACATCTACCATGTTGCGGCGGTCATGGTTGACAACTTGCGTCGGCTCCTGCTCGGTATCAACCTGTCCGACAAAGCTATAATGGATTTCGATTTTCCGGGTGTTGGTTTCCCGGTCTAATTCATGTATCAAAATACGGTCGATAAACTCATGGACGTTTTCATAGGTCAATTCCTGTATGTCGCTGTATTTCCCGACAATCTGAATAAACCTTGATATATCCCTTTTTCGCTCGGTAACGGTTGCGATCTGCTGTTGTAACTCGTCTATCCTTGCGGCAAGGGATTTCTTTTCGTCCTCATAGCCGGAAGTTAGAAACACAAACCGTTCATCTGTCAGTCTGCCTAATGCGTTGTCCTCATACAGCTTGCGGAAAAGCGTGTCAAGTTCGGTCATACGCGCCTGTGCTTTGAAAAGTTCCTTTTGCTGCTGCGCTAATGCCTTTCTCGCTTCCATGTCGCCGTACTCGGTAGCTTTACAGATAAAGTCCTGTTCGTGTTCCTTAACATACCGCAAAACCCGCCGCATATCTTCCAGCACTAAATCAAGAAGTACGTTTTTGCGGATATAATGAGAGGTACACTCGCTGCCTGTCCTTGCCCTGTTGCGCCATGCGCCGCAAGAATAGGAAAACTTGCGCGGCTCGATATTTACGCCCTGTTGGTAATACATCTTATGTCTGCAACCAGCGCAAAACAGCAAGCCGGAAAAAATATCAATCTCCGCTGCTTTTGTCGGGCGGTGGCGGGTAGCAATCCGCTTTTGCGCAAGTTCAAAGGTTTCCTCGTCAACAAGCGGCTCATGGGTGTTTGGGAAGAAATAGCGTTGTTCTTCTTCGTTCTTCCGGGTCTTTTTCGACTTGTAGGATACCTTGTGAGTTTTCGCGGTTATGGTATGCCCTAAATATTCCTGCCTTGCTAATATGTCATAGAGCGTTTTGTCCGGCCAAGTATAGGGGGCGATCATTGCCCGCTGATACCGCGCCTGTCCTGTACGCTGATAGCGCAACGCTCCAATCGTCAAGACTTTGTTTTCCGCAAGCCATTTTTGGATTTCGCACATACGCACGCCGCTAACAAACATAGCGAAAACCTGTTTGACAATCGGCGCGGTTTCCGGGTCGGGTATAAGGTGGTGGCGGTTGTTCGGGTCTGGGATATAGCCGTATGGATATTCCCCGTTGACGCGCTCGCCTTTTTGCGCCTGTGCCTGTTTAACTGCGCGGATTTTCTTGCTTGTGTCGCGGGCGTAAAACTCGTTAAACCAGTTCCGCAAGGGGGTAAACTCGTTATCCTCCCGCGCTGTGTCAACTCCGTCGTTGATCGCGATATAGCGTACTCCGTTTTCGGGAAATACAATCTCTATGAGTTCGCCCGTTTTCAGATAGTTTCTGCCAAGACGGGAAAGGTCTTTGGTAATGACCGTCGCCACTCGTCCGGCTTCCACTTCCTGCAACATCGCTTGCAGCCCCTCGCGCTCAAAACTCACGCCGGAAAATCCGTCGTCCACAAAAAACTTTGTGTTCAAAAAATGGTGTTCGTCCGCATAGCGTTGAAGTATCATTTTTTGGTGCTGTATGCTTCCGCTTTCTCCGGCTTGCATATCCTCTTGACTTAAACGGCAGTAAAGGGCGGTGATTTTATTCGACTGTAACATTAGTCCTCCTTTCCGACAGCCGAATAAACAGGTATAATGTGTTGCTATCATTATACCATATCCCGCCGCCTAATGCACTACTCGGACGCTAAAAATCCCGGATTTCCGGGCTTTTTCTGCAAATCCTTTACAATGAGTTTCTCAATCTTTTTATGGATTGTATCGGTTGCCTTTTCACTCGGCAACGCTTGAACAAGATAGGTGATTTTCCCTATTTTGCGTTCGGTTGTAATTGTCTGTTTTTTATCCATTAGAAAAACCTCCTTTTCCTGTATGGATAAACTATATTCGTCAAAAGGCAAAAACGGGCGGTTGTTAGCTGCAACCTCACGGGAGTTTCACCCCGGCCCATGCTTATGGGTGCGCCGCGCAATACTTTGAGGGTGTTCAACGCGGGAGTATCATTGTGCCGCCTTGTATGTCGTCGCCCACAAGCTGCTAAACCTGTTTTACGGCGCGGTAGTTCTCGCTCGGCTTTTCCCCTATGGGGAAAAGCTGTCATGGCGTACCCGCCGACTGGCTCGGTACAGACGGAATGTACCCGTTTGCCTGTTATGCTGCGCACCAAAGGCCGCTTTCTTTGTCAAAGAACAATAGGCTTTGTCGGCCTGCAAAAGCACATCAACAGCGGATATGCTTTTGCGGAACGACAAATAGCCCATAACGGGAAGCGTGGAAAGGGGACACGCTCCCCGCATGGGCTAAAAGATTATCCTACATGAAAAGCAAGGGTGCGGGTAATAAGGCGCACTTGCAGCCTGTTACGCATTTCCTCGTCCACATAGGAATAGGTATTGCCCGCGTCGTCTTTCAGCGTGCGGGTACAAAGTTTCGCTATGTAACCCTCGTAGTGCTTCAAGATCGCGCACATGGCGGTTGTGTCGCCGTTTGCCGCTGCGGAAATGACAGGGAACGGCAACAGATTTTCAGACTTCCTAACGGTATTCATCATCTGCTTTTCCCTCCAAATACTGTTTGATTTTCGCAAGCGCGGATTTCCTGTGCCGGAAAACCGTCGTGCGTACAACATTCAGCAGTTCGCCAATTTCCGCGTCGCTCATATCCAAGAAGTAGGACAAAAGGATAATGTCGCGTTTCCTTTCGGGCAAAGCGTTAAGGGCTTCGGCAAGCAGTTCATTTTTGACGAGTACATCAAAGCCGGACACTTGAAAACGGAAATAATCGCTTTCGTATTCGTCCGTTGTGAAAAGCTGCGCGAGTTCGCTTTCGCTCAAATCCGAAAAAGTAACTTCGCGTGCTGCGCGTTTCGCAAGAGTGCGGCGGTGGCTTTTCGCTTCGCCGACCAAAGTTTTCTTTGCTAATGCGTCGTACTGATGTTGTATTCTTTCCTTGTCGGAAGAAGATAGCTCCATAGAGTTCACCTCCTTCCCGCGTGGAGTAGAGGACGGGAGTTAAGGGCTTGTCCTCTCTGCCCCTTTCGCTCCGTACCCGTTCGGGAGATGGCTCTTGAGTGCGCTTTTCAGAAAAAAGTTGAAAAAAGCAAAATGCGCCCGTCCGCAAGACGCGGACGGGCGCAAAGGAAATGTAAGCAGTAGCTAAATGTATTGACAGTTCACATTCATAGCCGGAATATCCCGCTTGCGGAGCATAGCTTTTTTTGACCGCAAAGCATTAGGCGGGTTACAGTAAATAAAAATGGACACGGCGATACCTCCCCGATACCGCCGTATCCTTAAAAAAGGGCGACTTTAATACACTACCCGCAATCCATTCTATAATAGGGAACAGCGGCTTTTGCGCAATATTAAATAAAAAAGCCGATAACACATAGGTTTTTTGACCTAATGCGTTATCGGCTCTGCGTCTATGCGTCTGGCACTTTTAATCATTTTTTTTGAATTTATTATATGTGTTAGCTAACTGTCCACAAGCCGCGTTAATCTCTCTGCCATGAGAAACTCTCATAGTAACTTCAAGTCCTGCTTGCTCTAATTGATGTTTGAATGCAACTATTTCCCGTTTCTGTGGTGCTTTAATTCTTGAATTGCTTGTTGGGTTGTATTGTAACACGTTAATCATAACTTTTTTGCCCCGAAACCATTTTGCAAGTTGTCTTACATCTGAGGGCCGGTCATTTATACCCGGTAAAAGCAAATACGCAAAGACAATTTTGCGATTATGCCTTTCAGAATAGGATAAGGCTTGCTTAACAACATCTTCAATAGCATATATGCGCATGTGAGGAATAATACGATTTCTTGCAGATTGTGTTGCTGCGTGTAAAGATATTGTCAACTGAATTTTAAGATGTTCCTCGCGCAATTTTTTTAATTGATCGACCGGACCAACTGTTGATATGGTAATGCCGTCGGTTGGAAAGTTGAGCCCATATCTATCTCGGAGAATATGGATTGCTTTTATCAAGTTGTCATAATTGAATAAAGGCTCTCCCATACCCATAAAAACGATACGGTTTACTTTTCGACGCAACAATATAATCTGTTGTACGATTTCTGACGATGTTAGATTACGAACAAAGCCATTTCGCCCGGACTCACAAAAAATACAACCAACAGGACAACCGACTTGTGTGCTCACGCAAACAGTTCCACCATCTCGCCGCTTGATAAAAACCGTTTCAATGTATTTGTTGTCTTTCAGTTCGTAAACATACTTTTCAGTATCACTGCTTTTGCAAATATTTTTTACCAACATTGATAGATTTTTTTTGCGTGGTAATTGCTTATATAATTCTTCATATAAGGCTTTTGCTTCATTCTCGCCAATAACTTCCGACATTTCTTTGTAAGTAAATCCGTATGGATCATTCCGTACTTCCGCAGGCGTATATTTAGGTAAACGTTTCATTTTTATATCCTTTCTTCTAAATAATAAAAGTTTGTTTTTCTGTATTTTTGATTACAATCTCTAATTTTTCTACATCAATGATATGCGTCAATTTGCATTTAGGGCAGAAAAGAGGAAAATCTTTTAATACAGTATTATGAAATACTTGAACTCTCGTCTTTCCGTTACAAATCGGACATTTTATCCAATATTTTTTAAGCATTATATTTCACTCGTCCTTTTTACACAAAAAAATGCAGGTCAATCCTCAACATGAGCATTGACCTGCATTTATAATGCACAGAGCAGTACAACAAAACTAAGGCAGAGCTTGCACTATGTCTATACTATATCTATACGTCGTTAGTTTTTTGTATAGCATCCGCAAAATAAGCATGACAAAAAAGCCCATGTTGAAAATGGGAAAATCCTTTTTTTCAATGCTTATCTAATACGCATGCTATGCAACATAAACGCCGCCTCCTTTTACATAAATTTTATTTTATCAGAAAATCAGTCTACTGTCAATACACAACAGGAAGTATTTAACCTAATGATATGAATTGTGTGGACATATCCAAAAAGAAAGGTGAACTGTAAAATGTAACAGGGTGAATGAAAATGGCAAAAAGACCCGTACCATTGTACGACTTTAAGGCTTTCGGGGCAGCTATAAAAGCCGCGAGAAATGAATACGGCGAGAGCCGCAAAAAGGTAAGCGACGAGTTATATATTTCCCCGCGCTACCTTGCGAATATCGAGAACAAGGGACAACAGCCGAGTTTACAGGTATTCTATGACCTTGTAACCCGGTATCATATTTCGGTAGATCAATTTTTCTTCCCGAACAGCAATGCGGAGAAATCCACCGGGCGGCGGCAGCTTGACGCGCTGCTGGACGGTATGAGCGATAAAGGCATACGGATTGTAACCGCAACGGCAAGGGAGATAACAGAAGTCGAACAAGCAGAGGACTAACCTCACAATATGGGAAGCAGGAGATTGCAGCGCATAGGGGCTGCAATCTTTTTTTGCGCCAAATTAGAAAGAGAGTGCAACAAACGCTGCCTTTGAAACGGGATAAGGAGTAGATAGCAAGCACAGCAAACGAGTACCCGTTTGCGAAAAGTGCTTGTTGGGATAATCCCAAACCCTTATACCGAAAGGCGGTGCGGAAATGGAAAACCGAAAGAGAAATATACAGATGAAGTTTTACGTTACGGAAGAAGAAAAGCGGCTGATCGACGAGAAGATGAAGCAGCTTCCCATAAAGCAGTATGGGGCATACTTCCGTAAAATGGCGATAGACGGGTATATTCTTGTCGTTGACCGAAGCGACACAAAAGCATATATCCGGGAACTGCAAGCGGTGAGCCGGAACATCAACCAGATTGCAAAACGCGCCAATGCGACGGGGACGGTTTACAGGCAGGATATAGAGGACATTAAAAAGGCGGTGGACGAGATATGGCGGTTACAAAGACGCACCCTATTAAATCAACCTTAAAGGCTGCGATAGACTATATCTTAAATCCCGAAAAGACAGACGGGAAGCTGCTTGCGTCCTCTTTCGGCTGCGGGCTGGAAACCGCCGATATTGAGTTTGCATGGACGCGGGAAGCTGCCGGAGATCGCGGCACACATTTAGGGCGGCACTTGATACAATCCTTTGCGGTGGGAGAAACCACACCGGAAGAAGCGCACAAAATCGGCATGGAACTTGCCGGGGCGGTATTAGGCGGCAAGTATGAGTTTGTTTTGACAACTCACGTCGATAAAGACCATCTGCATAATCACTTGATTTTCAACGCGGTTAGCTTCGTTGACTACAAAAAGTACCATTCCAACAAGCAAAGCTATCACTTTATCCGGCGCACCAGCGACAGGATATGTAAAGAGCATGGGCTATCCGTCGTCGTACCGGGACAGGACAAGGGAAAAAGCTATGCAGAATACACCGCCGAAAAGCAAGGGACAAGCTACAAAGCAAAGCTGAAAACGGCGATAGATACTCTCATTCCCCAAGTGAAAGATTTTGACGAACTGCTGCGCCGCTTGCAGGAAATGGGGTATGAAATCAAACAGGGCAAATACATTTCCTTTCGCGCTGCCGGACAGGAACGGTTTACCCGCACAAAGACGCTCGGCGCGGCCTATACGGAAGAAGCGATAAAGGAGCGTATCAAGGGCGTGTATGTTGCCAAAACAAAAACGCTGCGGGAAGATAAGAAAATCCGGCTTGTCGTCGATCTTGAAAACAGTATCAAAGCCCAACAGTCGGCGGGCTATGAACGGTGGGCAAAAATCCATAATCTGAAACAGGCTGCTAAAAGCATGAACTTCCTAACCGAAAACAAGATTGAGTATTATAGCGAACTTGAAAGCAAGATAGCCGATATTATGACCGCCCATGACGCGGCGGCAAGGGCGGTTAAGGACGTAGAGCAGCGTATGTCTGATTTGTCGCTGCTTATCAAGCACACGACCACATACCGACAATTAAAACCGATTTACGAGGAATACAAGAAGTCGCGGGACAAGGAAAAGTATCTGCGGGGGCATGAAAGCGAAATTATCCTGTTTGAAGCTGCGGCAAGGGCATTAAAGGAAATGCAGATAAAGAAGCTGCCCGATCTCGCCGCGCTGCGCAAGGAGTATAGCAGCTTAAACGACAGAAAAAGCAAATTGTATGAGGATTACCGCCAAGCGAAAAAGCAAATGCAAGAACGAAAACGGCGGTGCTGCTGGTCGTCAAGCCGCGCTGGATATGGATAAGGTTTTCCCCCAACGGGATAGAGGACATAAGCCCCTGTTCCTGCCGGTAGTCAAGGCGGGTCAAAATGCAGTTGTATTTCTGCGCGATTGCCGCCGCTCCAAATACTTCGTTATCCAATTTCTGCTTGGTATCTGCAAGGTTTAAGACAAGCAGCGTAAGCAGAAACATTCTTTCGTTGCGGCTCTGCAAATCGCGGAGTAGGTTTTTTGCTTCCCCGCCGTAGGTGGCAAGGTCGGACGGAATAATATCCATGTCGTAGCCGCTGCGGATTGCTTTTTTCTGTTCCTCGATTTTCATACGGTCAAGGTCGGTAATCTTGCGCTTAATCGTCTTGATTGCTTCGTTGTGGTCGATACTCTGAATGTGCAGATTGACGATAATCCCGTTTTCCGCGTCCATGAAGTCGGCAAGCATACGGTCGGAGAGTTCCGGCGCGACGATCTGCAAAAAGGAAACTGCGCCAAACTTGCCGCCCATTTGAAACATTCGCCCGTCGCCAAATCGGAAAGAGGACGGCGCGATAAAGTCTTTGACAGAAAGACCGCTTGCGGGTAGCCATTCCCACGCAAAGTTAAAGCGTTCCCCGTCCGGGTGGAAAATCCCATGCAGCACTTCAAGACGCTGTTTCCCGTCCAATACCCGCGCCGCCGCGCCGATCACCTTAAAATGGTTGAGGGTGTGGGCTTCATGGTAAACTCGTCATGTTCAAAGGTTAGGTACTGCTCGGCAGCTCCATAGTCGGCATTTTTAGAGCTGATATGTTTGAATGTTGCCAACGGCTTCACCTACTTTCTGCAAGACTTCAAACTTCAAGGCGGCAAGCTCCGCTGTGGCGGCTCGTACCTCTTGGGAGAGGGCGTTATAGGGTGCGCCGTACTCGTTCAGACAGCGGGCAATCTGGTTTAAGTTGCCGCCGATTTTCCCGTATTCGGCTGTGAGTTTCCCAACGGCAGAGAGTAACTCATCATTGACCGGGGAAACAGTAATGACCGGGCGTATGCTTGACTTAATGAGGGCTTGTCGGATAAATTCGGCTTGGCTCATTTTGCAGAGGGTGACACGCTCGGAAAACTCGGCGTATTCTTCCTCGGTCAAGCGTGTCTTGATTACCCGGCTTCGGTGGGGCGTGTTGTATCTTTTCATGGCTGTGAACCTCCTTTCGTGGGTGGATTTTTTCAAGCGGCGCAAGCCGCAAAAGGCGGGCTTGGGGTGGCAACCCCAACAAGATTCCCATAGGACAAAATGAGCCGGTAGGCGAAATTTGGTACTGTGGTAGAATCTTGCTCTAAGAAAACGGCGAAACTCCCCCTTTACTCCTTACTACGCAGAGAAATGCAAATATGGCAAAGTTTTGAAAAACTTTTTGATAAAACTTTTCGACAAAGCTGGAAAATCAGCGCGGTTTTTGGCGCAAAAAAACAGGAAACCTTTTCTGATTTCCTGTCATGGTATGCCGCTGTAACGGGCGGCGGTTATTCTGTTGTCATTCCCCGGAAGCAAACTTGTAGCCCATACCTAAAACGGTTTTTATGTAAATGGGCTTGCGGCTGTCCGGCTCTATTTTTTTCCGCAGGTTGTAAATCACATTTGCAACGCTTGACTGGCAGCTTTCACTTTCCATGTTCCAAACGGCTTCAAATATTTGTGTCCGTGTGAGGACAATGCCGGGGTTGGAAGCAAGATATACAAGGGTACTGTATTCAAGGCGGGTAAGGCTTACTTCCTCCCCGTCTTGAAATACCCGGCGTTGGTTCTGCTTTATTTCCAGTCCCGGAAAAGATAACACGGAAGCGGTTGTGATCTGCATGGGTTCAATCTGTATATAATCAGATATTGCCGATATGATTTTGTCAATCGCTGTTTCCTCTTGTTCGTTAAGTGTCAGCAGTAGTAATTTCCCCATGTTCATTACCTCTTTTATCCGTTGAATTTAAACTATATTTTTCTGTCGTGTTTTTGACAGTAAGCAACAAATATATATGATAGAGAGCGTAATGTCAATTTAATGCCATTAAAAGAGAAAGATGGTCTGTCTAATTATTATCATTTTGTTCATATGCACTTACGCTGCGTTTGGCATTTAGGCAATTCAATATATTGTAAATTTATCTATATCAGCGGGCTAACCTCATTTTCACAAAATAAGCTAAGTTTGTGAAGCGCTCTTGTGCAGGCAACATATAAGAGGTTTTTATCATCTTCATCATGGTAGTTTTGGCTATCTGCATCACAAATTAAGACAGTATCAAATTCTAATCCCTTTGACATATATACTGGTAAGATAAACACGCCTTGTAAATCTGATACGCTCCCATTTTTAATTAATTGAATATCAAGTTTGTGTTTAATTTTATTAAATAGATAGGTTGAATTTTTTTCGGTTTTACAAATTAAGCATATCGACTGAAACCCTTTCTCTTGGCATAATTTTATTTCCTTAACAATTTCATCAATGAAGATTTCGGAATTATCAGCAATATATACTTTTGGGCTATCGCCATTCCGATTAAAACTTTTTATCTGTGAACTTTGTTCAATGAACTTTAAACTAAAATTTAAAATTTCATTCGTACAACGGAAACTTTTATCCAACATAATAAGAGAAGATTTTTTCTTGTTCAATATTTTTTGAATTTGTTCGTAGAAAGAAATATCTTCTTTTTTGGCAAGAGTCTGTTTCATATCTCCTAAAATAGTAAATTTGGCATTAGAAAAAAGCAAATTAAATATTTCATATTGGAGAGGGTAGTAGTCCTGTGCTTCATCAATGACTACCTGCTTAATATTTTTATATTTATTTGTTCCGTATATTTTTAAATACAAATAAGCGATTGCTATTGCGTCATCATAATACAAGCTGTCTGCTTCCAAATTTTCCTTAGTATATTTCCAAATATTTTTTATGTTTTGTGACGGATTGCTATTTTGCAGCAGGCTATAAAAATAGGCTTCATTGCTAAATAATATTTTATATAATTCAACAATGTCAATTTTTATAAATTTCTGTATTTCCTGCTTGATTAGATTTTTTTCTTCTTTATGCCCCCGCCCTTTTCCTGTTCCAAATATTTGTTCTAAAATATAATCTTCTAATTGTTCTAATTTTATGCCTAATGGTGTTTCTGGTCTTCCTAATATCTTGTCTTTTAGAATTTGCCCGCTTACAACGCATTTTCCCTCATAATAAACATCTTCAAATTCTATCCACTGGCGGGGTATATCAATGAGAAATTGGTCTAAAATTTCCCTAAAAAAACTTGACGTTTTAAATTCTATACTATTTCTTGAAATTTCCTTGTATTTTGAATTGACAATCAAGTTTTCTAAAAAATCATTTCTTGACTGAATTTTCCTGCCATTTAATAACTCACTAAGTATATCTTCAAACACGGAAGAAATAACATTATCTTCTCCCAATTCGGGCAATACATTTGAAATATATTGCTCAAATATAGAATTTGGGGAAATAATCATAATGTTATTTGCGGACAGCTTTGTTTGTAAACCTTGATACATAAGATAAGCAGCCCGGTGGAGAGCAATAGAGGTTTTTCCACTTCCCGCTACACCCTGTACCATTAGCAGGTCATTTTCCATATCTCTAATAACCACGTCCTGTTCATGCTGAATTGTTTCAACAATAGCTTTCATTTTAGCAGTAGTGTTTTGTGACAGTAATTGCCTTAAAAATTCATCAACAATCTGAACATCTGAATCAAAAAAATATTCCAGTATTCCGTTTTTTATTTCATATTGGCGTTTCAAATTGAGTTCACCTGTTACTCGTCCACATGGAGCGTCATAAAACGCTTCGCCTGTCATAAAACGATAGAAAACACTGGCAATCGGCGATCTCCAATCATAAACATACATCTCTTGATAGCTGTTTTTTCGTAGAGAAGAACGTCCAATGTATATTTTTTCAAATTCGTCCTCATCATCAAATTTAAAATCAATTCGGGCAAAATAGGGCGATTTTATCATCTTTTCTAACAGAAGTATTTTATGTTCTTCTTCTTCATAATCTATAATTTTGTCTGTAACAGGATTGATATATTGGCTTAATTCAACAAGTGCCTCGAAACCGTCTGATGTGTACAGTGATGTAATGCCGTGTTCTGTATTTTCACGCACATCTTTTTTGGCTTCGATAATTTCTGATTTCTTTTTGTCTGCCGCTTCTTTTGCCTGCTTTAATTGTTCCTCGGCTAAAGAGATTGTTTGTGCTAATCTTTTTTCTTCAAACGCTTTTTCTGTCTGATTATTCCCCATAATGATTATGACCTCCTTGAAAAATGAAAGAAAGTTTTACTGAAACATTGCTAGGCTAGTTTAGCATGTGTCAGCTTATATAAACAGTCTTGTATTTATAAAATTTGTATGGTATTATTATAGTGGGAAGAAGTATGTTAGATATTTGATTTCTGCAAGCATATCAATTCTAATACGGACGTGTAATTTAAGCAATAAACAAATTGGGACAAAGCAGTTATACCGCTATGTCCCAATTTGCTATTACTCCATATCTTCAGCAGACAGAAACACAAGCCCGACAAATTCTTCCTCAATCAGTTTCTTCAACTTTTCCACTGTGCTCTATGCAGGCTCCCGTATCTCCATTCCAACCTATAATCTCTTTCTGTAAAAGCAAATCTTGTTCTGTGAAAAAATGAGTTGGATTCCGTAGTAGTCGGCATTGTGCGTAATGTGTATAACTGACTGTATCATGGAATTGTGGGTAACTCTGTTTGCAGGACGTGGGAAAGCTGCACTTTAGCTTTTCCATGTGCTGTGAATAGAGTTATCCATGATTCCATAGCCTGTTATGCACATTTCCACAATGTTTGTCTTTTGGTCGTTGGTTCGGAAAAGAAAAGCCCTGTATGTTATTATATACAGAGCCATTCTAATCTTTTTTTATCCACTACATAGAGCGTTTCCTTTCTGCAAAATTCATTTTACAGAGTGATACCCGCCTTTTTTGCAAAGTAGTCTTTTCTCCCGGTAAGCTCTGACTGTTTTTCCTTTGGAAGATTGTTGAATAAATCATCATAAAGAACATCAGCTAACTGCATTTCTCTCGCAAGCAAAAATACATTTAGACTAAGCCATTCCTCCCAAAGCCCCTCAAATAAGCTGTTACTGTCTGTATAGGTGTCAAGCTCCTCAAAGCCATGTGACGCTGTATAGCATTGCAGTTTAACAAAGCCATACCTACCAACATCAACCAACAAAATATCTTCGTCCTCTATTTCGTACAGTTCCTCAAACACATCAATCACTTTGCGACACTTTTCCCGTTCTTCCTCTGTGATATATACTGTTTTTTCCATGCTCAATTACCTCTATCCTTTCAAATTGTGGAATACTGTTTTCAGTTTTCTTCTACTTCTGAACCACATATTTGAAATGCCATATATGCCATTTTATACGGAATAGAGGTTGGCTGTCTGCATTTATCAGTGTGTTACTTTATGGCACATGAGCATTTGCGCCCGGATTGTCGTTGCCGTAACCCTCCATGAGGTTGATAGCCCCCCAAATGCCAAGACCTGCGCCAAGCGCGATAACCAAAGTCTGCAATACACCAACTGCGCTGTTAAAGAAATCCATATAAACCTCGCTTTCTGCCGCTTTGCGGCTCAAAAAATGTTGTTGAAAATGAAAATGCCGCCGTTATTCCTCGGCGGCTGCGTCCTCGTCGGACAAATCTATTTCGTATATGTCAAAGGCTTCATCGGGCTTTACTATTGCCGGGCGGGTAGACATATACCGTTCCACATCAAAAGCGTTTTTCTTGTCGAAGTCGGAAAGGTATTTGTAGTTCGGGTGTTTCGTTATATCGTATTTGTCGCTTAAAAAGGGACGTACACCGCGTAGCTGCAAAATACATTTCCCACCGTCCATAACTGCTATTTCGTCCTGTGTCATCAACTCCTTTCCTAATTTTTGATAAGTAAGTCCATGAGAAACCTGCGTGCCGCGATTTTCGGAAGTGTTGAAACTGTCAATTGTTTCCCGTCCCAAGTTATCCGAAATATCCTTTGCATTTTTCCCACGTCCTCCCAAAAACAAGGTGCTGTCGGCATTATCAAGTATGATTTCTGCCGCGTCCTTGTAAATGGCTTTTAGCTGGCTCTGCGATTGCAGAATGATAGAAGCGGACATTTCCCGGCTGCGGATTGTGGCAATCAGTTTATCAAATCGGGGTATCTGTCCGATGTTCGCAAACTCGTCAAGCAAAAAGCGGACGTGAACAGGCAATTTGCCGTTATATTCGTCGTCCGCTTTGTCGCAAAGCAAATTGAAAAGCTGCGATTGCAGCATAGCGATAACAAAATTAAACGTGCTGTCCGTATCGCTCATTATGAGGAAAAGTGCGCTCTTTCTGTCGCCTAACGTGTCAAGTTCTAATTCGTCGTAGGACATGAGATCGCGCAATTCCTTAATATCAAAAGGCGCAAGCCTCGCACCGCAAGAAATGAGGATTGATTTTGCTGTTTTGCCCGCCGCCAATTTATATTTTCGGTACTGCTTCACCGCGAAATGGTCGGGGTCGCGTTCTTCCAAGTCGGCAAACAGCAGATCGACGGGGCTTTGATATTCCTCGTCGTCCTCGCGGGCTTCGCTGGCGTTGATAAGTTCCAACAGGGTAATAAAGTTCATTTCCTCGGCGGGGGCTTCATACCAGATGTAGCCAACCAATGCGCAATACAATAACCTTTCCGCTTTTACCCAAAAATCCTCCGCACTTTTTTCTCCCTCGCCTTTGGTATTCGCTATCAACGTGTTTACCAGCTTCAAAATATCTTTCTCGCTGCGGATATACACAAAGGGGTTGTAGTGCATAGATTTTTTGAAGTTAATCGTATTCAGTACCTTAATGCGGTAGCCCGCCCGTTGCAGCAGCTTCCCGCACTCAATCAAAACCGTACCTTTCGGGTCTGTCAAGACGTAAGAGGAATGAAGCTGCATTAAATTCGGCTTGACGAAAAACCTTGTTTTTCCGCTGCCGCTGCCGCCGATCACGACGACGTTCTTATTTCTTGCGTACTTCGGCTGCTTCGGGCGGCTGTTCATGGTAAGGCGTTCCGTCTGTGTCAAAATGATGTTGTTTTGAAACTCCGGGTCTATGTAGGGCTTAATATCTTCGGCGTTTCCCCATCGGGCAGAGCCGTACTCCGCGCCCTTGCGGTATTTCTTCGCGTTTTTCCCTTTGACATAGACAATCAAGCGGATAATCACCGCGCCGACAATGCCGACAAGCAAATCCAGCGGGTAAATGCTCGGCAAGGCACTTTCAAAGGCTGCGGAAAATCCCTGCGTGATATTCAGTATCTTTGCGGAAATATCCGCGCCGGGGGCAAGCCGCACCGCCTGTCCGACTTTATCAAAGAGATAGACAAAGAACACATAGGGGATATTCGGAAGTATTAGCTTTTTGTAGTTAATCTGCTTCATATCTCGCGCCCCCTGTCCATTTTCTTTACCTTGTCGCGGGCGGCGTTAAGCTGCTTTGCCTTGTCCTTTGCAGCGGCAAGGGCTTTGCGGATAGAGGGCTTTTTCTCCCTGTTCAGCTTCTTTGCGGAAAACTCTTGAAACGCTGCGGTCATAACGTCTGCGTCCCGGCCTTTGAAAAACACAAGGTAGCGGGTCTGCTCGCCCTTAACCTTTTTCAGCGAAAAATCTATGTTGTATTTCTTCGCCGTACTCTCAAAGGCTTTAATATTGCTGTCGGTGATCTCGATGTTGGAAACACCCGCGTTCTGCTTCATAAGCTGCCGCATGGTCTGTTTCCCATGCGCGGGCTTGCTTTTCTGCTCCAAAAACTTTTGGATTGCTTTCTGCAACGCCTGTTCGGTAAGCCGCGCCGCGCCTTTTCCCACTTTGACGTATAGGGCAATCGTTTTTTGGGTTACTTCCTCCTGCAAGGTATCAACTCCTTTCCCGGTAAAATGCGGCTATGCTCATTCGCCGCCGTATAAGTCGTGATTGACAAGGGCGGTATAGTAGCTGTCAATGGTACTCGGCGCGTTGAACAGCACCGCTTTTAGATACTGCTTGATGTTGCGCACTTTGGTTGTGTTCTCCCTCATGCAATCCAAAACAAACTCAATATGGCTGCTGTTCAGCTTCAAAAACTTGGATTTCACCAATTCGGCGGGGTAGTCGTCCCCGGCAATACGGATTGTCTTTCGGGCTGTGCAGACGGTTTCCAGCATAAGGTCAACAATCTCGTCCAAACGGTCTTTGTCAATTTTGCAGTTTTGAATGAGATGGTCGTATTCGATATTGTCCTTGATAATCTCCCTGTAAATCTCTACTGCGCTATTGCTTTTCGCTTCCGTTCTTTTCCTTTCCGGCGGCGTAGCCGCTTCGCCATGCGCAAAGGGCAAGGGGTTTAGGGAATGGAAAGGAATGGAATCGGTACTTGATAAATCAGTAATTGATTGTTCTTTACTTAATATATCTTTATTTAATTGCGTTGGATTTTCCAACGTAGGTTTTTCCTGCGTAGGTTTTTCCAACGTTGGATTATCCAATGTTGGATTTTCCAATGTAGGTAAATCCAATATAGGCGGCTGTCCGCCGCTGGTAGCTGCTTCCGGCTCTCGCGGCTGCGGCTGCTCGTATATGACGTAATCTGCGCCCCGCAAGCGTCCCTTTTCGTCGCGCTCCCGGCTGCGCACGATATATCCGGCTTTTTCGAGTTCCTTTACCGCTTCGCGGATTGCGTCGATCTTCTCCCGGTTGATATGGGATAAGCCCGCAAGGGTATAATCCCAATCTTCGGGCAGCGAAAGCATTTGCGACAACAAGCCCTTTGCCTTTAAGGACAATTCCTTGTTTCGCAAGTGGTGGTTGCTCATAACGGTATATCCCGTATTTCGCTCCACTCTGAAAACTGCCATATTTCCTCACTTCCTCTCTTGGTATGCGTGGACAATTAGAAAGCCGTTTTCGGCTGTTTTGGTATTGCAATATGCCCTTTGCCGTTTTCGCGTCTGCAAAGCCGCATGGCACAAGGGCTTTTGCCCGTCTATTTGTCCATGCTGGCGTGCGTTTTCCGCGTCCTTTTGCCGGGGCAATAGGGACACTCTTTGAAAACGCAAAACTCATATTTCCACCCGGGGCGGTAGAAACGGCAAGTGCCGCAATCTTCATCATCTCCGGCACAACCGGATTGATAGCGGTCAAATCCCGGCTTCTGCTGCATGAGCAATTCAAACGCCCGCTGCTTGCCCTTTGTGAAATACATTCCGGCTGCACCTCCTTTCCTGCGGGCATAAAAAAACGGCGTTACTTTCTCCCCCAAAGGGGTTAAGGTAACGCCGTTTGTGTGCGTATTCAGTTTTTAACACATTCCCTGTCTATCCGCTGTCCGCAAAACCATTGATTTTATTAGCTTTTTGCCGCTATCGCTATCACACCTCATTATTCCAAAGACCAAGTTTCCAGAATATGATAAAAGACATTGAAAGCGGTCTGATAAACTGCGTGATTACGAAAGATTTATCCCGTCTGGGGAGAAACTATCTTGATTGTGGGTTATATCTGGAAGTTTTCTTCCCAGAGCATAACGTGAGGTATATAGCGGTCAATGACGGCGTAGATACCTTGAATAAATCTGCTATGGACATCACGCCTTTCCGCAACATTTTAAACGAAATGTATGCCGCTGACATATCTGTTAAGATAAAATCGGCATATCGGGCGAGGTTTCAACAGGGGAAATTCATGGGAACTACCGCCCCTTATGGCTATATCAAAGACCCTGCCGACCACAACCATCTGCTGATAGATGATAAAGTGGCACATGTTGTAAAAGAGATATTCGACCTTGCATTAAAAGGGAATGGAGTTGCCAAAATTTGCAGACATCTTAATAAACAGCATATCCTACGCCCTGCCGCTTATGCGGCGGAGCGTGGCGAAACAGGCTTTGAACGTCATTTTGAGGGGAACGAGGACAAACGCTATATTTGGAGTGGGAACAGCGTGAGGAGCATTTTAAGAAGCCCGATATATGCGGGAAATCTTGTAGGCTACAAACGGATTGCCGCCAATATGAAAAGCAAGAAACGCCCCTCTAAGCTGCCCGAAGAATGGGAAGTGATACCCAATACCCATGAGGGAATAGTCACGCAGGAGGAATTTGATATTGTCCAACAGCTTATTACAAGTCGTAGGCTTCCACAGAACAAGGGAGGATTTGTAAATATTTTTGCAGGCGTTATCAAGTGTGTGGACTGCGGATGTGCTCTGCGGGCAATGAACGTACACAGGAGGAAACGCCCAGAGATTATCGACTGTGTACAGTATTCATGTAATAATTATGCAAGAAACGGAAGAAGCGAGTGTAGTGCCCACAATATAGAAGCAAGGGATTTATTCAATGCCGTTCTTGCCGACATCAACTGTTTTGCGGATATGGCAGTGAATGATGAAAAGGCGGTCAGGGCCATAGAAAAGCGGCTCACGGAAACAGACCAGAGCAGGGCGAAAGCATTAGAGAAAGAACGTAAGAAGCTGAACAAACGCCTTGCGGAACTGGACAGGCTGTTTTCCTCTCTCTACGAGGATAAGGTCATGGAGCGTATTACCGAGCGGAATTTTGAGATGATGTCGGGGAAATACCAGAAAGAGCAGCTTGAAATTGAAGCAAGGCTGAAAGAGGTGACGGAAACTCTTAATGAAAGCTACGAGAAATCACGGGGAATCCGTGACTTCCTCGCCCTTATCCGAAATTATCAAGGCTTAAAAGAACTGGATGCAACAGTTATAAACGCACTCATAGACAAGATACTTGTTTCGGAGCGTGAGAAGATGGCAGACGGAACAGTGAAGCAGGAAATCAAGATTTACTATAAATTCATCGGCTTTGTCGATGAATTACATATCATACCTACAAAACGGTGGGCAGCAATGCCCGCTAAAAATTGTACGGTGTGCGGCGTTGAATATGTCCCGGGCTCTGGTGCATCAAGGTATTGTCCTGCTTGTGCCAAGAAGATACGGAGGGAGAAATCAAACGAGAGCAAACGCAGGAGCAGAGAACAGAAAAGGATAGCATGTATGAACTGTCCGCAAAAAATGACCGACTGACATTGAACAGCAGGAGGGACGTATTCTCAGACAGGGTAACAGAAATGATACCGTGTCTATTTTTCGTTATGTGACAGAAGGCACATTCGACAGTTATTCGTGGCAGGTAATAGAAAACAAGCAGAAATTCATCAGCCAGATCATGACAAGTAAATCGCCGGTACGAAGCTGTGAGGATGTGGATGAAGCAGCACTTACTTATGCCGAGGTCAAAGCACTTGCCACCGGAAATCCTTATATCAAGGAAAAGATGGATTTAGATATTCAGGTATCAAGGCTGAAACTGATGAAAGCAAACCATACCAGTCAGATCTACCGGCTGGAGGATAACATTGCAAAGAATTATCCCAAGCAGATTGAAATTTTGCAGGAGCGGATTCGGGGATTTCAGACAGATATGGAAACAGTACGAAAGAATCTTCCGGTAGATAAGGACAACTTTTCCATGAAAGTGGGAAACCGTATCTTTACGGACAAAAAGGAAGCAGGAACAGCCATTCTTGCTATGTGTCAGGAGATGGATTCTCTGCAGCAGATGGTGGAGATCGGTGAGTATGCCGGTATGAGAATGAAAGTCACTTTTGATTCTTTTAACCGCAAGTTTGTGATGAGTCTGAAAGGAGAACTAAGCCACAACTTTGAACTTGGTTCGGATGCGTTTGGAAATATCACAAGACTTCATAATGTTTTAGATGGCATGGCTGGGGAACTTTCAGAAGCAGAGACAAAACTTAACAATGTCACACACCAGTTGGAAACGGCAAAGATGGAGGTGCAAAAGCCGTTTCCTGCGGAGGAAGAACTGAAGGAGAAGATGGAACGGTTAGCGGAACTGGATGCCCTGTTAAATATGGATGAAAAAGGCGAGACACCGGTACTTGAAAATGAACCAATGGTGACTCCTTTGGGCGAATGGCTGTTAGAACATCTTCTGCCGGAATTTATGGAAGAGTATGAAATGACAGAGGAACGGGCGAGAGAAGTGTTGTTAGACGCCCTGCCGGAAGAAGAAAGCGAAGTGGTCTGTTTTTCTTCGGAGCAGAATGCAGAGAGCCTTGATAGTGAAGAAATGCAAAAGCAGATGTCAGAATATATGGATGGTGATTTTTATGCCATACCGGTATCGGATACGGAATACCTGATCGCACCAAAAGTAGAACAGGACAGTGTGATTTATCTGCGTTCCATTTTAAGCCAGTTGGGAGATTCGGTATTATCTTCGCCGGCAATGAAATCCCATGCTGCGTATGAGTATGATTCCGGAACAAACCGGATGAAGCCGTTTGACCATATGAGAATACTGAGAGGGCTTTGTGCAGTAGGTGAGGAAAGGCATATCTACCATGCACAGTCACGAGAACCAACAGAAACAAGAACATCCAATTTGGAACAAGTACATTAAAGCAGCGTTTGGACATCATGTCCAGACAGAAAGAAAAGAGGTAAAACGCAATGAAAAGTTATAGTGAATTTATGGAGTATATCAAAGAAAATGTAACGGATTATCTGCCGGAACGGTTTGAAAGTGCAGAGATTGCAATCCGTCAGGTGGTGAAAAACAACGATGTAGTGTTAGATGGTTTACTGATTTCAAGTCCGGATAGTAATATTTCACCCACTATTTATCTGAATCCTTTGTATGAGCAATACAAAGAAGAAAAAGACCTGGATGGAATCGTGTCGAATATTGCAGATACTTATATTGAAAATATCGAACCGGTTGTAAACAGAGGATTTCAGGAAAAATTAGAAGAGATAGGAAATTATGAGACAGTAAAAGACTATATTTTTCCAAAACTGGTCAATCTGGAGAAAAACAGCATCCGTTTACAGGATGCACCATATACACAGAGGGAAGATCTGGCGATTACATACAATATAAAGGTGACTGGAGATTCGCATTCTATGGGTTCTATTATGATTACAAATTATTTAATGGAAAAATATGGAGTTACACCAGAAGAATTACATGTGCTGGCAATGGAAAATATGGAGCGGTTATCGCCATCGGTATGTGAACCGCTTGAAAATGTTATGGTAGAAATTTCGGCGAGCCAATTATCAGAACAGGAGGGAATTTCATTTGAAGAGGCTAAAGAGCATGTCAGAGAAATGCTTCCACTGGGAGGAACAGAGATTTATTGCCTAAGCAATGAGTCAAAACTCAATGGAGCTGTCAGCATCATCAGTGAAAATGTGCAGAAAATGGTGGCTGAACAGGTGGGAGGAGATTATTATGTTCTTCCATCTTCGGTGCATGAGTTAATGATTGTACCTAAAAGCTTAGGCATGAATTTTGGAGAACTTGAAGAGATGGTGAGTAGTGTAAACGCGGCGTGTGTAAGAGATGATGAAGTTTTATCAAATCATGTATATCAGTACGATGCAAAAGAACATAAATTCAGTAGATGTGTTCCGGAAAGAAACCTGAAAAAGAACCTGAAACTGGATTTAGAGCCGACGGTTGATGTGCAGGAAGAAAAGAATACTTTGCAGTCAGAGCTGCCGGAACAAAGTCATGAACCGATGAAACATTCTGGAAGAATTCATTAGTCAGGAAAGGAATTGAGATATGAGTAAAAAAGAAAAAACAGGTATTGTGATCCATTCATTGGATGAACTGAAACAGCTTATCGAACAAAAAGAGGAAGATACGATGTTAGTGATAACAGTGGAGGTGGTGTCGGATGCAGCATGAATTAAAACAGGTGGAAGTGCGGTTAAAACTGACGGATAAAACAGGGGTATTCAGTATGGAACGCATAGATACGCCGGATAAAGCAGTTTCTGTTCTGGCACCGGTGTTAGCAGGACTTGACCGGGAGGAGGTTTGTGTTGTCAATCTTGACGGCAAGGGGCGTCCCATTAATTTCAATGTGGTCAGTATTGGGAGTGTCAATGCTTCTCTGGTAACCGGAAGAGAATTATATAAAACAGCCATACTCAGTAATGCTGCAGGGATGATTATGCTCCATAATCATCCGTCATCGGATCTTCAGATGAGCGTGTCAGATCGCAATGTGACAGAGAAAATGATGTACGCCAGCCTCCTGCTAGATATTGAATTTTATGACCATGTCATTGTGGCGGGAGGAACCGGAAAGACTTTCAGTATCCGGGAAAATGTACCGGAACTGTTTGAACCAAGTCATTATGCACATTTGATTTCCCATGTGGCAGATGGTGTAAAAGAAGAAGCATTTTACCATGGAACATCACCGGTTACTTATGAAATCCTGCAGATCAAGGATGGAAGCGATGGAGAACTGTACCGTTTTTGGGGGATGAACTATGTGCAGAAGAAGGGACTGCAGATAAATGTCAGTGATTATGAATCAAAGTATCAGGGGGAATTAAAGCCCGGAGAAACACTGGATACTTTGTATGAACGATTCAATATCCACCGTCCGGAGGATTTTACCGGTCATTCCCTGTCGGTGAGTGATGTGATTGTTTTGGAATCCGGAGGTGATAAGAGAGCATTTTATGTGGATTCTTTTGGCTTCTGTAAAGTTAAGGATTTTTTTGCAGAGAAACCGGCGAGATCGGAAATCACATTTACCGTGGCTGAGTGCGGTGAGTTTCATTCTCTGGGAAGATACCGGGATGACATTTCAAATGCAGAAGAAGCCATTGCTCTTTGGAAAGAGTATCAAAAAGGTCCTCTTAACGGTATTCCAAGCATCGGTATTCAGATCCATAAGCCGGGACAGACGAAAATGGAAGATACGCAGGTAGATTTGGTGTCCGGTAAAACGATAGATTTGGATATGATGCGTTATTATCCGGAGATCAATGCGGAAGAAACTGCCATTCAAAAGATTCGTGAATTGGTTGAAAATCTGCATGATGTAAATGTGGTTGGGAACATACCGGAGAATATGTCAGCGGAGCTTATGATTCGTGGAGTTGATCCGAAGGGGGAGATATACAATGAGGAATTGCGGAAAGAACCATCACCGAAACATGCAAAACGAATTTAATAATACGCTTTTATTCTTACATAGAGGGGAGTATAATTGAGATAGATGTAGGTGGTTTATGCGACATGATAATTAGGATTGGAGGATGAAAATTAATTCTGCTACTAAGGTCGTTATTACTAAAATTAGTAGAAATAGAAATTAATATTTCAAAATGGCAATTATGAAATTTAATGAGCAGTTTTATAGAAATTACAATGAACTTTATACCATGATTAAGCAATGTTATTGTGAGGTCGCAATTCTTGAGGCATATATAGAACTACAAAAAGATAGACCGGATTTATATAATAAGGTGATAAATATCAGTAATCAGTTTGTTTTTTTATTGCAAAAAGATTTAGAATTGACATTATGGAAAATATATTATGATAATGATTCTAAAGCTAATACTATTCCTAAATTCCGGAATACAGTTAATGACATATTGCGAAATTGTAATTGTCCTGATAAGCAAGTGAAAAAACAAAAAGGGAATAGGAAAACTGAAGAGACAGTAAAAATAATGAGAAGACAATTCTTGGCCCATACTGATATGACAAGAGATGATAACAGAATTGAAGTATCTGACATGTGTGAATTGTTGGATGTTATGTGCAAAGAATTTAATTGTATTTGTGAAGTTGTTGATGATGATCAGGTGATTGGCATATCGGAAAATGAAATTGGAAAACAAAAATATAGTTGTCAAATGCAGTTGTTATCTTTATATATTCAAAAACAAGATTCGTGATGTGAAAATAAAATATTTTTTTGTTTAATGAACGATAACAATATATTTAGAAAAAGAATTACTTCGGTAGTTCTTTTTTTCATACTTAAAATAAGAACAGGAGGTTAAAACAAATGCTAAAATTATTCAGAAAGGACTCGCTGACTCCACAGACAGAACGCATTTACAAAGTGCCATTGTGTATTCAGGATACGATACCAATCTATCGAATTTCGGAAAATGGTATCTTTGAGTTGGAGAGTCCGACAAACAAAGACGGAGGGAAAAAGAAGCTTCATCAGTTTGACAGGATGTATCTGTTTGAGGATATTAACTTTTCTACGCAGGATGAAGAAGAAAAAGAAGAAACCGGCAAGCGGTTTGAAACGCTGCTTCGGTCAATGAATGTCAGCTATAAGGTCATTGTATCCAATCATTATGCCGACAATGGAAGGCTGCGGGAAGAAATTCTTCAGAAGGCAGTCAGCAAAGAAATGGAGCCTTTGGCGAAAGAATACCACAAGCTGATTGAAAAGCGATTGCAGGAAGGGAGGGGAGGACTTTTGCAATCCAAGTATTTCATTGTCAGTTGCAGAAAGCCGGATTATGAAAGTGCTAAGAATTACTTTAACACCATAGAGTTTTCCATACAGCAGTTATTTCACCGATTGGGAAGCTGCCTGATACTATTAGATGCCACGGAACGCTTGCGAGCATTACACAGTTATTATCGCATGGGTGACGAGGCATCTTTTTCTTTTAACTGGAACGAATATCTGCATCTGAAACGGGACTGGAGAAATGACATTATCAATACTTCTTTACGGGAGCATCCGGAATATCTGGAGATGGAGGGTGGAAGCTGCGCCTGTGTGATGTTTATCAGAAAATACCCGAACGGTTTAACAGATCAATTCTTAAATGAACTGACAAACATGGACTTCCCGATCATTTACTCGATGGATGTGGAGCCGCTTGACAATGATGTGGCATATCAGATGGTGATGAAAAAGTACATGTCTAATGAGCGAAGCATTAACCGTGAGCAGGAGTTGAAAAACGAAAATGGAGATTATTCTACCAACATCAATTACGAGAGGAGAAAGCAGCAAAGAGATACGGAGGAGATGCTTGACCGTATTTCTTCATTCGATGAGCGGCTTCTTTATGTGGGGATTACCATTGTGGTAAAAGCTGCTTCGATGGAAGAACTGGAGGAACGGACAGAAAAGGTGCGTATCATTGGAAAAACACACAACATGGATATTGTTCCACATTCCTATCGACAGCTTGATGCCTTAAATACATCATTGCCGACGGGAGCAAGATTTGTTGATACGATGCGGACAATTACCTCTGAGGAACTTTCCATTTTCATTCCGTTTAATGTGCAGGAAATCCATGATGATTTGGGATACTGCTACGGATTTAACAAGGTATCCAAAAATCTGATCATCGGAAACCGTAAATTATTAAAGAATGGAAACGGGATGGTGTTTGGTGTTCCGGGTTCCGGAAAGTCCTATAATGAGAAATCAGAGATGGGGCAGGTGTTATGCTTCTCAAAGGATGACATTATCGTGGTAGATCCAATGGGAGAATACAAAGACATTGCTGCGGCGTGGGGCGGTCAGTATATCAATCTGACACAGTCTGCGGAAAATGTCTTTTATGTCAATCCGTTTCATGTACCGGATGTTGTGCCGGACATTGACCGCTTTGTGGCAGAAAAAGCAGAGTTTGCTTATGCGATCTGTGAGCAGGCATTGAAACCGGTGCCGCTTACCAGCAGACATATCGCTGTGATTGATAAGGCAGTCAGTCATATGTATGAGGAATATTTTAAGAAGCGAAAAGATAAAAGACGGACAAGAAACCGTCCGGAATCCCCGACAATTCCGGTGATGAGAGATTATATTCTTGAGCATTACGATGGAAATGAGGCAGCACAGGAGATCGTAGACCAGTTGGAAGTATTTGCAGATGGTACGCTTGACATTTTTGCCAGAGAGCAGTCCATATCCGATGAGAACCGTTTTACCGTGTATGGATTTTCGGAACTGGGAAAACGAATGCGGGCAATGGCAATGCTTGTGATGATTGAAAGTATCACGGCTAAGATCAAATATAACCAGTCGGATGGAGTTGCTACATGGGTTTATGTGGATGAGATGCACGAACTTTGGGGAGAAGAATACAGTTTACATGCACTGGAGAAGATGTGGCGTGAGGTCCGCAAGCGTGGTGGTATCTGTACCGGGATGAGCCAGAACTTAATCGATGCACAGAGAAACCGTTCTACCAAAACAATGGTTTCCAATTCCGAATTTATGCTTTTGCTGGATCAGGGAACAATGGACAAGGAAGCGGTAGAAGATTTGTTTGATATTTCTTCCGAGCAGCTTGCCTGTGTGAATGGAGCAGAGCCGGGAATGGGACTGATCCGGTTTGGCGATAAGATTGTCCCGTTTGATAATACAATGGAAAAAGACAGTAGTCTTTACCAGTTATTTAATACCAATTTCCATGAGATGGTCAATAAAAAAATATCAGGCAAATAGGGGAAAATAAGGGCAAATGAATTGACGAAAATCGTTGAATTATGGCGGAAAAAATGATATATTAGTTGCATGGCGTAAGCCATAGGAAAGTACCCATGACGGGGTGGTAGCCTCCCAACACCGAATGACCGGCTTGCCGGAATACATAGGAAGGGAGGTGGCGCAGATGACAACTTTTGAAATCCTTTCGATTTTCATCGGCATATTAACATTGTTATGTGCCTTTGGTAGTCTTGTTATAGCGTTGCTTGCCTTTCTCAATAAGAGAAACAAGCGAAAATAAAAATGCCTATCCTGTCTGCCAACAGGATAGGCGGTGTCCGTAAGGACATCTAAATTTCCCTGGGAGCATCCACTTTGGAGTGGGTACTTTCCTTTTCTAATATCAATATATCATATTTCCCCAAAACATTCAACAGAAAAATCAAAAGAATACATACAGCCCACTGAATATAATTGGAGGTGGCAGCAAATGGATCATCTTGACAAAGAGGTCATTGAATCATTAAGTGAGCCGGCGAAGCGTGTGTTCAAAAGTCTGGATTATCGTTCCAAACAGCGAATGTTAAAGAAAGCCAGAGAAATGGCTAAGGCAGAAAAAATGAAACGGCGGAAAAAGAGACGGTTCAAGAAAAAAGGCATTGAAAAACTAAATAAAGGCAAAAAGCAGAAGAAGGGCAGTTCATCCAAAAGTGAGCGTGTCCTTTTTTCTATTCATGAAACAAGGGAACTTATGGTGCAGTCCATGCATCTGATGCTGCTTGGAAGCAGTGTGGCAGATGCTTCTTATGAAGAAAGAAATACGGAGTATACAGAAGACGCACCTATCAGGCTTTCTAAAGAAACTGCCAGAAAAGGTGCACATACAGCAGTGGGCGGCATGAAAACGCTTGTGCATAAAAACTTGCAAAGCAGGGAAAAAAGAAAGGCTGCAAGAAAGTCAACGGAGAAATCGGCACAGGCTGTTCGATCGGGAGCAAAAGCAGGAGCGCAGGCAGGAAAATCTTTGGTAAAGACAATACAAAGTGTTGTTCAGGCAGTAGCGGCAAATCCCGCTGTATGGATAGCACTTCTTTTGATTATTCTTGTGGCAGCTATCGTGGGAGCAATCGGAGCAGTGGTTGGCTCCGGCGGTGCTGCTAATGAATCACAGGACGGAACCTATCAGGCACAGGTATCTGGAAAGACAGAAAGTTTCCGTGAACTTGTCTCGGAATACTGTGAAAAATATGGAATTGATGATTATGTGGATCTGTGTCTTGCCGTGATTGAACAGGAAAGCGGAGGAACGGAACCGGATATCATGCAGACGGCACAATCCTATTACAATGTGAATCCACCGATTGACAGCGCAGAAGAAAGTATTGACTGCGGAACGCATGAATTGTCGGACTGCCTGACAAAAGCGAAGTGTCAAAGCCCGAATGACATAAAAGGAATTTCCCTTGCCCTGCAGGGGTACAACTTTGGGAATGGCTACATTGACTGGGCATTAAAAAATTATGGCTGTTACACCAAAGAAAATGCCGGGATCTTTTCAGCAAAGATGTGTGCGGAACTTGGGTACAGTTCTTATGGTGATAACGAGTATGTACCTCATGTACTTCGTTACTATGTGATGAATGAAGAAACCAGTGTATCCAATGAATCCGCCAAAAAGATTTTAGAAGAATTGAAGAAAAATAATACGGCGCCGGCGGAGGCTTGGAAGGTGATTGAAAAAGGTGCTTCTTTAATTGGGACGGTAAAATACAGCATGGAGAAACGGCAGTCGGATGGACGGGACAAACCGGAGTTTTTGGACTGCTCTGCTTTTTCCGCATGGGCATTTCATAAAGCAGGAGTGACCAGTGTGCCATATGGTTCTACGACAGCAACTTTTATCGGTTCCAAAAAGTTTCAGGACATATCTGCTGACCAGTTACAGCCGGGAGATATTGGATTGAAAAGTAAGACAGGTGGAACCGGTGGGGCAAATCATGTTGGGATTTATTGTGGGAAAACGAAGGATGGCAGAGTGGTTTGGCTTCACTGTACCAGTTCCAGTGGTTCTTCCCTGACCGGAAATACAGAGGGACCGATGTTTGGTGTTTATACAAATTTTACTTATTTCAGACGGTTAAAGAAATGGGACAAAAAGTAGCGTTTGGACATTATGTCCAAACAGGATAGAAAGTGAGGAAGTCATGTTAAGAAACATACGAAGATTTTATTGGAAGCAAAGAGACAGGGGACAGGGAAGAAAGACTGTTATGGCAGTGTTGGTATTTTTTATGTTTGTTGCCATTATTGTGGCAGCTATCATAAAAAGTATGATGGGAGGTCATCATGCAGGATTGGAAACGGTTCATAAAACCAATACGGCAACCGGCGCAGCGGTCGTTACAGAAACAGCATCGGGGGCATCTGTGACTGCGACAGAGAATGCTCCGGATCGTGAACTGCCGCAAGAAACCAAAGAAGCGATTTCTGTGGATACCACAAATCTTAATACCTTTTTAGGATTTATGTCGGACGCAGCTTATGAAGATTTGAAAAATCAGTTGATTCAGATTTGTCAGGACAGGAAATGCAGATCCGTCAAAAAACTGACCTATCAGCAGACGGAGGCATTTGATGTTACCAGTTTTGTTCTTTTGTCAGATGGCAGTGTCTATCAGTGCAATTACAATCTGAAAAGCTGTCAGATGTCACTTTCAGAAACATCATACGATGAAGCGGCAATCAATCAGATGAAGGAAAAGAAAGTGCAGGAAGAACAGGCTAAGCTGGAACAGCAGCAAAAGGCAGAAAGGGAAAAACTAGCAAAAAAGAAGGCGGTTCATAAAAAGAAGAAAGCGAAAAAGAAATCACGTAAGGCAAAAAAAGCCAAGAAAAAGTTGTCAAAAGTCAGTTCCAGACGAAAGCATAAAAAATAACGCTATTACTGTATATAAGGGCATAAGGGTATAAGGGAACGGAGTCCCCTTACAAGATATGTGCATAGATGTGTCCACATTATGCGTATCTTGCAGGGCTTGAATGAGAGAGGGAAAAGGCACATTTTATGTGCCAAAATAAAGCATATAAAGCTCAGAAAACACTATGTTTGGACAAATTGTCCAGACAAAAAGAAACAAAAAAGATAAAAATAGCGTTTAGACAAATTGTCCAAACATAAGAAGGGAGTGACCGCATGAATGACGCAAAAACAGAGATCCTTCGAGTAAGAATGACACCGATGGAAAAAGCTGCCCTGTCAAGACAGGCAAACGATCAGCACAAAACTATGAGTGAATATATACGCAGCATTGCCAAATGTCCGCCGGAGGTGACAAGGGATGAGTTTGACGGTTCGATTCTGCAGATGATCTATGAGATCAACAAAATCGGTGTGAACATCAATCAGATCGCCAAAAAGTATAACGAACACAATTATGTGGAACCGAGAGCGGATCTGTTAGAAAAGCTGGATGAAGTTTATGGAATGATGAAAAGCACCATCCGGCTTATGAAAGGGGCATAAGGAAACACAAGAAACGGAGGGAGCGTGATGTCGTTAATCATCAAGATGGATGCCATCAAGACAAAGGAACATTTAAGAAAGTCCATTCCGTATATCTTCAATGAAAGAAAGACGGATGGTCTGTGCTTCAGCAATACCGGGGTGACACCGGAGCAGATCTTGGATACATTTTTTTTGACAAAGCAGCTACGCCCCACGCACGGTACCAGAGAAGGTTATCATTTTAAGTTTTCTTTTTCAAAGGATGAGATGATACTGCCGGAGGAGGCTATGGAGTTTGTAAAGGAATGGACAGAAGAATATCTTGCCGGGGCGTATGACTATGCCTGCTCGGTTCATAAAGACAGAGACCATATGCACATGCACTTGGTCTTTAATTCTGTCAGCAGAAGTGGTGGAAAGTACCGTTATCAAAAAGGAGACTGGGAGAAAGTGATACGACCACTGACAAACCGGCTGGCAGAAAAATATCATACCGGATCATTAAAGGAAAAGGATCCGGAATTGGATTATTCAACAGATTATGAAAAAAAGGATGGCAAACGGACCGGAAAAGAGCAGGTGGAACGGGACATTGACCAGTGCATCCTCGAAAGCAGATCCTATGCAGATTTTAAGAGAAGAATGGTGCAGGATCACTATTACCAGTTGTGGGAAGGAGTTTCAAGAGAGCATGGTGTCTACCTTGCCCTTACACCGCCGGGGAGAGGAAAAGCAATCCGCAGCTACCGATTAAGTGAGGGGTATATGCCGGTGGATATCGACAGGCGTATCACATCGCAAAGACAGGAAAGAAAAGAAGAACTGTCCACAGGCAGAAATAAAAACCTTGATTGGGCAATGAGCAGAAACTATCAGTTTATCCCCTATGGTGAAATGTCAGAGTACCAGAAAATAATGGTGCGTCAGGTGCTGGAGGCAAGAAGATTGTACCGGCGGACAGGTACACCGCTTTATATGCATGAGCGGAGCGTCGGAGTGCTTCAAAAGATGAAGAATGAAACCAGAAAATGCGGTATTTATGTAAAGCGTAAAGAAGCACACAGGGTACAGAGAGAGTTGATACGAGTGATGAAGCAAAGGAGGAATAAAACAAGGTGACGGAAGAACAAATGACATTGATAAAGACATTGATAAAAAAGCACGGTATTTCAGCAACAGATGGCGAATGGACTTTAGTATTTCTTGGAGCCAGCTACGGATTGACGGAAAAACAGATTGACAGTTATCTGATAGCAGACACATCGGATTTGCTTGCAAAGCATGAAAAAATGCTCTGCATTTTATTTGGGATAGAACCGGAATCTAATGGTGAAATTCAAAGAATGGAGAATCCGGCAGAGAGACTGCAGATGCTCCTCGCAGAGTATTTGGCTCACAATCAGTCAAAACAGGGTTATGAAGAAGTGATGGAGTATGTTATCAGGGACACCGGATTGTCGGCGGCACAGATTGAGCAGCTTCGTAAAGCGGTGGAGGCAAAAATGCCGGCAGAGGATGTCCTTGAGATGGCGAGAAATCGAAAGGATGTGATGGAGATACGACGGTGTATCGAATTTTATGAAATGATGGAGAAAGAACAGGAACCACAGGAGAAAGCAAAGAAAAACAGGAGGGAACGCAGATGAGTGAAGAATTACAATCCTTAGTGCAGATCATTGAATTGTATGGAAGAGGGCTGGGCGGTTTAGGAAAGGCTATCCGCTTTTCAGCGAAAGGAGCAGCAAAAGGGGTGCAGATCGCACAGGTGAAAGCATTGCAGCACCGGATGAAACTTCATTATGCCAGTGAGGGGACACACAATACCATGAAATTGTCTGATCTGGAGAAAATGACAGGCGGAAGATATACGATCTTGAATATTCCTTTGGAGGGGGAAAAAGAGCTGATCCCCTTTTATGACCGCTTGAAAAAGATGAAAGTAGCTTTTGCGGAACTGCCGGACTTAAATCTGGGAGACGGCTATACACAGATCGCATACAATCCGGAGCAGGTGGAGAGCGTGCGTATGGTCATTGAATACTACAAAAAGAAATTCAGGGAAGAAGCGAAAGAGATCGATCTGGACGAATATATGGGAATGGCAAGTCCCGGAGGACTGGAATATCTGGATGAACTTGCCGCCAAAGGATATGAAGGCAGGATGCATGAGGAGCAGCTTGAGGAGCTTCAGCAGCGGATACAGGATAAAGAGTATCTTCCGATCAGTATCAATGTGGAATCCCTTCTTTTGCGGGAAGAAAAAGATGCTTATCTGTTTCGTATTCCCCGTGGCAGGTTGGGAGAAAATCTTTCCAGTGCCATACGGATCAAAAAGTCAGACTGTATTCTTTTGGATGAGGGACAGACTGTGATCACCTGCCTGAAACGAGAGGGAGACATCTGGGGATATGCACTGGATCAAAGGCAGAACATCCATGAGAAAGAAAAAGTGAAACTGGACATTGCAAAATTGGAAAAAGCATTTGCCCCGGTGGGAAATGACCGTGTGAAAATGATCGAAAAACTGAAACCGGAGTATGCAGCGATCTTTCCATCTTTTAATCAGGGACAGGAGATGAAAGAAAAATCTTCTGTCCCTGAACCGGTTTCAGAGAAAACAGTGGGGAAAGTGTTGGCCCTGGAAAAAATGAAAGAGCGTTATCAAAGTCCGGAATACATCCCGGTAACCTTTGACATGGAAACACAGATGGTGGCAGAATCACCAAATCTCTATATAGCCAATCTTCCAAAGGAGCCGCAGGAATCCAAAGACTTTATCCGGTGTATTTCCTTGGATAAGGCAGAAGTAAGTATTTCGGAGGATGGAAAACGGCTGCAGGCATACCTGAAGCGGAGTGGAACTTCTGAGGTTCGGGAAATTGATCTGGAGGGAAAAGAGCTGCGAAAATACAGCAAAAAGAATGAAGATATTGCAGCGGAGTGTCTGAAGTATCAGAGAAGCAGAGGGAAAGAGAGGCAGCCGGTGCCGGAAGAGATATTGCGGCACAAACTGGATGTAAACCTTAAGAAACGATAGGAAAGCAGTGTGAAATAAATGATCAGCGTTTTTACACGGCGAATTTATAGTTTCAGCTCAAACTTTGTGGGCTGAGAAAGGAATATAGGATCTATATGAAACGAAAGAAAGAACGCTCCCGTGCAACGCATGTTGCCGGTGACAGCAGAAAAAGAAGATTACACCAATTATTCAAAGTGTGTGCGGTTTTGTTACTGCCCACGCTTTATTTGTTTTACAGTCTGAGCGGATTGTATCTTGTGGATGTGGAAATATCAAAATTGAAAGAACAGATCATCTGGTGTCTGCTGCATCCGCTGAAAGTTTATAATGACAAAAGTTACAGTATGGTTCTAGTGGGAGGTTTGTTGTGGATGATCTGCAGTTTTCAGGCATATAGTAAAAGCGACCATAACCGGATGCCCGGCAATGAGTTTGGTTCTGCCAAATGGGGCGAAGTGCGGGCGTTCAATGAAAAGTATGCCGCAAGGACAGAAGAAACAAAGTCCGGTCTGTCTCCGGAAAACAAAGTGTTATCGCAAAATGTGCGTTTCCGCTACGACTCGGATACTCTTCGCAATAACAACATCGTGGTTGTTGGGGGCAGTGGTGCCGGCAAGACAGCGTTCTTCCTGACACCCAATCTGATGTCGTTACACGACTGCAACATCTATACGGATCCGAAGGGAAGCCTTGCGGAGGAGCTGGGAGCATGGCTGGCGAAACAGAAGGATACCAGAGTATATACGCTGAACTTGTGTGAAATGGAGAAAAGTATGCATTTCAATCCGTTTCCGTATATCCGCAGTAAGAGCGATATCACGAAGCTGGTGACGAATCTGATCCAGAATACAAACTCAGCAAATATCAAAAATTCTTCTCAGGATCCTTTCTGGGAAAAGGCAGAGCGGATGTTCCTAGAAAGCCTTTTTCTCTATGTATGGATGGAGTGTCCGAAGGGGGTATATAACCCAAAAAGAGGAAAGGCAGAACTTCTACAGAGAAACTGGAAATCCATTCTTTATCTGTTAGATGCGGCACAGTTCGTGGATGAAGATACGCCGCCAAAGTTAGATGAACGCATGAAAGAACTGGCGAAGAAAAAGCCGGATCATCCGGCCGTAAAAGCATACCAGCGTTATAGAGGCGGTCCGGATGAAACGATCCGTTCTGTCATTATGACAGTCAATGCCCGGATGCAGCCTTTTGATAATGAGGAACTTTTGGAGATCTTTTCATCCAATGACATCCCGCTGGATGAGTTTGGAACGGGAATGGATGGAGACGGGAAAACAAAGAGCAACCTTTTTATCATCATTCCGGATGATGACGATACCTTTAACTTCGTACCGGGGATGGTGTATACGCTGCTTTTTCAAGAACTGTACCGGCAGGCGAGATTCTTTGGCGGAAAACTGCCGATGGATGTGGGATTCTGGCTGGATGAAATGGCGAATATCAAGATGCCGAATAACTTTGATAAGATCCTTGCCACCTGCAGAAGCCGTGGTGTGTACTGTGTGCCAATCTTACAGTCTCTGGCACAGCTAAAAACGCTTTTTACGGACGGAGCATGGGAAGGCATTGTCGGAAACTGCGACACCTTTATCTATCTGGGTGGTAACGAAGCAAGCACCTATGAATATGTCTCAAAGCTGCTTGGAAAATGGACGATCGACAAACGAACCAGTGGAGAAAGCAAAGGAACCAGCGGTTCTTACAGTGAGAATTACGATGTGCTTGGCAGGGAGTTGATGTTAGAGTATGAGCTTCGCCTGTTGCCGGATGATGAATGTATTATTTTTGTGCGTGGGGAAAATCCAATCCGGGATAAGAAATGGTTCCCGTGGGAACATGAAGTATATCTGGAAGCAAGAAAATGTGGTGCTTTTGTCCCGGTGGTGCAGAAAGAAAAGCAGAAACAGCAGATGAAAGAATGTGACTTTATCGGGGAAGAGTCATTGAAATATCTCAAAAAACAGCAATCGAAAAATGAAAACATCCGGCTGTATGAACTGGACGCCTTTTCCTTTATGATGATGGATCTGGATGCGATGGAGAAGAAGATTCATTCCACGCCAAAAGATGTCAAAGGAGCAGAAGTGGAAAAGACGATTACTGCCGGCATGATCCAGTCTGCGGTAAATCATGAAATGAAACGGGAAGCGGAAGAACGAAAAGCATGGTTTATCGAAAACTTTGATAAACTCGCACTGCTTGATATCTATGCTTCCGAGTGGACGAGCGAGACAAGAAGAAAAGTAATCCGCGAACTGCTACAGGCGGGAGCAGAGGAGGGTGTGATCAAGTCCATCATTCGTCCGGAGATTGAGGAAGGACAGGTGCTGCAGAAGAAGGGGATGTGGCTGGAGATGCAGCAATGTAGTTGTCCTTAAAGGAGTCGAAATTGCAGAAAATATGTGTGCGTGGTATTCTTGTTTGAAAAAGGAGAATATCATGAAGAATCAACAGGAACTAATAGATGAATATTTGTATTATTGTTTAAAACAAAGAAAGTTGGACGAGAAAACAGTTCGTGCATATCGAATTGATTTAAGACAATTTTCTGAATTTTGTGTTCAAAAGAAATTGGTAACTGAAAAAGCAATAATTCGTCAATACATTTTGCATCTACACGAATCATACAAACAAAAGACAGTAAAACGTAAGGTTGCTAGTATAAAAGCATTTTATTCTTATTTAGAGGATGAAGAAATCATAGATGATAGCCCTTTGAGAAAGATTCGGACAGAATTTCGGGAAGAAAAAATTTTACCACGCTCGATTCCGTATTCTATCTTGCAGTCATTATTAAGTAGTATGTACTCAAAAAAAAGCATAGAGAGTACAATATCTGAAAAAAAATTGCTAAATCGCGATATAGCGGTAGTCGAAACTTTATTTTCTACAGGAATAAGAATATCGGAATTGTGTAATTTGATGCAAAAAAATATTGACATTGAACAGGGGATATTTTGCATAAAAGGAAAGGGTGGGAAGGAACGCTATCTGCAGATAGGAACGGGAGAAGTGTTAGCGCAGTTGAAAGAATACAAGAGGCATTGGGAAAAGGAATTGAATTTGAGTGAATTCTTCTTTCTAAATCGCTATGGGGAACGATATTCTGAGCAGTCAGCACGTCGGATGATCCAACGCTACACTCAAGAAGCAATGATTGAAATGCATATTACGCCACATATGTTTCGTCATGCGTTTGCTACATTACTCTTGGAAGAAGAAGTTGACATACGTTTTATTCAGAAAATGTTGGGGCATGCGTCAATCATGACAACGCAGATTTATGCTGAGGTTGCATTAAAAAAGCAGATGGAGATTTTGAAAATGAAACATCCTAGAAATCGAATGGAAATTTTAGAGAAACATATTGAAACAGAAGGTAAGGGGGTGGTATAATGGAATGGTACTGATAATTGAATATTATCGGACGAAGAGATGTGTCGTGACGGATGATTTTTAGTTATCCGTCGGCTTTGAGGAGAGTAGCGGATAGTCAAAGGTTATCCGCTGATTTTAATTTTATATAAACGGAGGATAATCAATGAATAAAGAAATCACACCTTGTCCTAAAACAGAAATTAGTGCATTCTCTAAATTACAAGAGTATGATTATGCTGAATTCAATAGTCAAAAGAATCAGGCTATAAAGGCTCATTTTATTTCTCAAAAATTCCAATTCATGAGGTTTAAAAGCGCAAGATATGAGAAATGTTATTTTGAAAATTGTACTTTTAATGCGGTTGGATTATCAGGAGCTCATTTTCTATCATGCGATTTAAATAACTTTGAAATTACTGATACGAATATGCAATTTTGCGATTTCTCCAGAAATTGTACATTGAAGGGGGTAGAACAATCCGCTTCAATATGTAATAGTAATTTAAGTCAGAGTATGTTTTGTGATTCTCAAATAACGAATGTACATTTCAAAAGTACCACTATATCGCAGGCACGTTTTAACAATGTTGATTTCCAAAATGTAACTTGGGATTCCTGTACTTTACAGGATGATATTTTTGACAATGTAACTTTTGATCATATTTCACTAATTGGATGTAATTTGGAATATTCTGAATTTAAAAATATTAACCTGAAAGATGTAAAATTACCATTTCACCAAATATCATATACTTTTGGTCTTTTAAATTATTTAAAACAATCTCCAGATGATATTTTAATTGAATCTATATCTTCAAAGAAAAAATCAATACAACCGCAGGAATACATTAATCTATTACCTGATTTATTGTCCTATTATATTGAAATGGATGAATATTTTCCAGCAATTAATATCACATTATTTCGCGAAGACTATGACAATTCAGAAGAACTTATTCAGGCAGGACTGTATCATTATATTAATTCAAATGATTTTAGAAAAATCAAGGCAATCTGCAAATTGATTGCAGATCATCCATACTATGATATACATACTATGACAACACTTTATTTTGATATTATTAAGTACTATAATACAATTAATGTTTCTGAATATGAAAAATATCAGTATTCACTACATATAAATGATATCAAAAAAATTCTGACTGCTTTTGATAACGGAATGCCTGCAGCTCAACTTTATTTGAAAACCAATATTACATCTTTGGATACAGAAAAATTAGGTTTATTTTATATGCTTATTGAACAATGCTTGGGAGATTACAAAATATCTAACGAAGAGTACTCTGTTGAAATTAGGCATAATTCAGATCCTCTGTCATTTTGGTTAACAATAACAAATCAAGATCCTCAGACAATAATCAATGCAACAGCGATTATTGCGGCTGTGATTACTGCAAATCCGACATTTCTGCAAACGGCCATTAATGTTATAGCTCAAGTTGCAACCATTGGTTCCTTTGTAGCACAAATTAGTGAAATCAATAAATCTAAGAAAAAAACTGCCACATCTGAATATCCCGATGTAGCAGAAAAAGATGTTAAATATGTTTATGAGAAAAGTGAAGTATTAAAAAATCAGGAAATTTCAATTCAAATATCACTTCCGTTTTTTAATTTTTCTTATCGAAAAGAAAAACTACACGAGAGTCAAAGCTAAGTGTATTGTTTTGACAATACATACAATCGGGGCCCAATTCTATATGATATTTTTTGCAAATTTTTGAAGCAGTATCATATATCTCAATTAGCTTTTGGGTGGAAGGTGGAACTGTGTTGGAGTATGCAGTTCCATTTAATGCCCGAAATGGAGATATAATGGGTTGTATTCCATTTGACGCCAGCCATTCGATTCCTTCAAAAAAAGTCGCATCATTTTCTAAACCATATACAAGCAGACTTCTTACTTTTCCTGTATTTTTCCACAATTCAACACTATGCAATAATGCAGCTTGGTAAGTAGATAATGAAATTTGTCCCTTACCGGGCATGATTTTTTTTGCAACATCTCGATTATAAATCTCGATGTTAAATGCAACTTCGTTTACTCCAGCAGCATAATATTCATCCAATATGGAAGTTTCTTTCGGTGGTAATGTCATCAAATAAATAGGTTTTTCCGATTTATTCCTTATATATTTAACGATTTTTAAAATGCGAACATATTCTTGGGGATATGTTCCCGACGCACCACCGATTAATATGTGTCGAAAATTCGAATGCTTTAAATGCCAATCAATGACCTCATTTATATCATCTTCATCAAAATACATACTTTGTCCCGGAACATCGCAAAATTTACATCCTTTCTTTTGTGTTTGGAAAACACAGGTTGGTGAATGATGTATTCTTAATCGATCCGTAGCAATAAAGGATATTCGTTGAAAGTTTACACCGTTTTTTGTATATTGATCGCAGTAATCATTTTTTTCACGAATACTGATATTTGAAATAAATTCGTCCCCATAAAATAATGCAAGATTATTATTAAGATAATCTATTTTAAATGGAGATAAACTGTGAAATGGCATTTCAATCGGTGCGTTTATGATAAAACAATCACTAAGATATATATCCAAAGAGCTATACACACCTTTTTGAAAAAGGGGAAGCTGTTCTCTTACATTGTCAGAAAAACAAACGCCCTGATTCATTATTGAAAATTTTAACCATTGACAGTCTTTAACGGAGCATAAATCTATTCTTCTCACCGGAAATGGTTTAATATTATCATATAAATTAAAACTGTTGTTTGAATTTAAAGACGTAATACTTTTATTAAATGTTATGCTGAAAATGCTGGCTCCTGTTTGACATTCCATACCATCATAGTATCCATCTAATACAAGTTCTTCAATTTCATTTGAGTGCATAACATTTTGTAAATAAACAGAATAATTGCAGCTTCCTTTTTCATAGTCAACAATATAACTGCTGTGATTAATCTTTAAATCATCAAATATGTTATCAGGAATTTCGTTTTTTTGAAAGAACATCTTAAGCATCATTTCTTGAATACTTGGCAATCCCTTTTCTTTTAACGCAAGGTTTATCATTGGAGTAGAGGATTGGAAACGTGGATTAATCTCTAAAAAATAAACCTCCGATCCTGAAATTAAATAGTCAATTCCCAACACACCTGTATATGACATTACTTTTAGCTTTTCAGCCAATGTTTTTGTGTATTTAATAATTTTTGTGATAATCTCAGAGGATATATTTTGATACTCAATGAAATCAGATCCCCGATAAATCATACGCCCATTTTCATATTCAACAATTTGAATAGAACCAGGTGTAATATAATAATTATTTTCAGTAAATAAAACATGAATATTGGTAGAATACGACTTTGCTTTATATGGTGAGATAAGATAGATATGGTTTTTATATAATCTTTCTCTGATCTCATTGTAATTGTCCAGAGACATTATATAGGTGTCGATTCCACCTGCGCCGGTACAACCTTGAATGGTAAATGCTATTTCAGACGGAAATAACGAACACAGATAATGATATTGACATTCACTGCCTGATAATATAATTGTAGGAAGAACAGGAACATATTTATTTAGCCATAAACGACTATTCATTTTATTTCGTAATAATTGCAACGTGTCACGATTATTTCCGCAAATAATATGTTTATTAATTTCTTCATCTTCTAAAGAATAAATATATGATGTAGTATAGCAAAAAAATAAAACATCCGGTATTTTATTGATAATGGAGTGTAATGAATTTTTTATAAAATTATCCAATTCTATGGAATCCTCATTGTAATTGATCGTATAATTCTGGCTTGATGAAAAAGAAATATTTCCATCTTTTCCAGAGCCAATAAAAGTAACACTTCCTTCAAATAAATGTTTACATACTTTAATTTCGGATTCTTTTATCCCTACCCAGTAAATGTGTTTCATATATGCCTCCCGGTTAACGACAATTTTATCATAATTATCTATTTTCCAATTTTAAAATCAGCGGATAACCTTTGACTATCCGCTACTCTCCTCAAAGCCGACGGATAACTAAAAATCATCCGTCACGACACATCTCTTCGTCCGATAATATTCAATTATCAGTACCAAATGTGAATAGTTTTGTGCAGAAGAATTCGACACACAGAAATCCTATAATTTTCAGATAATTATTCAATAATGAAAATTTTAAATTGCATCGTTTCCTTGATGTAAGAAGTAAATGTTTGTATAGTTCGATAAATCATATGATTTCATACGTAACACATGGGTTGAATGCCAGGTTGATTCAAAAGTATACTAAATATGGTTACATATCGAGCAATACAAGGGGGAGAGATTCCGGTGCTATATAAGTATCGAAAACCGGATGCAAAAGATCTGTATCGGGTACAAGGATATGTGGATGCTTTGCTGGAAAAGCAAGTCAGGAAAATGATTGGAAGGAAGATGAAAGAAATGTTATGAGAAAAACCTAATAATTATGAAAAAAATCATATCTTTCTAGCAATATTGTTCTATCTGCGGTATACTAGATGAGAAAAAAGAACGACGCTATAGGAAGCAGATACAGGAACGTATGTGTTGATTCCGTTAATGTATTTATGTTCTTTTGCTTTATGGAAATAATTGATTTGCCACAATAAAAAATATTGATTTTTTAGATAACAGGTGGGAGGATGTGCATGGACTTAAAATTAAGAGTAGCAATTTGTGATGATGAGAAATATTTTCGAGAAGAAATTAAAAGGTTAGTCGAACAATATCTTAAAGAAAAGAAGATTATATTTTGTATTGATCTTTTTACAAGTGGTTTGGAATTTTGCAGCGATGATAATAACCTGCAACAATATGACATTATATTTCTCGACATTGGAATGAAAGAAATGAATGGGATGGAAACAGCGTATGCGATACGGGAAAAAAATCAGAATGTGGACATTGTTTTTATTACTATTATGATGGATTATGCACTTGAAGGGTATCGCGTGGATGCAGTACGCTACATATTAAAGGATGATCTGGAAAGCTTGCTGCCGGAATGTATGGATACGATTCTTCAGAAAAAACAGGAAAGGGAAATGGAATTTCCGTTTGTAGGGGGAAAGAGGAAAGTTCTGTTAAAAGAGATTCTTTTTATTGAGAGTAAATCACATCAATTATGGTTTGAGAGAACCAGAGAAAATTTATATATGTATGGTCAGATTAACGACCTGGAGTTGATTTTATCGAATTATGATTTTGTAAGGACGCATCAAAGCTTTTTAGTGAATCTTGTACATATAGAGAAAATAAATAACTATTTGCTATACTTGTCAAACGGTGCTGAAATTCCCGTGACAAAACAAAGATACGCAAAAGTGAAAGAGCAGTATTTAAGTTACAAAGAAAAAATGTAGTTAAACACGAGGTATAAAATATTATGGTAGAAGAATTTTTCAAAAGTATCAGTATTGTATTTTATGAAGCACTCTGTTGTGGAATTTTCCTGAATATGTTTTTGGAACAAAGATATCCGGCGAGATGGTTGAAATTATTATCCGTTTTTTTGCTGACAGGAGTGTTTTTGTTTTGGGCATTAATTACTCAGACGGGTGGACATTATGTTTTTCGCAGTATAGGGATTATTATAAGCATTGCACTGTTTGCTGTGATATTTTATACAGGGAAATGGCTGCTCAAGATATTTCTTAGTTTTATTTTTTATGCGATTTTATTCTGTGTTGATTATTTAGGATTAATATTGGTTGATTTATTGCTGGATTCTGCTGATTTATCAAACAGTGTAATTCAAGTGATTCTTGTCCTTTTGTGTAAGACGGTTTTGTTTGTGATTGTACTGATACTGGATTATTTTTGGAAAAGAGAAAAAGAGCTGGATGTAAAGAAATCAGAATGGATTTTAATGATTAGTTTTCCAATGATGACTGTAGTAATCATGCTTGTTATGTTGCTGTCTTTTCAACAGAAGAACAATTCTTTTGGATACTTGACGGTTTCTTTTGGAATGGTAAGCATCAATCTTGTCATGTTTGTGTTATTAAAATACATATCGGCAAGAGAAAAACAATATAATCAAATGAAGATATTACAGGAGAGAAATAAAGAAAAAATGCAGGCATATTATGAATTTAGTGAGGATTATGCGCAGAAAAAACGGATGGTGCATGATTATAACAATCAGATTCATTGCATTCAGGGACTATTGAGGCAAAACAAGTACCGGGAGGCAGAGGAATATGCAGATAAATTGACAGAAATACTAATAGATGGTCGGGAAGTCATAGATGTTAATAATACAGTATTAAATGTTGTACTAAATCAAAAATATCGTCTCGCAAAAAGTAAGGATATTGCTCTGTATTTTCAGGTAAATGATTTATCCGGATTATGGATGAAGGAGCAGGATGTGGTTATTTTGTTGTCGAATTTATTGGATAATGCGATTGAGGCTTGTGAGAAATTAGATTGTAATAAGGTGATACGGTTAAAACTTGTAAAGGAAAAACAACAAATGGTACTTTCTGTCCAGAATCCAGTGGCGGTTCCCGTAGAAATTAAAAACAATGATATCCAAACGGGTAAAGGGGATAAGAAAAATCATGGGATTGGTTTGAAGAATATTCAAATGGTTTTAGATAAGTATGGTGGAATTGGGAGAATCAGATGCGATAAGGGATGGTTTTATTATACGGCAGTAATTCCCCAAACGGAAGAAATATAAATATCTGTTTACAAAAACAAGGCTGCAGAGCCTTGTTTTTTTCTTGCAAAAAAAGTAAATATGAAAAATCACAGTCAAATTTGGGTACTTTTAGTCGAATTTTGCTATTGCTGTTGAATTTAAGCAGGAAATTATGGTATATGGAAGACGAGGAGAACCTGGCTATGATAGTTAAATTTGTAAAATATCTTATTGGCAAAGATGTTTTGGGTAAACAATACGAAGAAGATTCTATATATGGGCTGACAATTATGCTGGAAAAGATAGTAGCATATGTTGTTTTGTTTTGTATTGCCTTTATAGTAAGAAAACCAATAGATGGAATCATCTTTACTGTTTCCTTTATGGCTATAAGGCAGACTACAGGTGGTTTTCATGCAAAAAGTTTTTGGGGATGTCTGACAGGATCAGTATTAACATTATTAATGGCATTAGAAATAATTGCTCCGTTAATAGAAAAGTATGAAATGGTAAAAGGGATTATATTTATTCTGTCAACAGTTTGTATATGGTGTTTTGCTCCCGTGAATCATCCGAATCTGGCTTTGTCAAAATGCGAACAGCAGGAGTATAAAATGTGGAGCAGAAAGGTATTGGGGATGGAATTTGGAGTAATTGTAATTGCGTATTTGTTACATATGCGATGGCAACAGTACATGATGCTTGGGTTACTTTAATAAGGGAGTAGTTAGTCCATATATATATAGCGGAACAAATTTATATAAAAAGGGCAAATTTGTTTCGGATGGAAGTTATAATGCTTCGGTGACAGATAAGCAACCTGGTGTTTATATCCTAATTAAAAAAATAATTTAGTATTATATTGTAGTAGATTGGAGATTATGATTGATGATTAAATTTCAAAAAAAAATTAAAATATTGTTATACTTTTTGTTTTGTGTATTATTTTTAAGTGCGTGTGGTAAAAAAAATCAAGAGACTATACCATCTAATTTAGTAGAGAAAAGCAATTTAAACTCATTTTTTTTAGAAAATAAATTTAAATTAGTAAAATTTAAAGGACGTTTTTCATCTGAGGATGGAGATATTATAGAAAGGGATGTATCAATTCAAATTGAGAAAATAGTTGAATTAAAATCAGGAATTATATATAAATTGAAAATTCAACCAATTAGAGGTGTTTCAGAAGAACGATTACTTTTGGGATTGTTTTATATACAAAAAGATAAAATCTATAAAATTGAACCTACAGAAGAAAATATAGAAATTATCAGAAAAGAGAATAAAATTCCTACAGAAAGTAATATTGTTTGTCAGGAAGGAGAAATAAAAGATAATTTGAAACAAGAACAAAAAGGTTATCACCAATATCTGTTAGTAAAAGAAGATTTGAGGGAATATCATTCGTATAATAATATGGTTGAATCTGGATATTTTGAGACTTTTATATGGGAAAGAAATATTGGATTAAAATATTATAAAAGTGGTTATGGAGCTGAGTTTAGTTTAGTTGAATTGGAATTATTAAATGAATGATGACAAGTGAGAGTAGAGTCTTACAAAAGCACTAATGGTCCTGTGTCAAGATTTAGCACAAAATAAAATGAGAAGTTCTGCCAACTAAGCTGCTGGCAGAGAACATACCCTCTCTTACATTTTTTCAAAGTCATTAGGAGACATATAGTCGCAGTGACTGTGAATCCTAACGGTATTATAAAAGGTTTCGATATACTCGAATACAAGCCTATAGGCGTGTTTGTAGTTAATAATATTGAATCTGTTAAGCCATTCTCTTTTGATTAAGGAATGAAAAGATTCGATGCAGGCATTATCGTAAGGATAACCACTATGGGAATAGCTTCGCTGCATCTTTTCTGTGACCTCACGCCACGCATTTGAAACATACTGGCTGCCACGATCTGAATGGATAATAAGCGGTAAATCAGTATTACGACAGGCTTTTGCCTTATTGATTGTTTCGACAACTGTAGATACTTCCATAGTGTCTGCAAGAGTCCAGGCAATGATTTTGCGGGCGTATAAGTCCATAACACAGTTAAGGTATACAAAAAATAACAACAACAAAGGGAAAAACTTGTTTTAAGGCAAGTGACGGTAAATGGTATGATTTATCAAAGGTAGATATGGCCCATAAAGTAGATGCAGTATCATGGTGGAATTCAGTAGGAAGAAAGTATGGTGCTAAGTCGAAGGAAGTGCGAAAATTTATGTTAAATCCAGATAATTACTATTTAGAGCATTATAGTATTAATCGTTCGCAAGGACCTAAATTAAAGCAAACCTATTTACCGCCAACAAAATAATTCATATATTTTTGCTAGAAATTTTATATAATATTTTCTGTTATTGTTAATTTATTACTCCGAACATTATATAAGGATAATATATAGTACATATAATAATCGGAGTAATAATAAATCATGTGATATGTAATCTAAAAAGTTAACAGAGTAGATATGATCATAGAACAGAAAATATATATAATTTGTAAATGATTTCTTGATTATATAAGTGTGAGTGATTAAAATATATATTCAAGAATTAAATTATTAGAAGGAGATTGAGATTATGGAGTTAGATGAAAGAATATATCGAGAAATATGTGATTTAAGCCAAGAAGGGGATCAATATTTGGACGACGATAACTTTGAATTGGCAGAAAAGAAATATTTGGAGGCTCTTGATTTGATACCGAAACCTAAAACGGAATGGGAGGCAAGTACATGGTTGTATGTTGCGCTTGGGGAGGTTTATTTTTTTTCTTCTAAGTATTTAGAGGCGATTTCGTTTTTTAGTGAAGCATTGAAATGTCCGGAAGGGCTTGGAAATCCGTTGATAAATTTAAGAATGGGGCAATGTTACTATGAGTTGGGAAATTATGGTTCTGCAAAGGGTTATCTTCTGAAAGCCTATATGGTTGAAGGAAAGGAAATATTTGAAGGAGAAGATGATAAATATATTAAGTTTGTTGCTCAAATTAGATGATTGGAATTGAGAACCCATTGTAGTAAAGGTGATCTTATATGGCATGGACGGTTAGGATGTCATAATCGATAAAGAGTCTGGAGTAAGAAAGGTCGATTATAGCGAAATAAGACGATGTCTTATTAAGTGAATTCTCAATATCCACAAATTCATGAATTTAGACCAAAGGGAATGGTGTAGACTGGAAATGCTCATCTATGTGGATAAAAAAAGAGAGTTAACAAGAAAAAACAAAGATTATTATTGGAGGAACAAGTTATGGAATGCGATGAAAAGATAGGAGCAAGAATCAGACAGTTTATGGATGATTGTAATACCTTCTATGAACAGGGACAACTGAGTAAAGCAAGAGATTCACTTTTTGAAGCATGGGGTATCTTGCCTGATGAGAAATATATATATGATGAAAGTTACTGGATTGTGGCATTTATTTTGGATTTGTCTATTGAACTTCATGATATGGATGTGGCAAATCAATGGGTAGATAAAATATTAAAATGTGATTTAGAGAGACAGGATGATGGCGATCGTGAGATGTGGGTGGGAAAAGTGTTGTGTGAGTCAGGAAAAACAGATGAAGCAAAAAAATATTTTGAAATTGCATTTAAGAAATCAGAGGGAAGGTGTTTTGTAGGTGATGATGCTAAATATTTATGTGTTATTTCTGCATGAAAGACCGAAAGTGGAAAATTCAAAAACAAAGTTATTATAATAAAGAAATGGTTTAATGGCGAAAGTCAGAAATGATTCAAAAGGAAGAACTTTTCATAAAAGGGAGATATCGAAGCGAAGACGGCTTGTATAGATTAACATATTCCGATGCTTATGGCAAAAGAACTTCAGTCTATTCAAAGGATAAAAAATGGGTGTTCCAGATCGGATGTGGGCTTTCTTTGTAAACTGTGTTATTACTTGGAAGTAGACATGCGAAAATTACTTGAATACAAAAAACAGTATCATAAAAATGAATATGTAACGGAGTTTGGCACCGAATACGTTTGAATCAAACGGTTTGGTGCCCTTTTTATTGTACCCACTATGGAGCGTTTACACATAATTCTCCGAAAATTCCAAAATAATGGAAATTTCAATCCGTATAATCCCCCTTGATGAAAAATGTATCGTACGATAAATCATACGATTTCGTGCGAAACATATAGGTTGAACGACAAAGCGGCTCGAAACTATACTAAATGTAGTTACAAGTCGGGTGGAGCAAGGAGGAGAGAAAAATAAGAGGTACAGTGAGAAAAAGATTGATGGATTATCTGCAGGACAATCATATGACGGCATACCGTTTTGCAAAGAAAAGCGGAATCCCACAAAGTACGATATGGAGTATCTTGAAAAAGGAAGACTATGAGGTGCGGGAGAAAAACATTCGGAAAATATGTAAAGCAATGGGAATATCAGCAAGTGAGATCATGGAATCCGAAGAGGAAGCAAAACGAAACCTCAGAGCAGGTGAGATCCCGGTGATGCATAAGTATCGAAAGCTGGATAAAAGCGATCAGTTTCGTGTACAAGGGTATATGGATGCATTGCTGGAAAAGCAGGACGGGGAGAAGAGTACATCATGAAATCACCCAAATGACGAAAAAAATTAAAAATGGTTGATTTTTTCTGGGAAATAGCATAGAATAACAGTAACAGGACTCCCCGCACCTCTCACATATGTGATGTGTCCCATGGGGAGACATTTTTTTTAGTAGACAAGGATTGGATAATTCAAGCAAAGTGGAAATGGATTACAAACAGGATAGTCATTACGAAGAAACAGTAATGATGAAATCACCTAAAACCTATGAAGAACAGGTTAAAATCATAAAGAGAAAAGGATTTATCGTGGATGATGATGAAGCGTGCGAATCTTTTTTAAAACAGGCAAATTATTATCGTTTATCGGCATATTTTCTGCCATTTAGAAATGCAGATGGAACATATTTTGAAAATATTAATTTCAACAGAATTAAACGCATATATGAGTTTGATGGTCGTATAAGAAATTTGATATTTGAATGTATCGAGACAATAGAACTGTATTTGAGGACACAATTGTCATATTATTGTGGACATGCATACGGTGCATTGGGATACTTAAACCCGGATATATATAATGAAAGGCATAATGATGACAAATTTAAGAGGCTGCTTGACATTTGCATTGAAGAGAACAAAATGACATTAGTGGTGCAGCATCATAAGAAAAAGTATAGCGGACAATTTCCAATCTGGGTGATTATAGAGTTCTTCTCTATGGGGATGCTTTCATATCTGTATGCTGATTTGAAGTCGGTGGATCAGAAAAAAATTGCAAGAGAGCTATATCATACATCAAGTGTGTGTCTAAAAAGCTGGTTGCGCTGCTTAACGGATTTACGCAATCGCTGTGCTCATTATTCAAGAATATATTACTGGTCATTTCCAGCATTGCCTAGGATGCCGAAAAATGTGTCGTTTAATACTAACCGGAAATTGTTTTCGCAGATATTGACGCTTAAATTTTTATATCCCGATAAAAATGAGTGGGAAAGCAGAATTATGACAGAGTTAAGAGCATTGATAGAGGAGTATGGAGATGATATTTCGTTGTCACATATTGGATTTCCGGAAAACTGGGATGAAATGATATAAATATCGTTTATGGAAAAGTATACGGGGGGTGAAATAAATAATTACCGCAATAGGGAGCCGCAGCGCGGCTCTTTTTGTATTGGCAATGATACGATAAATCATACGATTTTGTGCGAAACATATCATCTAGTAAAATGGTAGATTCCTGTTTATACTTGTATTGTGTCCACAGGAAATAATCCTTTCAGACACGGACAACTGAATACGATGATTTCACTGGACGTAAAGAACAGTTACGCATTGCGCCGTGCCGCAGATGCGCCAGGATCGGTAGGACAGACATAAAGGAGATAGCTTGTCAGGTATTCTTTTGATTGATCTGTCTGATGTGAGATGCCGGGAGTCAGGCGCTTATTATTGCAGCTGAGGAGTAAATCGTGGTACAATTTCAAATATATGGATTTTTCGATTGGGAAAATAGATGGAATGAAACAGAGTACAGGAGGTAGTTGTGAAGACATTAGTAGCGATTGGAGAGGCGTTGATTGATTTTGCACCACAGCAGACGGGCAGACAGATCAAAGATACGGAAAGCTTTATGCCAAAGGTGGGAGGTGCACCGGCCAATGTATGTGGAGCATATGCAAAACTTGGTGGCAAAGCAGTTATGCTGACGCAGCTTGGAGCAGATCCGTTTGGGGATAAGATTGTGGAAGAACTTGCGCACAGCGGCATAGACACCACATATATTTCACGCACAGAGGAAGCTAACACGTCGTTGGCATTTGTGGCATTGCTGGAAAATGGAGACAGAGAATTTACGTTTTTTAGAAAACCCGGCGCAGATATGCTGTATCGACCGGAACAGGTGCCGGAAGAAGTGTTTGCAGATGCATATGCGCTTCATTTTTGCTCGGTTTCTCTAGGAGATTATCCGATGAAGCAGGCGCATAAGAAAGCGATTGAAAAGGCTTCGGCGGCTGGAGTGATGATCAGCTTTGACCCGAATCTTCGACCTCAGTTGTGGCCGGATCAGGCGCAGCTTAAGGCGGCAGTGACAGAATTCCTTCCTTGCGCGGATATTCTTAAGCTGTCAGATGAAGAGTTGTTTTTTGTCACAGGCAAAGAACATATTGAAGATGCGGTGGAAGAGCTGTTTGCTATGGGAATCTCTGTGATCTTATATACGAAAGGAAGTCAGGGTGCGGAGGTTTACACAAGAACAGCGCATGTAGCTGTGTCCGGCACTGGGAAAAAGGCAGTGGATACGACCGGAGCGGGAGACGGATTTATTGGTTCTTTCCTTAACCAACTCGCTTATGAGGGGAGAACCTTGGATGACATGAAGAAGATGACGGATAAGGAGTGGGAGTCCTATCTGATTTTTTCAAACCGTTACTGCGGAGAAAGCATTCAGAAAAAAGGAGCGCTATCTTCTTACCTTACCAGACAGGAAATGGAAATGCTTTTTGGTTGAGGATAGGGCATTGTTAAGGAAACATTAAGTTAAGGTGTTAGAATTTATTAGCAGACAAGGAGTACAGGAGTCATATGGAAAAAATTAATAAAGAATATCCGATTTTAAGTAATTGGAAGTTTGTGTTTAAGGAAATGTATGACCTAGACCACAAGTACCCTTGGTATATTGCAGTACGATCGGTAGCAGGATTTTTGGCGCCGTTTATTGCAGCGATCATACCAAGTGCGGCGATCAGTATGGTCGAAAAAAAGGCAGATTTTTTGACTTTTTTTGGAGTAATGCTGGTGTTTGTGCTGGGAAATATGATTATGGGGATCGTATCGACAAAGTATGATTTTCTGATTAAAAAGAAAAATTATAAGGTGCAGTTTCAGTCTGTTCAGAAGAAAGTGATCAGCAAAATTATGACAGTGGATTACCAAATTCTGGAGAGTGCAGAAGGAAAACGAGCAGCGGATGGCGCAAAATACAGCTACTCGGAGGAATGGAATGGCTGGAGCCGCATTATGGATATGTTTACGCCATTCGCATTTAATCTGTTGGGAATTATCGTATATACGATCATACTGATTCCAAGATGCCCCTGGGTACTGCCGGTTTTTGCGATTATGAGCATTATGAATGTGATGATTGAGAAGAAAATTGCGCAACGGGGTTATCGGAAATATAGAGAGACAATTTGGGAGACAGATTCCAGAGTGGAGTATTTTTTTCAGAGAAGTACATCTGCTACGGACGGTAAAGACATTCGTTTGTATCGCATGGAAAAGTGGTTTGTGGATGTCATGAAAACACTGGTTCAGAGACGAATGAAAGTATGGAAACGCGTGGAGATGTATTATTTTCTGCCGCATCTGTCGGACACGATCTGGTCGCTCGTGCGTGACATCATTGCGTATACGGTGTTGATAAATCAGTTTTTGGCAGGGGAATTGAATGCGACCACATTTACTTTTTATTTGGGAATTATTACCGGTTTTGCTGGCTGGCTGAATGGCGGTAATATGGGAGACGGTTTCGTTCGCGCTAACAGTGAAATGATCCGTTGCAACTGGGGCATTAACGATTACCGCAGTTTTATGGAGTTAAAGGATTCGGAGCATACAGTAGAGAAAGAGAATACGGAAAACACTTGTGCTAAAAATGGGACAGACAAAACGGAAAACGGTATTACGCTTGAGTTTAAGAATGTATGTTTTCGTTATCCCGGTGCAAAACAGGATGTGATACATAATCTGAATCTCAAGGTAAAGGCAGGCGAAAATATTGCACTGGTGGGAGTAAACGGAGCTGGCAAGACCACTTTAGTAAAGTTGTTGTGCGGTTTTTATCATCCAAATGAAGGACAGATTTTGATCGATGGCAGGGAGATTTCTGATTATTCAGAGACAGAATATCGCAAATTAGTCGGAGCAGTATTTCAAGACATGATGGTGATGGCAACTTCGGTAGCAGAAAATATCGCTTGTGAAAAACAGGAAAATATTGATGAACCAAAACTGCGAACGGCAATGCAGCTTGCAGATATTGAGGATAAGGTTCTATCTTTGCCAAAGAAGGAAAAGACAGCGGTTACCAACTTTTTGGATAAGGATGGCGTGTTGTTTTCGGGCGGAGAATTACAGCGCATATTACTAGCGAGAGCTTTATATAAGGACGCACCGCTTTTGCTGTTAGACGAGCCGACCAGTGCGTTGGATCCTCTGGCAGAGACGACGATTTACGAACAGTATCACCGGTTATCGGAAGGGAAAACAACGATTTTTATTTCTCATCGCTTGGCGAGTACCAAATTCTGCGACCGCATCATTTATTATGAAAATGGTCAGGTGAAAGAAGACGGCACGCACGATGAACTAATGAAAAAGAATGGTGCATATGCCAAGATGTTTGAAATACAAAGTCAATACTACAATGAGAAGGGTGGTGATTTCGATGAGTAAGCATGCGATCAGCAATGAAAAAGAATCTGTAGGGGCGATCATAAAGAAATTTATGCATGTCATCGGGATCAATCATCGGCTGTGCAAGTGGATTCTGCCTTGTAATCTTGGAAAAAATATAATTATGGCGGGTCTGCCTTATGTGGGCATTGTATACGGCTGCAATATCTTAAATGCATTAGTTGCACGGGAAGCGAAGGGACATATCATGAATATGGTCTACCAACTTTTGGTGATCACTTTTGCAATGACGCTCCTGTACCATATTTTGGATAAAGCAGGAAATGCGATGCGAGATAATATTCGTTACCGAATCAAGGCGGATATATCCAGTAAAGCTGCAAGCTTAGATTATCAAGATCTTGAGTCGCAGGATAGTATGCAGCTTTTGACGGCAGCGTTAGAAGGTGAAAAAGAAAGCGGTGGTATTTACTGGTTTTCGGATAAATTAGGCGTGCTGATCGGTGATGTTGCATCTATCTTTTATGCCTTTGTTGTGCTTGTCCCAATTTTGACACAGCAACAGCATTTGACCGGAAATGGTGTGATGCAGATCTTAAATTCTAAGTGGATCATATACCTTATTTTCTTGTTAAATCTGTTTTCTATGTTCCTTTTTATGTGGATATCCAAGAAGGGCAACAAAAAGCAGTATGAAATTTATGAGGAAAGTTTGGATGCGATTCGCAAGGACGATTATTTTTATCGCGAGATCCTCAGCAAATATGCGACAGGTAAGGAGATCCGTCTGTATGCCTTAAAGGATTTGCTGTTGAGGGATATGACGAAAGTGTGGGATGAAAAGTGCAATATTCAGGACAGAAAGCTAGACATTCAGGAAAAGATCCGAATCCGTTATTTGATCGTACAGGCGTTGCTTTTAGTGATTTCCTATACGGTGATCGGAGTCAGAGGCGTTAATGGGATGATCACGGGAGCGGAAGTGGTCAAGTATGTATCGGCACTAACGGCACTCGGAGGTGCTTGTCAATATATGGTAGATCATTTTGAAACGGTGTTGCTTAATATGCAGTATTTGCATCATTATTACGAATATCTGCAGTTGCCAAATCGCAAACAGACGGGTGGAAAACCTACGGCTGATCTACCTCAACAGGATTTGGTGATTACCTTTGAGGATGTAAGTTTTAAGTATCCCGGTGGTAAAAAGGATAGTTTAGAGCATGTTAATCTCACATTTCACTATGGAGAAAAAATTGCGCTGGTAGGTCCGAATGGTGCCGGAAAAACGACCTTGATCCTGTTGCTGTGTCGACTGTATGAGCCAACACACGGACGTATTTTGCTAAATGGGATCGATATTCGTGAATATGATTATGAAGAATATTTGGCAATGTTTGGTGTGGTATTTCAGGATTTCAAACTGTTCGCTATGACAGTAGCAGAAAATGTTGCTGCCAGTGAGGAGTACGATGAGCGGGAGATTGAAGAGGTTTTGGAGAAAGCAGGCATTTGGGAGCGTGTCCAGAAAATGGAACAGGGAATCCATAATCCATTGTATAATGTTGGTATTAAAGGTGTTGAAGTGTCCGGTGGTGAGGCACAGAAAATTGCTATTGCGCGCGCCTTATATAAGAAAGCACCTTTTATCATTTTGGATGAACCAACCAGTGCACTAGACCCTATGGCGGAATATGAAATTTATTCAAGTTTTGACCGACTGATTCAAGACAGAATGGCGGTATACATATCCCATAGAATGTCAAGCTGTCGTTTTTGCCAACGGATTATTGTGTTAAAAGACGGACAAGTGCAAGAGCAGGGAACGCACGAAGAATTGATAGAAAAAGACGGGATTTACGCTATGATGTGGAATGCACAGGCACAAAACTATCAATAGAAGGAGATTAGACGTATGAAAAACAATTTTCAAAAGACGATGTACGCCTGTTTTGCAGGTTATATTGTTTAGGCGATCGTCAATAATTTTGTGCCGTTGCTTTTTTTGACCTTTGAAAAAAGCTATCATATTCCACTCAGTCAGATTACGATGCTGATCACTTTTAACATTGGTATTCAGTTACTGGTGGACCTGTTATCGGCGGGATTCATTGACCGGATCGGTTATCGGGTATCCATTGTGCTGGCGCATCATTTTTCCGGTGTTGCTTGTTGTGAGTATTTTATTATTGCGGACAGTTAGGGAAAATAGGAAAGATTGAAAGAAAGCAGATTGAAGAGAGAATAGATTGAAACAGAATAGATTGAAAAGAGAATAAATAGAAATTTGTAATTTTGCACAAAGAAAACATTTTCGTAGATAGTTTCGAAAATGTTTTCTTTGTGCATTATGGCGAAAATGTGAACAAAATATGAATGAGTATTGTAAAAATTTCATAATATAGCTATAATTATCAATGTGATTATGTGCAATTCAAACAAAAAAGGTGTAAATAGGGAAACGGCGGAACAGAACTGCGCCAATTGGGAAAAGTATGTTTGGGTGAGAATGTAAATAGGGAAATTATCTGAATGGGGATCAGAAATCAAGCGTATTCCAAGGAATGGGTACAAAAGAATAAACAGTTTCAGAAAGGGAAGGTAGTTTTATGAACAAAGCAAAAAAATGGTTGGCGCATGTGTTGGCACTGGCAATGGTTATTAGTTCTATTAGCGTATTGTCATTCGGTCAGCAAACAAAATCAGAGGCAGCATCCGGATCGTTCCAGAATCTGAATCAGAGCCAGTTTGTATCTGCAATGGGAGCAGGCTGGAATCTGGGAAATCAGTTGGAAGCAGCAAATAACGGAGTACCAAGTGAAACAGCGTGGGGTAATCCGACCATTACGGAAAATCTGATTAAAGCAGTGAAAAACGCAGGATTTACATCCGTCCGCATTCCGGTATCCTATATGGGACACATTGGCTCAGACAGCAACTATACGGTTGATGCCAGCTGGTTAAACAGAGTGCAGCAAGTGGTAGATATGTGTGTAAACAATGGTTTGTATGCGATCATCAACATGCATGGTGATGGTTATACTACTTTGGATGGTGGTTGGCTGTTTTGTGGATCTTCCAATCAGACAGCGATTAAGGCAAAGTACAAGGCTGTGTGGAAACAGATTGCAACTAAGTTCAAAAATTATGATCAGCATTTAGTATTTGAGTCTATGAATGAAGAATTCGATGGAACATACGGAACACCTTCATCCACGGCATATGCAAATATTAATGCTTATAATCAGATCTTTGTAGACACAGTTCGTCAGACAGGTGGCAATAATGCAAAGCGTTGGCTCATGATTCCGGGATGGAATACCAATATTACATATACAGTTGGTAATTACGGATTTTCCCTGCCAACAGACAATTACCGAGATCGCAGCATTTCTACTCCAAGAATTATGATTTCTGTCCATTACTATGATCCATGGGATTTCTGTGGAGAGGAATCTTCTAATGTAACACAGTGGGGAGATACAGCAACAAACAGCGCAAAGACATCTTCCTGGGGTGATGAATCTGCTCTGAAATCACAGTTTTCCAGCTTGTATAACAAGTTCGTAGCAGCAGGTTACCCGGTAGTGATCGGTGAGTATGGTTCAATTGATAAGTCAGCATACGATTCTACAAGCGCTGCACAGAGAGCAGAGTTTGCGAAAAAAGTATGTACTTATGCTAAGAAGTATGGCATGGTGCCGGTCCTTTGGGATAATGGTTATACGGGCACATATGGTTTTGGCGTGATTGACAGAAGTACCTGTAAAGTAACACAGCAAAAGATTATTGATGCCATTGCATCAGTATATCCAAAGAGCAGCAATTCCAACAGCTCTAGCAGCTCCAATAGCTCCAACAGTTCCGCATCTTCTTTAGAGGGAACATACTATATTAAGAGTTCCTTCAGTGGTTTATATTTGGACGTTGCTAATGGATCAGCTTCTAACAATGCTAATGTGCAGCAGTATACGTACACAGGCACAGATCGTCAGAAATTCAAGCTGGTAAAGGATTCCGCAACAGGATATTACTATATTTATACAGGTGCCAGCGGATATTCAAAGGTAGTAGATGTTGCAGGCAAAAGTGCCGCTGATGGTGCTAATATTTTGCAATACAGTTATAAGGGTTCCAACAACCAGTTATTTGACATTCAAAAGATATCAAATGGAGCCTATGCGATTAAGACAAGAGTAACCTCCAGTGCTTCCTGCCTTGATGTATATAATTGGAGTACGGCAGCAGGTGGCAATATCGCTCAGTATTCTTACTGGGGTGGTGCCTGCCAGTTATGGATCTTAGAAAAAGCATCAGACACAAAAGGCACAGACATCAGTCTGTCAGCCAATGATCTTACTTACGGAAACTATACAAATGCCATTACATCAGGAAGTTTTACAATTGGGGCATCTTCTAGCAAAAATGTAGCGGTGCTTAATCGCAACACTACTGTAAATGGCACAAGTTACAGCAAAGTATTGCAAATGAATGGTGGTGGTAACAGCACCGGAAGATATATCAAGTTTACGGCAACGGGAGCTTGTACGGTAAAAGTTACGGCAGCATCCACATCCACATCCGCATCCAGAACATTGCGTCTGGCATCCGGTAGCGTAGGTGGAAGCACAGTAGGAAATGCTACGATCACAGGAACGCCATCTACGGTAACATACAAAATTCCTTCTGCAGGTACCTATTATCTGTATTCAACGGGAAGTGGAATTTATGTATATCAGGTTAATGTAGCATATTAATGAATTGTCACAACTAATCATCACAAATAATATAAAATGATACAAAGGGCTTTTTGATGCTAGAGATTTCAAAAAGTCCTCTGTATTTTATCTGAAAATTTAAAACAGTATTCATTTTCGTTATACAATATATTAGGCTAGGTAAAACTTCCCATACCGGGAGTTATTGACCAAACCACATATTGCTTATTATGTCGATGGTTTAATTATATTTTGCAGCTGACATATAGTGAATAATGCCATCAAAAAACTATAGCAATTGCCTTGCCGCAATTAGTTTTCATAGTGATTTCTAAATTTTGTTGTCTCTGATGTATGATTTACATGCCTTTCGGAAACTCGAAGTCTCGGAAGCAAGGTATTCATCATTTTTGAAAGGGACTTTGCGCTCGTCGTTACTTATGTCTCGTATTTCAGAGACATTAAGTAACGTGACGTAGCGCATCGTAGCGAAAGCGTCCCGTCCAAAAATGGATGATACCTTGCTAAACCGAGACATCTCATACGCTCCTTCAGGCATGTATTCATCAGAGACTTAACAAAATAAGAAATCACTATGAAAACTCTGCGTTCTTCGGCAATTGTCTTAGTTTTTTTGACGGCATGATAATTTACTTTATCGGCTGCAAAATAGTTATTATTTTACTGACATAATAAGCAATATGTGGTTGTGTGAAATAATGAGGTATGGGAAGTTTGAATTAGGCTAAGTTGAATGGTCTAATATAAGGATTAAGGTGTCAAAAGGCCTGAATTTCCCTGACGGGCTATTTTCTCGAATCTTTGACCACAATATCTATCAACGATGCGCCGCATCGCCTCAAGATATTGTAGCGCAAATCTTCAAAAAAATATCTCCGTCATGAAAATGGACTTTTAACACTTTAATCCTATAAGAAAACCGCACCAAACGGCGGAGAAAGCAGGACGAAGATGAAACAAAAGACAAAGCAAAAAGTTATCACGGAGCGGGAAATTATTCGCTTCCGTCAATGTTTATACAAAGCAGAAAAGTCCCCGAGTACGATAGATAAATATGTACGGGATGTCCGTAAATTGCAGCAATACGCGGACGGAAGGATTCTAACGAAAACGCTTATGCTGGAATATAAAAGAGATCTGGAAGTGAGCAGCACCTACAAGGCTACCAGTATTAATTCGTACATTGCAGCTATCAATCAATTTTGTCAGGCAATGCACTGGAATGATCTATGCATCAAAACGATCAAAGTGCAGAGAACAGCATTTGAGCCCGAAGAAAAAGAATTAACAATAGGAAGACAATAAAGCCGGCATCGCTGTTCTCGCTGCTGTGATCTACAGAGAAAGTAGAATATTGTGAGATATGTACATAATAATCTCATAAATATGTGAATATTGCCAATAGTAATTCTTCTTGAAAGATGACATATCATCACGTACGAAACAATATGTACAAATGCATAACAGGAAGAGGGGGAGTACACTATGGCAAGAGAAATAAAACCATACGAAGAACTGGAGCTAAAAGACGACTTTATGTTTGGATTGATCATGCACGATCCCAAATACGTAAAACCATTTTTGGAGATGATCTTGAAGATCAAGATTCGAAAGGTCGTGTATCCGCAGTCACAGAAGAGTATTGATCTGTCTGCAAATGCCAAAGCAATACGGTTAGATGTGTATGTGGAAGATGATCAGAACACAGTATTTAACCTTGAGATGCAAACATCAGATAATAGGAATCTACCGAAACGGATGCGGTATTATCAAGGCGTGATAGACCTTAACATACTGCAGAAAGGTCAGGATTATACGAAATTAAAGAAAAGTTATGTGATCTTCATCTGCACATTTGATCCGTTCGGCGAAGGCAGGCATATTTATACATTTTGCAATACCTGTCAGGAAAATACGGCATTGACATTAGATGATGACGCAGTTAAGATAATCTTAAGTACTAAGGGGACGATGGATGATGTGAGTCCCGAAATGAAACGGATTTTGGATTATATTGATGGAAAAGGTGCGTCGGATGAGTATACGAAGCAGTTAGAGGAAGCAGTGCGTTCGGCCCGCCAAAATGAGAGTTGGAGGTTGGGATATATGACGTTAGAATACGAATATCGGCAGCGTTATGAAGAGGGTTTGAAGGAAGGCGAAGAAACAGGAATAGCCAAAACCAATGAACGGTCTATTCGAAAGCTATACGAACGTGGAGAAAGTATAGCATCCATAGCAGAATTTGTAGAGCTGGATGAGGAAACAGTGAAGCGGATTATTGAAGCAATGGGATTAGAGTAAGAAAGTAGGATGAAAAATTATTATGATTAACAAGTTGCATGCTGAAATGATTAAATTGTATGCAGGAGATCCGAAAAGAATACAGCATTTTTGCAAAGTTCACAGCTATGCAAAATTAATAGCAGAACTGGAGAATGTGGATGAGAAGACTAGGTTTATTCTTGAGACAGCAGCATTAACACATGACATAGGCATTCATGTATGCGAACAAAAATATGGCGACTGCGGGGGTAAATTACAGGAACAGGAAGGTCCGGGACTGGCGCAACAATTGCTTGCCAAGTTGCGGTTCCCGGAGGATGTATCGACCAGGGTACAATATTTGATCGCACATCATCATACCTATGAGGATATGGATGGGATCGACTATCAGATTTTGGTTGAGGCAGATTTTTTGGTGAATATGTATGAAGATACATTATCACAGCAGGCAGTACAGCATGCGTATACAACGATTTTTAGAACAGAGACAGGGAAGATGATTTGTAGGGATATGTTTGCACTTACTTAAAATCGTACTTGAAGATCATGATTCGTCCTGCGGATGAATTACAGGGATAAATAACTGCTTGGGATATATGATGTTTTGACCATGCAGTATTTCAGGAAAAGGAGTAGTATGTGATGGATGAACGATTAAAAAAACAGCTTGCATTTGCATTGGAGATTGATAAGGAGAAGAATATTTTTCGGCAGACGCATCTTTCCGGACATGGAAGAAATGAAAATGATGCAGAGCATGCTTGGCATATGGCAATTATGGCGTATGTGCTTCGGGAATATTCGAATGAAAAAATCGACGTTGCAAAAGTGATGTTAATGTGTTTGATCCATGATATTGTAGAGATCGATGCAGGGGATACTTATGCGTATGATGCAGAGAATCTGAAGACACAGAAAGCAAGAGAGGATGCTGCAAAGGAGCGGATCTTTTCGCTCTTACCGGATGAACAAAAGGAAGAACTGATCGCATTGTTTGATGAGTTTGAGGCGTTTGAAACGCCGGAATCGAAGTTTGCACATGCCATGGATAATTTACAGCCGTTAATGTTAAATAACAGTAATGGTGGTGCGGATTGGAAGGAACACGAGGTTACGGCGCAGCAGGTATACGGAAGGCAGAGTAAGACGCGTCTTGGATCAGAACCATTGTTCGAAGTCGTAGATTCGATCATACAGCAAAACATTGCAAATGGTCAGATACGTGAGGATTGAGTCACATCTGGTCCAACTATTGCAAAATAAATCATCATGCTCCAAGGAGAAACCACTATTTTCGTACCAGATGCATAAAAATATCCATGACAATGGCTTATTTATCTGAGAAACAATTAACGAAATTCCTTATTTTAAGGAAAAAGACTTGACTATATAGAGAGGAAAGGTGTAAAGAATAGAATGATTATTTATGATGAGAAACAGCATATTTTCCAACTAAATACCAAGAGTACCAGTTACATGATCGGCATTACACCGGAAGGGTATTTGGGTCATATTTATTATGGGGAGCGTTTACAGCACATTGACGGTGGGTATTTGCTGCGGACGGAGGAATATCCATATACACCAGAGCGCAACAAACGCGAAAAATGCGTATTTTTGGAAAGCTTTCCGATGGAACTGCCAACCGGCGGCATTGGGAATTTTCGGGAAAGCTGCTTGGATATTCGAGATGAAAATGGATGCCTGGGAACGGAAATTCTTTACAAAGAGCATCGAATATATTCCGGCAAGACACCATTAGAGGGACTTCCGGCTTCTTTTGTCACTGCTTCACAGATGGATACGGAAGATGCCGGTACAGCAGTACAGACGTTAGAGGTAATTTGTCAGGATCGAGTCCTTGGTGTAGAAGTTGTGCTATCGTACACAGCTTTTGAGAGGGAGGATGTAATTACTCGTTCTGTGCGGGTATACAATCGGGGAGAGCAGACGCTTACCATCGAAAAAATATATAGTGCCTGTCTGGATATGGATTATGAGGAAGATTATGAGTTGCTGACTTTGCCGGGCGCATGGGCCAGAGAACGACGTATACAGCGCCGGAGAATTGGATATGGAAGACAGTCAGCGGCGTCGATCCGTGGGGAATCCGGGCATCAGGAGCATCCGTTTATTGCACTGGTCACACCGGGTACAACGCAGACCCGAGGAGATGTATATGCAATGCATTTTGTATATTCTGGCAATTTTTTGGGACAGGTGGAAGTGTCGCAGCATGACATGATACGTATGACAATGGGAATACACTCTTATGAATTTGGGTGGAAGCTGACACCGGGACAGACCTTTCAGGCACCGGAAGTAGTTCTCACCTACTCGTCGGAAGGCATTGGCAAGATGACTCGTTCCCTTCATGATTTTTACCGTGAGCATTTGATTCGCAGCCGCTACAAAAATACGGAGCGTCCGATACTGATCAACAATTGGGAAGCAACGTATTTCGATTTTACAACGGAAAAGTTATTAGATATTGCGCAGACCGCGAAAGACTGTGGCATAGAGCTATTCGTGATGGATGATGGCTGGTTTGGCAGACGCAACAATGATGAGTCTTCGCTGGGAGATTGGTATGTGAATGAGGAAAAACTTACCGGTGGTTTAAAACATTTGGTAGACAGCATTAATAAAATCGGCATGAAGTTTGGCATATGGTTTGAGCCGGAGATGATCTCTCCGGATTCGGATCTGTTTCGCGCACATCCGGACTGGATGATCCAAATACCGGGACGTGAGCCGACTCTTAGCCGGGCGCAGGGCGTGTTGGATCTATCGAATCCGGAAGTTGAGGAATATGCTTATGAATCGGTGGCACGTATTTTGCGCAGTGCACCGATCATGTACGTAAAATGGGACATGAACCGCCAACTGTCTGATCTTGGAAGTGCATATTTGGGCAAAGAGCATGGTCAGGAATTACTTCATCGGTATGTGTTAGCAGTATACCGCATGCAGGAGCGGCTGATTACGGAATTTCCGGATCTGTTGTTGGAAAATTGTTCCGGAGGCGGTGGGAGATTTGATCCGGGAATGCTATATTACAGTCCGCAGATCTGGTGCTCTGATGACACAGATGCCGTGGAGCGTTTAGGTATTCAGGAGGGAACAGCGTTAATTTATCCATTATCCACGATAGGGGCACATGTTAGCGTCTGCCCAAATCATACGGTAGGACGCAATACTCCGTTTGTGACTCGTGGACATGTCGCATTGGCGGGAACATTTGGTTATGAGCTTGATGTGACAAAGTTATCAGAGGAAGAAAAGGCGTTGATCCGTGAGCAGACAGAGATGTATCATACCTACCAGTTATTGATCCGAAACGGGGATTACTATAGACTCGCATCGTATGCAGAAAATCATTACTATGATGCTTATATGGTTGTGTCAAAAGATCAGAAAGAGGCTTTAATGACATTTGTACAGGTGCTCGCGGAACCGAACCGCCGAAGCCGTAAGGTGCATTTACAGGGACTGGATCCGGAAGCGGTTTATTATTGTGATGTGACGCAAAGGGAATATACCGGTGAAATATTAATGAAAGGCGGCCTGTTGATCGGTGATCTCTGGGGAGATGCCGTAAGCCGCCTGTACCATTTTGAGAAAAGATAGAAACAATATGTGATTCATAAATGAAACGCATAGCTTCTAAACAAGTGTGAATAAATAGTTTAGTGAATTATTGTACTGTGTCGAGTGCTTCCAACAGTGCGGTTGCAAGCTGGTCCGAGCAGGATGTGCTTTTGAAACCGCACGTGATGCCCTTGACTTTATCTACGACCTGTTCTACGGTTAGACCGTCAACCAAAGAGCTGATCGCCTTTAGGTTACCGTTACAGCCACCGACAAATTGTACGTTATGAACAATATCACCATCCAGATCAAATTCAATTTCACTGGAACAAGTTCCTTTTGTAGTATAAGAATAATGCATAGTCATCAATCCTTTCTTTCTTATTAGTAATTAGTCTTTTTATCAAACTCGCCAAAGCGTTCACATAGCGACCAGTCATCTGCCAGGTATAGATACCGGCATCTGACTGATAGCTATGTGCAATTTTGCCTTCGCGCACATTGAACTTCAATCTGGGAAAAGACTTCCCCAAGTCCACATTGTAACAAAAGATCTGCATCTGCATCCATCGGGGTGGCAGATTTATTGATCAATACCAAATGGTTTCCATGGAAATAATGCAGTAGTCCGGCGGCCGGATATACAGCGAGAGAAGTGCCGCCGATGATCATGAGATCGGATTCGCTGATCGCTTTGACAGCACCGGTTACTGTTGCATCATTTAATCCCTCTTCGTATAATACAACATCCGGCTTGATAATACCACCACATTCACAAGTCGGAATGCCTGTGCTTTCAGTAATACAGTGAATATCATAAAATGTATGGCATTTGGTGCAGTAATTGCGGTGCACGGATCCATGGAGTTCGTATACCGTTTTGCTGCCAGCTGCTTGATGAAGCCCATCAATATTTTGAGTCACAACAGCAGTAAGTTTGCCTTTTTGTTCCATTTCTGCCAATTTCAGATGAGTGATATTTGGCTTGGCGTCCAGACAGATCATCTTATCGCGGTAAAAGTCATAGAACGCTTTTGTATTTCGCATAAAAAACGTATGGCTGAGAATGGTTTCCGGTGGATAATCATATTTTTGATGATACAAACCATCTACACTGCGAAAATCCGGGATGCCGCTTTCGGTTGAGACTCCGGCACCGCCAAAAAACACAATACGTTTACTTTCATTGACCCAGCTTTGAAGCTGATCAATGCCTTCTGCCTGTGAAGTATTCATATACTGCTCACCTAACCTTTCTTTCCATTGCTTTACGATATATCATTTACTCAAACTGCCCATACCTCCAACCTCCACAACCACATATTGCTTATTATGTCGGCAATAAATAAGATATTTTGCAGCCGATAAACTAAATTGTTCTGTCATTCGAGAACTAAGATAATTGCCGCAGAACGCAATGTTTTTATGTGATTTCTTATTTTGTTAGGTCTCTGATGAATACATGCCTAGAGGAGTGTTTGAGACGTCCCGGTTTAGCAAGATATCATCCATTTTTGGACGGGACGCTTTCGCTACGATGCGCTACGTCACGTTACTTAATGTCTCTGAGATACGAGACATAAGTAACGACGAGCGCAAAGTCCCTATCAAAAATGATGATTACCTTGCTGCCGGGACATCGAGTTCTCCGTAAGGCATGTAAATCATACATCAGAGACAACAAAATTTAGAAATCACTGAAAAACCAAAATGCGGCAAGGCAATTACTATAGTTCTCGGATGGCAGAAACCACTCTTTGGTGGCTGCAAAATGCAATATGTTCTTGACATAATAAGCAATCTGTGGTTCGGACAATAACTTCCGGTATGGGAAGTTTGAGTGAATTGCTAATCTTCTAATGCGGCATATACAATATCGCGGATAACTTGTACATCCCGGTAACCGTTACCACCACATTTGTTGATCACATAAATGATCGCCAGATCCTCAGCCGGATCCATACTTACATAGCTGCCTAACCAGCCGTCCCATCCAAATTCGCCATTAGATCCAATGCTTTCGGAAAGTTCTGTATGGATCATACAACGCATCAGATTGCCATAGCCATAACCTTTTAATGATTCCCAGTCAAAGCTTACCAGCTGTTTTTCATTAAGATGATTCTGTGTCATCCATTCTACTGTTTTGCGTCCCAAAATGCGGATACCCTGATACGTTCCTTTGTTTAACATCATCTGTGCAAATTTGGCGTAATCGCTCAAGGTAGATACCAAACCTGCGCCACCGGATTCAAAAGATGGCTGTTTTAGATGCATATGAGACAGACATAAATGCTGCCAGGTGCATGGATCTAACGTTTGAGTTTCCGGCATATATTGATAGAACTGCATAAAACGACCCTGCTTTTGCTCTGGGACATAGAAATCAGTGTCTGTCATGCCGAGCGGATCAAAAATAGTTTCTTTTAGATACGTAATGTAGCGTTTGCCGGATACGACTTCCACGATGGCGCCGAGAACGTCTGCGCAAAAACCGTATAACCAGCGCTCGCCTGGCTGGAATGCCAGAGGCTGTTGACCGATGATATTTGCCAATTCATAGGTAGAAGGAGTCGGTTCGCCTTTGGCGATCTTATCATAGAAATCTGCTTGGATCTTGTCCATAATAGCACCGGCAGGAAAAGATGCATCCGGGTAGACTACACCGGCAGTCATATCCAACAGATCTTGGATAGTGACTTCGCGGTTCGCCGGAACAAGTCCCTGATCGGTATATACTTTTTGATCTTTAAACCCCGGTAAATACTTGCTAGCCGGGTCGGATAGTGCTAATGCACCCTTTTCTACCAAAGTCATCACAGCAACAGAAGTGATCGGCTTTGTCATAGAATAACAGCGGAAGATCGTATCTGGTTTCATTGGATGGTGCTTTTCCTTGTCTGCTTCGCCGTATTCTTTGCGGTATACTTCCTCGCCGCGATGGAGTATACAGATGGATGCGCCGACATTACAGTCAGGATCTTCACTGTGTCCGATCAATGTTGATGTGATCGCAGCATCCAGTCGTTTTAAGATGGTTTGGTTCATATATCAAAATCCTCGCTTTCTGCTTAAGTATTCTCTTGTTATGTTAGCACAATACCTGATAAAAACCAATCATTATCAACAAGAATAAAATTTTAAAAAAAATACATACTATGTTTGAGAATAGCAGAACATATGGCAAAGGAAGGAGAATAGCAGATATGAATCCGGCACAGGCATATACGATCATGTTTTTTACAGGAGGATTTTTATATTGCGCATTAGAAATATTAATGCGGGGTTATTCTCATATATCAATGCTGCTAGCTGGTGGAATTTGTTTTGTGTTAGTCGGTGCTGTGCAAAATCTACTGGGTGGACAGGCATCACTGGTGGGGCAGATGCTTTTGTGCAGTCTTATGATCACGGTGGTGGAATTTGTTGTCGGCATGATCGTGAATCGTTATCTGCATCTGGCGGTATGGGATTATTCCGGACAGCAGTACAATTTTCGGGGGCAGATCTGTCTTTTATATTGTAATTTATGGTTCTGGTTGTCGGGTCCTGTTATCGTACTCCATGATTTAATGGAACATTTCTTATTAAATGTACCGATGCAGCACTATAAAATTTTTTAGTATGTATGTCCGCTTGCTGCTGAGGAGATATGTTTGGATCTTCTGAACGGATATTGTTTTGAGACATTTTCCTTTGTGGTATATTGGACATTATCATAAATGGTTCATAATTTTGGCGAATAGTCTCGTTTGGGTATTGACGAAATGCGTCGAAAGGTATAATATAAAAGTTGCGTGTTATTACACGGTATAAGAAAATAGTTCACAAAACAACTCTTATTTAGAGTGGCGGAGAGTGAAGGCTCTGTGAAACCACGGCAACCCCTGACAGGAAGGTGCCAATCTCAGCGAGAAATCGAGCAATAAGAGGGTTTGAGATCAAGTTGAAATCAAGTCCATCTGTCGTCGGTTTAGGTGGGCTTTTTCTTTTTGGAAATATTCGTAGATAGACCGTACAGAAATGGTACGGCAGAATGGAGGAAATTATGGAGAAACGTTTGTTTACATCGGAATCGGTTACGGAAGGACATCCGGACAAAATATGTGATAACATTTCCGATGCTGTATTGGATGCATTGATGGAGCAGGATCCGATGAGCCGTGTTGCTTGCGAGACAGTCATTACGACAGATTATGTGATGATCATGGGCGAGATCAGCACGAGAGCTAAGGTTGATTATGAGAAGATTGCGCGTGAGACGATCCGTGAGATTGGTTATGACGATGACGCCAAAGGATTCAACTGTGATACCTGTAAGGTAAAGGTGTTGTTAGATCAGCAGTCTGCAGATATAGCTATGGGTGTTGATAAGGCTTTTGAGGCAAAGAACGGTGAAATGGATATGTCTGATGCACAGATTGAAGCAATCGGTGCAGGAGATCAGGGAATGATGTTTGGCTATGCAACCAACGAGACGGAGGATTGCATGCCATATGCGATTTCTTTGGCACATCAGTTGACACGCCAGTTGACAGAGATGCGTAAGAATGGAACACTTTCTTATCTTCGACCGGATGGCAAAAGTCAGGTGACAGTAGAGTATGATGAAGCCGGTAAGCCGATACATATCAGTGCTGTGGTTATTTCGAGTCAACATGCAGAGGATGTATCACAGGAGCAGATCCATGAAGATATTCGTAAGTATGTGATCGATCCGATCCTCCCGGCAGAATTAGTAAGTGAAGATACGAAATATTTTATCAATCCAACCGGCAGATTCGTGATCGGCGGACCGAATGGTGACAGCGGATTGACTGGTCGTAAGATCATCGTAGATACGTATGGCGGATATGCACGTCACGGTGGCGGAGCTTTTTCGGGAAAAGACTGCACAAAGGTAGATCGTTCGGCTGCATATGCAGCACGTTACGTTGCCAAAAATATCGTAGCGGCAGGTCTTGCAGACCGTTGTGAGATTCAGCTTTCCTATGCGATCGGTGTTGCACAGCCGACTTCTGTTATGGTAGATACGTTTGGTACCGGCAAATTATCCGACAGCCGTTTGGTTGAGATCATCCGTGATAACTTTGATCTTCGTCCGGCTGGTATAATCAAGATGCTCGATCTGCGCAGACCGATCTATCGCCAAACTGCGGCATATGGACATTTTGGAAGAAACACCTTAAACCTTCCATGGGAGCAGACAGACAAGGTTGCCATCTTGAAACAATATTTGGTATAATACTGCCAAGGGTCATGGAGAAGCGAGGTGTGATTTCTCTTACACTGCTATGCAGGAAAATGATCCGTGGTATCTATGAAAGAAACAAAGACACAATACAGGGGGTATATCATGACGAGCAAACCAATTTTATACATTGTAATTCCTTGTTACAATGAAGAAAAAGTATTACCGGAAACAGAACCATTATTTTTGCAGACGCTGCGTGGCATGATCTCAGAGGGGAAGATTGCAGAAGAGAGCCGTGTCATGTTTGTAAATGATGGAAGCAAAGATGCTACTTGGGAATTGATCAGCAAGTTTGCGGAGGAAGAAGAGCAGATCGAGGGTTTATGTTTGTCACGTAATCGTGGACATCAGAATGCTCTTTTTGCAGGATTGATGACAGCAAAACAATATGCAGATATTACAATATCGATCGACTGTGACGGTCAGGATGATATGACAGCGATGACGCGGATGGTGGACGAGTATTTGGGAGGATCACAGATCGTCTATGGTGTGCGTTCCGAGAGAAAGACAGATACGGTATTCAAGCGTGCTACGGCACAGGGCTTTTATAAAGTTATGGCGGCGATGGGCGCAGATGTTGTATACAATCATGCAGATTACCGTTTGATGAGTAAAGAAGCACTGGAAGGATTAGCACAGTTCAAAGAGGTTAATCTGTTCTTACGTGGAATGGCACCGTTAGTAGGTTTTCGCTATTCCTGCGTTTACTATGAACGTGCTGAGAGAATTGCCGGAGAGAGCCATTATCCATTGAAAAAAATGCTTTCGTTTGCGTTTGATGGTATTACCAGCTTTTCTGTCAAACCAATCAGTATGATCACCAGTATGGGATTTATTGTTTGCGTGATCAGTTTGATCGCTATTGTTGCAACGATCATTGAAAAGATATGCGGAATGACTGTTGGTGGATGGTCAAGTCTTTTGTGCTGTATTTTATTTTTGGGCGGTGTGCAGTTGCTTAGTTTGGGCGTTATTGGAGAGTACATTGGTAAGATTTACATGGAAACCAAGGAACGGCCACGATTTATCATTAGCGAGAGTACCGGGGATATTACACCGGCGAAGGATCGCAGATAGAAAGTGAATATATATGAAACATATTACCATAGGAATATTGGCGCACGTTGATGCGGGTAAAACGACACTGTCGGAGGGACTTTTGTATACGGCAGGGTCGATCCGCCAATTAGGGCGTGTTGACGATCAAAACGCTTTTTTAGATAACAATCATATGGAACGTGACCGGGGGATCACTATTTTCTCCAAGCCTGCGCGCTTTGCGCTGCAGGATGGAACGGTTACGCTATTAGATACACCGGGACATGTAGATTTTTCGGCAGAAATGGAGCGCGCATTGCAGGTACTGGACTATGCAGTATTAGTCGTTAGTGCTGCTGATGGCGTGCAAAGCCATACCGAGACGTTATGGCAGCTTTTTGCTTACTACGATATTCCGGTGTTTCTTTTTATCAATAAAATGGATATGCCGGATACGGATCGTGGTCGGATCATGCAGGAACTACAGGAAAAGCTTTCGGATGCCTGTGTTGATTTTATGGCAGAACCTGAGAGCGTGATGGAAGCGGCAGCCGTGTGTGAAGAGGATCTGTTGGAACGCTTTTTGCAGGATGGAACACTTGAAGATGCAGATGTGATCCGGCTGATCAGACAACGGAAGTTGTTTCCATGTTATTTTGGCTCTGCACTAAAAATGCAGGGAGTTGAAACATTTCTAAAGGGATTGTGGCAATATACAGAGCCCGGACAGTATGGAGATGAGTTTGGCGCCAGAGTATACAAGATATCCAGAGATGAGCAGGGCAATCGACTGACACATTTGAAAGTGACGGGTGGACGCCTGCAGGCGAGACAGTTATTACAGGGCAAAAAGCAGCTGCAATCTGATGACGGCGATGAAGAGCAGATCTGGAGCGAAAAGATCAATCAGATCCGGTTCTATTCCGGAGAAAAATATACGACGGCAAAGGAAGCCAAAGCGGGAGAAATTTGTGCGGTTACCGGTTTGTCCCATACGTATCCGGGAGAGGGGCTTGGCTTTATGGAACACGATGAAGTTCCAATATTAGAGCCGGTTTTGACGTATCGGATCTTTTTGGAACCGGACTGGGATGTAAGACGTGCACTTCCGCTCTTGAAGCAGCTTGAAGAGGAGGAACCTGAGCTTCATATTATATGGGATGAAACACTCAAAGAACTTCATGCACAGGTGATGGGCGAGGTGCAGATCGAAGTGATCAGGCAGCAGTTATTTGATCGTTATCGTATGCATGTCACTTTTGGCGAGGGAAATATCGTTTACAAAGAAACCATAGCGGCACCGGTTATCGGTATGGGGCATTTTGAACCATTACGACATTATGCAGAGGTTCATTTGCTGTTGGAGCCCGGTGAGCCGGAATCCGGTCTGGTGTTTGACACGAATTGCAGCGAAGATATGCTGAGCAAAAACTGGCAGCGTTTGATCCTAACTCATTTGCAGGAAAAGAAACATCGCGGAGTGCTTACCGGATCAGAGATCACGGATATGCGGATCTCCGTTATTGCAGGTAAAGCACATGTGAAGCATACGGAGGGCGGTGATTTCAGACAGGCGACCTACCGTGCAGTCAGGCAGGGACTTAGACAGGCAGAAACGATCTTACTGGAGCCGTACTATTCGTTCCGTTTGGAGCTGCCGACCGAACAGTTGGGACGGGCAATGACGGACATGGAGCGAATGAGTGCGAAACTGAATGCACCGGATTCATCGGGAGAATACGCAGTTCTTGCCGGAGAAGCACCGGTTGCGACAATACGCTCCTATCAGAAGGATCTGTCTGCTTATACCGGTGGTAAAGGAAAGATGTCCTGTCAGTTGTGCGGATATCGACCATGCCACAATACGGAAGAAGTGGTTGCACAGATTGGTTATGATCCGGATCTGGATTATGCGGCAACAGCGGATTCTGTGTTTACAGCACATGGTTCCGGCTATATCGTTCCTTGGAATGAAGTGGCAGATCATGTACACGTAGATAATGGGTATTCTTTGGAAGGTAAGCAGTCGCCGGAAGACGACTATGCGGAGCCTATGACAGCAGCAATGAGGCGCCGAATGCGGTATGATACGGAATACTCGATGGGAGAAGAGGAGATTCGTTCTATTCTTGGACAAGCGGGTGGCGCAAACCGCAATCAGAAGAAAAATTGGATCAGACAGCGAAAACGTGTTGTTTCGTCTACAGACAGTCGTGGACCTGTCGCTTACAAGCGTTCGGCGGAAAAGTATCTGCTGGTGGATGGCTATAATATAGTGTTTGCATGGGACGAACTGAACGAGCTGGCAAAGGATAATATTGACGCAGCCAGAGACCGCCTGATGGATATTTTATGTAATTATCAAGCTTATATGGGGATGACACTGATCCTTGTATTTGATGCTTATAAGGTAAAAGGCGGTATTGGTCAGATGCTGGATTATCACAATATACATGTGGTATATACGAAGGAGGCGGAAACAGCAGATCAATATATCGAAAAACTTGCTCATAACATGGGGCGGGAACATGATGTAACTGTGGCAACTTCGGATGGGCTGGAGCAGCTGATCATCCGCGGGCAAGGCTGCAAATTATGGTCTGCAAGAGAATTTTATGCTGAGGTCAAACGAGTGGAGGAAGCCATTCGAAGACAAGTTGAGTGAGAGAAAAGCGCATTATAGAAAGGCGGGGAAAACAATATGGATATTTACTTATTAGAGCGACTACACAAATTATTGCATGGACCCATCAATGTCTTTGACCGGGAAGGGAATCTGATACACAGCTTTGAGGAAGGTGTGTGTCAGCCGGTTGCACCAAGGGAGTTTCAGGGAAAAGGAAAAGAAAAACCATATATTAAAATGGATGGAAAGGGCGTGGCATACGCAGTCATCCAATCGCCTGTAGGGGAATATATTGTGTTAGGCAGGATACGCGTGTATTATGCGGTAGGCAATGATTCCATAGGCATTTCTTATTGTGGAAAGGATGAATTTCGCGCAATCATAGAGCTTTGTTGGAAATCCATTACCGGACAGGAAATGCCGGGAAATGTATTCTGGAATGTATTGGAGGAGCCGGATGCCAGTATTGCAAAGCATCTGACAAATGATATGCTGCATTATCAGGAGAGGCGTAAAGCGCACAATCCGATCCGACAGGAGCGCCGTGAGCAGGAGAGCATTCGCAGAGGAGATCTGCAGGCGTTGGAAGAAAGTATTAATGAATCTTATGGAGGAGAGATCGGAAATGTTTCCAAGGATGTACTAAGACACTACAAAAATATAGCAGTATGGGTGATCAGCAGTGCGTCTCGAAGCGCCATTCAGGGAGGAGTCACCCCGGAAAAAGCCTTGTCTATGTGTGATAGCTTTTTACGCAATGTAGAGGATAATCTGCAGGAGCCACTGGAAGTTGAGAAGGCGACCAGAGAGGCAGAATTTATCTTTGCGCGTGAGGTACGCGATCTGCAGCGAAAAAACTGTGAAGATGTATTAACTTCTCAGGTCAGAAATTATATTTATCTGCATATTATGGATAAACTTCAAGTGACAGACATTGCAAAAGAGTTTGACGTCACACCGAATTATTTATCCGATCGTTTTCGCAAGCAGGAGGGGATTTCGCTGAAGCAATATATTATAAATGAAAAAATTGAAGCAAGCGAGTATTTTTTGAAGTATACCGATAAGTCTATCGGCGAGATCAGTGAACATTGTGCATTTGGTTCACAAAGTCGCTTTACTCAGTATTTTAGGGAAAGACATGGTGTGACACCAAGCGCCTATCGCAGAATATTTCAACAAGAACATGAGATTTGAAAATGCGGCAGTTGTTTCTAAGCATTTTGGAGACATAATCTTACAAAAATTAACCGCGATAGCATTTACTTGTTTTAGGCTACGTGATATAATAGGCAAGATTATAGTGATACGCGTGGTCTCATAAACGAAATGCCGGAAGTTTGGTATTCGGGAATACAGTGTTACAAATGCTGTAATGTTTGCATGGGACGAAATGGGAGGGAATATGACAAAGAAAATACGATCGGTCAGCAATACGTGCATAATTATGCTTGTTTGCATCGGGATAAATTACATGGGAAAGGTATTGGCAGCAGACTGGCATTTGCCGTTGTGGATGGATTCCATCGGCACGGGGATGTCAGCGTGTTTACTTGGCCCTTTTTTTGGTGCTTTATGTGGTGCAACGAATAACATTCTGTACGGAATGAGAAATGTCACCAGTTATGCGTATGCAGTTACCAGCGTTGCGATTGCAATCGTTATGGGAATCTGTATGCGCAGACATATGATACGTGACTGGTTTGGTGTCTTTACGACAAGTGCACTTGTTTCGGTCGTTGCAATCGTTGTCTCTACACCATTTAACTTGATATTTTTTCAAGGGTATAACGGCAACCTGTGGGGGGATGCTTTATTTGATATGTTCCGGTATTATCGTATTCCGGTCGTGATCGCCTCCGGGTTATCCGAGCTTCTCGTGGACTTTCCGGATAAAGTGGTTACGGTATGCATCATATTTGGTATATTGGGTATCATCAAGGGCGATCGTTTCGAGTGCAATGCAGAGCGGAAATCTTCAGGTGCCTTAATGATCGGTATTGTCGTTACAGCGGCGTTAATTGGCAGTGGACAGAAGTGCGTTGCAGCAACAGCCGGTGATAAATATACATCAACGTATTCACAGACAGTATATAATGGCGAGAATGGCCTGATCGGTGGTGAGGCAAACGATATTGTAGAAACCAAAGATGGATATTTGTGGATCGGAACTTATTCAGGGCTGTATCGTTTTGATGGGTCTACGTTTGATACGATGTCCGATATGAAGGATGTCAAAAATGTAAATTGCTTGTTTGAGGATGAGGAAGGTCGTTTATGGATCGGAACCAATGACAATGGTGTATCGATCTATGTCCGAGATAAAATCAGTAATATATTGACGGTGCAGAATGATCTTGCATCCAACTCAATCCGCTGTATTGCCGAAGATGAGCAGGGAAATTATTACATAGGTACTTCGAATGCATTAAGTATCGTAACGATCAGTAATGGACTGAAGGTGCGCAAAACCTTACAAGAAATCATGTATGCACGTTCTATAGCAACAGGCAAGGCTGGCGATGTTGCCGTTGTCAATAATTCAGGACAATTATTCATTATCAACAATCAGATGATCAAGGAGACGTTCACGTTAAAAACCGGCAATGCAGAAACATTTTATACTTGCTGTAAGTATATGGACAATGGGGATCTGCTGGTCGGAACAACGACAAATGAAATGTATCGTCTCCGCAAAACTAATGGAAAATATCGAACAATAAAACGCTATACAACGGGAAATCTTCAACAGATAAGCAGTATTGCTTCGGACGATCAGGGGAACTATTGGGTATGCAGTGGAAGCGGTATTGGCTATTTGCAAGGAGAGAAGTTTCATACGTTTGATACGAATACGTTCAACAGTTCTATTGACAATATGACGATGGATTATCAGGGAAATCTTTGGTTTACATCTTCTCGCCTGGGGCTTCTCAAGTTGTCTAAAACCTGCTTCACGGATCTTTTTCGACAGTACTCATTGGAGAAACGTGTTGTTAATACAGTGACAAAATGGCAGGACTGCATATACATTGGAACGGACGATGGACTGCAGATCATTGATGAAAAGCAACAGTGTGTGAGTGACAATAAATTGACACGCAAGCTTCGAGGGCGAAGGATCCGCTGCATGACAGTAGATTCTGCCGGTCATCTTTGGATCGCTATCTCCGGAGAGGAGGGGTTACTCGAAGTGACACCATCCCTGCAGATCACAGAATACGGACCGAATAAAGGAACCATCAGCAATCGCTTTCGAACAGTGATGGAGCTGAAAGATGGGACGATGGCAGCATCTGAAAATACAGGAATAGATTTTATTCGAAATGGGAAAGTAGTGGCAACGATCGGCGAGGAGGACGGCTTAGGCAATCCTCAGATATTGTGTATGCTGCAGTGTTCAGATGGAACTATTTTAGCAGGAAGTGACGGAAGTGGTATTGCTGTGATCCGTAATAATAAGGTACAGCGTACGGTTTCAATGAAAGCGGGACTTACTTCCGATGTTATTTTGCGCATTGTTGCGCTTGATAAAGGATATTTGATCATTACCAGCAACGGATTATGCTATATGAATGATAAGCTGGAATGCAGAAGCCTGTCCGGTTTTCCGTACTCGAACAACTACGATGCAATGGTAAACAGCGATGGTAAAGTATGGATACTAGGCAGTGCAGGTATTTACATAGTTACTCAGGACAGTTTGATCCAAAATGAAAAATACACGTATGAATTGCTCGATGGCAAAAGAGGACTGGATGGTTCACTTACTGCTAACGCTTGGAATTATATCGATGATAAAGGTAACTATTATTTGTCCTGTAATAGTGGAGTGTATGTGGTAAATATTGAACAGTATAATAAAAATAAAACCATTTATCGTATGTGGCTCAATGACATTACGGTAGATGGAACCAAATATTATATCAGTAAAAGCGAAACGACATCGATCGGAGAGTCGGCGGATAAGATTGAGATCACACCGATTCTTATGAATTACACCAAAGAAGATCCATACATTAGTTATTATTTGAAAGGATTTGAGCACAAAAAGAATATTGTCCGACAAAGTGAACTTGGAACGATCGTTTATACGAACCTGCCGTCTGGAACCTATACGTTTGTAATCTCCATATTGGATTATACCGGGACGAAAGAGATCGAAAGCAGTTCGTATTCCATCGAAAAGCCGGAACGCTTTTGGGAGACGTGGTGGTTTAAGGCATATTATATTATTATTGTGGTTATGATCATTATGTACCTTACATGGCTGATCACGAGACTGCAAAGCAACCGCGTGATCGAGCGACAGAATCGCGAGATTGAATTAGCCAAAAAACAGGCGCAGATGGGTAATGAGACGATTCTTGCCATTGCAAAAACTGTCGATGCCAGAGATGAGAATACAAGCCAGCATTCGGAGCGCGTTGCAGAATATTCCGTGCTAATTGCAAAGCGGATGGGCTGGAGCAAAGAACGATGTGAAGCTTTGCGTAAGATCGCATTGCTGCATGATATTGGAAAGATCGGTATACCGGATGCCGTACTTAATAAGCCGTCACGATTGACGGACGAGGAGTATGAGATCATGAAGAGTCATGTGTTGATCGGCGGTGATATACTAAAAGATTTCACAATTGTGCAGGATGTGGCGGATGGCGCCAGATATCACCATGAACGTTATGATGGCAAAGGATATGCCAAGGGGCTGAAGGGAGAGGAAATTCCATTAAATGCGAGAATTATTGGGATTGCCGATGCGTTTGATGCAATGACCTCGAATCGTGTGTATCGGCAAAAGATGGATATGGATTATGTGTTATCAGAACTTCACAAGGGAAGTGGAACACAATTTGATCCCAATATCGTTAAAATTATGATCTCGCTGATAGAAGAGGGCATTATCGATCCGTTGAAGAGATACAAGGGGGGAGAAGCATGAAGAAACAAAAAATGGCAGCATTGATCACTTGTATTTTGGTTATTGGCTTAGCGGGTGTATGGCATTGTGTTGTACAAAAAAGTCAGGTAAAGGAATCGATAAAAGTTGGTTTTGTCTATATTGGGGATGAAAGTAATCCTTATGTGTACAATTTTATTCGGGCACAAAAAAGCATTGAAAATCAGTTTGGTGATAAGGTGCAGGTTGTAGAGAAATTTAATGTACCTGAAAATGCAGTAGAGGAACCGCTTGTTGAATTGGCAAAAGAAAAATGTGATGTTATCTTTGCGACCAGTTATGGATATGGTAAGACAACGAAAGAAGTAGCTAAGAAATATCCGGAAATACAATTTTGTCAGGCAACAGGGGACAATGCGAATCAGAATCCCATTGTTTCTAATTACCATACCTACATGGGAGCAGTATATCAGGGAAGATATATTGCTGGAATTGTGGCTGGCATGAAATTGCAGGAAATGATCTCAGAAGGTAAGATTACACCGCAAGATGCTAAGATTGGTTATGTTGGAGCTTATGCTTATGCGGAAGTAATATCGGGATATACGGCTTTTTTGCTGGGGGCACGTTCCGTCGTTCCCGAGACAGTTATGACGGTCTGCTATGCAAATACATGGAGTAGTTATTCGTATGAAAAGGAGATTGCAAAGTCGTTGATAGAAGATGGCTGTGTGATCATATCGCAGCACTCAGATACCACAGGGCCGGCAGTTGCCTGTGAGGAGATGAGCCAGACCGACAAGTATGAAGTGTATCATGTCGGTTACAATCAAGGCATGACCAGCGTGGCACCTACAACATCTCTGATCGGTTGCAAAGTCAATTGGGAGCCTTATGAATCCGCAGTGATTCAAGCGGTATTGGATGGCAAAAAGATTGAAAGTGAACTGGATGTACAAAAAGAAAAGAATGATGCGTGGGGCGGACTTGCAGACAATTGGGTACAAATGCTGGAGTTGAATGAAGTAATTGCAGCGCCCGGGACCAGGAAGGCTGTGAAACGCGCGATTGATGGATTCGCCAAAGGACAGATCAAGGTGTTCTATGGCAAATATACGGGGGTAAATCCGTTGAATCCTTCCGACAAGATAGATCTGACCAAAGAATATCAAGAAAATGCGAAAGCATCTGCACCGGGATTTTGTTATCAGTTGGATGATATTGTCACGGTAAAAGAAATGGATACGCAACAATAAAAATGACGCTATGGAGGAAGATATGTCAGCCAAGAAAAAAATAATAAAGATCACGTTTGGGGCAGCAGCAATTATGATGCTGTTAAGTGGTAGAAATACAGCGAAGGTTTCGGCACAGACTGTGTCGGAAGATGGTGAGCGTTACCGCATTGAGCAAAATGAAGAGGATGGCAAACGGTATTTGACCGATCGTCATGGACAGACGGTGGCAGGGTGGCATGTCCGTATTGGCAATAAATATTATCGTATTGGTAAAGTAAATGATATTGGTTTATGCCGATCTAAGCGATTCAAAATTATCTTTACTAAAAAGAATGGTCAACTCGTGCAAAATGGTATGGCGCGAGGATTTTCCTTTGATGCCAGGGGCTTACTGGCAGTGAAACGCGGGATCTACCGTATTAGTGGAAAATACTACTATATTGATCATGGCTATATGTATAGCAGGGACTATAGCAAAAAGGGAACACAGTATTTTATGAATCTGGATGGCAGTGTTGCTTATTATCGGAATAAGCATACCTGTTATGCGCCATCTGGTAAGAAACTGACAAAACAGCAGCGTAAGGAAGCGGTTGCCAGGGAACATGCGCGTGTGATCATTCGTGAATGTGTTCAGAAGCAGCATCGCAAAAAAGCGATGTCCCAGTCCAAAAAGTTGGACAAATGTTTTATGTGGGTTGTGAAAAATTATGATTACTCCGAACGAAAATGTGATGGTAAGAAAGGCTGGACATCGAAATCTGCAGATGCGTTATACCGTTTTCAAACCGGAGACTGCCGTACATTGTCCGTTGGATTTGCTTTTTTGGCTTCGGAACTTGGCTATAAGCGTGTTGTTATTGCGCAGGACACAAGTGATCGTTTTTCGGGAACGCATGTGTGGACAGTCGTGAATGGAAAATGCTACGATCCGTTGTTTTACAATACAGCGAAACCAAAACGGTATCTTCCGGTATTCAAGGGATCTACGCAGAAACAATATACAGACAAAACCCATTGTACAGTTAATGGAAAGTTTCGTCCGGGAGACTGATCAGTTAATATAGGGATTCGAAGATCGGATCCAACGTTTTTTTACATCATCCGCATATTCTATAGATAAAGGATAGATCAGATCATTACTTCCAGTGATATCTTTTTGGGAGATACTCTGTATGTGATTGATATTCATAATAGTAGAACGGTTGGTTTGAAGAAAATAATCAGGAAGAGCATCACACAGCGTGTTGATAGTTGCTCGCTGCCGATACAAATCTGTTATTGTATCAATGGCAATATAATGGGAAGATTTGATACAGCGAAAGGCTATAATGTCAGAGTATTTTATCTGTTTTGTTTCGTGTTTGGATATGGAAATGGTATAACAGTCATCCATAAGCTGTGTGATCACCGGTGATAATGCGAATGTTATCTCTAGTAATGTGACAGGTTTGACAATATAATACAAGGCACGTACGCGATATCCCTGCAGTGCATAATCCTCGTGGGCAGATAATATAATGATCGTACCAAGATAATTAGCATTGCGAAGAGATTGAGCAAGTGTTAATCCGGAGCCATCCGGCAGTTCGATATCTAAAAAAATAACATCAAAAGAAAGCATCTTATCAAGAGTGCACGAAGCGCAATCTGTAAAAACGGATGTATGTAATGTAACAAATTGCTCTTTGGCCCATTGGTTTAAGGTGGTTTGTAATTGTTGGCAGTGAGCGGGAGAATCCTCGATCATTGCTATGTTTAATTCTGGTTTCATATACGTTCTCCTATTTCTCCGGGATTAAAATAGTCACACAAAAAGAAGTGGAATTTTTTGTGATGTCTATAATCCCATTTGCAGCTTCTACAGTTTTTTGCACATTGAGTAGTCCAAAACCATGCTGACTTGTATCTGCTTTGCTGGTTCGCAGTGCATGATCTTTATCGGTTAAATATTCACCTGTTGATGTGTTCTGCACAATGATCTGCAGAGCGGCACGGAAAGGTTTCATGGATAGCACAATAGATGGTTGTGCTGCGGGATCCTGATGTTGCAGTCGTATACATGCTTCAATAGCATTATCTAATAGATTGCCTAAAATCGTTGTTAATTGCAGATCAGATAAGGGTATTTTATCGTTGACCAATAGGGAATGCTTTAATTCAATATGTTGTGATCTGGCATAACGTATCTTGCCGGACACAATAGCATCAATACTTGCCACTCCTGTATTTACATCATTTAGATAATCCGGGAGATTGTCCTGCAAGGATTGTATGTATTGTGTGATCTGTGAATCTTTATGATTGGCGGCGAGCCCCTTTAGAGTCAACAGATGATTTTTGTAGTCATGCTTCCATGCCCGTATTCCATCTGCAGTTTCTTTGGCATGCTGCAATTCAGCTAATACAGTTTGTTCTTGATGTTGCTTTTGTACTAGATCTGCATTTCGTTTATTAGTAGCACTGATCTGGAAGATCAATAGAATCATAAACAGGATTATTATCATGACACTAAAGCTGATTCCCTGAAGACGAAAAAATATATTTTGTGGGATATTTTTTTCATAAGTGATCAGGATATCTAATAATATATTGCAACAGATCACGCCAAGTATACTGGTTATATATGTTGCAGCGTATAAAAAAGAGGACATCATTAAGTCTGCTTTCATTAATTTTGCAAACAATATACAAAATAAAGCACATATTAGTAAATACGCGAAAGTAGAACAATAACGGTGATCACCCCCTAGATCAAATGAGCGTAGTGTCGATGCAAATAGTTGATCACATAATGAAAAGGAAAGCTTATCTGCAATCAAACTGATCAACGTAGGGAGTATGGATACATACACCTTTTTAGCAAGTGAGCCATCAAATAAGGCGAGGAGTAATAGCAAATCAAATAATAACAACAATAGTTGAACAAAACCATAGTTCATATTATTTATATTACAAAAACACGTAATAGCCGTTTCTATAATAATAGCACCGAAAATTCCAAGGTGTCGATAAGATGTGTATATCGGACGTACGGAAAATATTCGTGTGAAGAATAGGATAAATATTGTACTCTCTAATAGATTTACCATTATTTCCCAAATAGTTTCTATCATAAATTAGTACTCCTTAACTATATCTTATATATGTAATAACTACATATTAGCATATGTATTTACATAAGTCAATTGACGGCGATGAATTTGGGACTGTGACTGTGAATTATGGGAATCATAATATTAACATATCAGTTTTAGTAAGAAACTGTTTTTTGAGGCTCATGAGTGCTAAAATACAGGAACCGATAATGCCAGAGCAGATGGAGCTATAATAAGGTAAATGGCAAAGGTATAATATTACACTGAGTACGGATAGAACAAAAAAATTACGTAGGCACTTTGCTCTGGCATGTTGGATCTGATTAGCAGATAAAGGATGGTTTGGATGCCTGATAGGAGCAAAGTGGTAGATAATGAACAGGCAGGCAATATATGTGGGGATACAGAAAGAGGGATGATACAGCCAAAATTTGTTGATCAATAAGGAAAATATGCCAATGCTGGTGCTTAGGCACAGGCAGCTAAAGTGTGTCTTACAATGGAATCCTCCAAGTTGTGTTCGTATCAAGAGAAAGCTGAGCGTCCATATGATCATAGCTGAGATCTGGTGCCAAAGTATCGCTACTATTAATAATAATAAATTGCCAATAAATTCACTGATAAAACATTCAATGCCGTATATATATACTTCTGCTTTGTCTGTAGCTTGTCCATATTTCATAAAATACTGTGTCAATAGTTCTGATAATCTGTGAATCATTTTTAACATCCTTCCTGTGGGTATAATGTGGAGCATACGAACATGGTTGTAAGTTCATTATATTCTTAAAATATAGCCACTGTAATAGAAAAGTCAATATTAAAAAAAAACTATTCAACGCCAAAAAAACGCAATTCAACGCCAAGTTATTGAAACCGGATAATGCGGATGCTATAGTGGCAATGTGAAATATTTTTGCAAACATGCCTTGTCGAGGCAGATGTTATGAGCCAATGTTGCCAGAAGAGTTACGGCATCACACAGGGGAGTAGATTTAGAAATCTACATGGGCGTATTGCTATTACGCCAAGAAATCTGCAGTACTTGAGAACAGACCTTCTGTACCACAGATTAAAATTTCACTTGATAATTATAGCATATTAGGTCTGTGTATGCTATGTACATTAAAATATGCAGCAAATCTGCAGGAAAGAGGTACAGATATGAAAAAGAAATTGAAACAATTTAAAAAGTATTCTAGCGTGACCGTAATGGCATTGTTACTTAGTACAATGATTTACACAACACCAGTAATGGCTACTTCGGCGGAATTTAATCAGAATACGCGTGTAGACAGTAATAGTTGGACTAAAATGGCTTCACCCAAAAAGAGCACTAGCAATCATTTTGCGGCAATCTATTTGCGAGATATGATGGATATACACCATAATTCAAACAATAATTATGAACAATTATATGCGAGAATGAGTTATAATCAAACGACAGTAATTGATCGAAAGATGTCCGGCGCAGGTTCTTATGAGGGAGGAAAAGCGTTACTGAAAAGAGGTAAAAAAACCTGCTTTTTACTGAAACAGAGATACTGCAGCAAGAATCAACAGATTAACATCTTTTTAGAGGGACATAATCCGAAGTATGATTGCTATGTTAGTGGATCATGGAATATTGATCGTGCAAATTCGAAGGTTGATTAGTCATCGTTTGATTATAGCAGAAGGTTTTGGCGCAACGGCCTTTGGTAAAGTAGCTCGTTGTGTTAATTCTGTGTATGAAAGGGAAAGAAATATATGAAAGTGAAAATCATTTTTATAAGTGTAGTATGTATGATTTGTCTTGGTGCCGGGATCCTCTGCCGAGATACTATATCACATTCGATATTTAAATCCGGAACGCGAATGTCGGCATGGGATAACATGAAAGTGCAATTTGATCTCAATGATCTGGTTGGACAGAAGGATGACGTTACTGCATCGTGGCAGGATGGTATAAAAGAATACCGTACGAAAAAGGGATTAAAGCATATGTATGATGAGTATGTAAATGTAGGAGTATTCTATGTGTCCGATGATTTTATAAAAACTTCAGGATCAGCAACAGGACATATGAAGTTGCTTAAGAGCATTAAGAGTGATGGCTCTGTCAAAGAGGGAGAGACGATTTCGGTTACGTATTCCTGTAATTATATTCCAAAAAAAGACAATATATATCAGACAAGTAATATTACCCCTATGATTCGTCAGAATGAATGTTATTTGTTGGTTTACGATAAAATAGTAAATTCAGATATATCAGAAAAGTTTGAGACGCATGGAGCTAAGCTGCCAATAAATTATTCAACAGGCAATAGTGCATCTTGGGATATATCTCCATTGCGGCTTTCTGACAGCCAGACCCTTAAGATCATTGAAAAAGGAAAAGTATATACGATAGAAGAGTTATCTGATTATGATCTTTTTACATGCGGAACAGGAATCTTACAAGAATGGTATCGCACCAAAGATGCAATCTTGAGATATTACGTGGGAGATAACTATGCAGAACTTGCGGCCAACTGGAAACGAAAGGAGCGTACAGGTAATGAATAAAAAGAAATACAGCAGTATATGGCGGGTATATGTCAGTGAACTTTACCGATTATTTCATAAGCGGAGTTTTTGGCTTGCGTTTATGGTGTTGTTTTTGTATGCTGCGGCAGATTATCTACACACCGCCAGTTGGATAATCCGGGGATTTGTCAAGGAACCGTATGCCGCAAGCGGCTATTTTATGGGAGCATATCAGAGTTTCAATAAATATCAGCCGATATTTATCAAGGTCTTTCCGCTTCTCATGGCACTTCCCTGTGTGTCAGCGTGGTATGAGGAGACGAAAAGAAGCCGCAATGCAGCTTTGGTCATGCAGCGGACGAGCCCGTTCCGTTATCTGTCTGCTAAAGCAATGGCGTACTTTACAGGGAATGCAGTTATGGTGTTTGTGTGTTATGCTTTGAATCTGCTGGCATGTGAGCTGACCTATGGTGAAGCCTATCCGACACCATTTGGGGAAAGATACACGGAATTATATTACATGGATCTGGCAGACAATCATCCGATGCCTCTGATGGGCTATTATGTGACACATACGGTACTCTATCTGTTTGTATTTTGCATAGTGATCGCAGTGTTTGCAGGAGTGCTTGGATTGTTCGCATATGCCTGCAGCCTGTGGCTGACCAGAAGCTTTGCCTTGGTGTTTGTATTATTATATGGATGCTTTTATTTTACGATGCGTTATTCACAGTATATTAAGGGATTCGATCTGAGCTATGTCCTATGTGTTGGCGACCGTTGGAATACAGGGTATACACAAATATTTTTGCTCATAAATATAGGTCTTGTATTATTGTCAGGGATATTGATTGCGGTGAGACGAATCCGGGGATTGGAGATGTACTTTTGAAAAAGAAAATAATTTTTTTGATGATTGCTTCTGTTTTTTTGGCTTTTTTCAATAATCTTACATTTCTGTTTGGAACCTGTTATCCGGGAAATACGACAGATGATATGTTTGTCAGCAGCATCTTTGATTCTATTAAAGTGGTGAAAACACATTCATTGACGCTGGGTATGCAGAATCTGTTTGTATTGATTGTGTTTATTTTTGTCATGCATGATTATCTCAGTAGAGAGATCCTGAATCAGGGAGTCTACGCATTGGTGCGGATGCACAGGCGGACGAAATGGCTTGTCCGCAGGATGGCAGGGTTGGCTGTTATATGCGCAGTCTATATGGGGATTTATTTGACCATTGTTTACGAACTTAGTTCTTACTATGTGCATAAACGACTGGTTATTCCGCATTCCGCAGTGCTGCCGAAGGCATGGCTGGCATTATTTATGATGGTATATTTTGCGGCTGTGTTTACGGTGGTTTCAGATATTCGGATTGGACGGAGTGCTTCCTGTATCGTTGGGACGGTCGTGTTAGCTGCATTGATCATGATCGGAATGTATGAACCTTACCGGAAATATAAGGATGCCATGTGGATGCTTGCATTAAATCCGGCATGCGCTATGTTTGTTTATACAACGGCAGGGAAAATAGGTTTTTTGAAAATGCTGACTGTGTTTGTGGGAGAGATTACAGCTCTTATTTTAGCCTGTGCCAAGTGGCTGGAACATATCGATCTTATTAAAATTGAAAGTGAAGGATATTGACGGAGCAGATTGCCGGACAGACAGAAAGGGAGGAACACAAATGGAACGAATTGAGTTGATTCATGTCAATAAAAAACTGGGTGGTAAAGAGGTATTAAAAGGAGTAGATCTGACGCTGGAGGAAGGAAAACTTTATGGAATTATCGGAGAAAACGGAAGTGGTAAGACAATGCTGCTGCGTCTGCTGGCGGGACTGATCCATCCGGATGACGGAGAAGTGCACTACGGCGGCAAAAAAGTGAAGAAACTGACGCAGGTGGTAAATATAGGTTTAAGCATCGAAAATATAGGATTATATGATGATATGACCGTGTATCAGAATATGAAATATTATGCAAAATTAAGCGGTGGATGTGACAAAAGGAAGATAGAAGAGACGCTTCAGAGAATGGGATTAACAGACCGAAAGAACATGAGATTTGCAAAGTTGTCGCTGGGCTTAAAACAGAAGGCAGTGTTAGCGCAGGCAATTTTATCAAGCCCGGATCTTTTGCTGCTTGATGAACCAACGAATGGTTTGGATACGGATGCGAAGGATGCGTTCAAAAAGGTGGTTTTGGAAGAAGTTCAAAGAGGCTGTACGGTTGTGGTGGTCAGTCATGATCATACCTTTGTGGAGCAGGAGGTAGATGGATTGTTTCATATGGAAAATGGTGTGCTTACGGCTAAGGCTGTGCCAATGTGATTGGTAAAATTTTATGAGGGGAGGAGAGAATGTTTAATTCTTAAGAATTATTAAGATTGTTTGGAACATATTGACGAATCATCCTTTTTTTGATGTACTAAAAGTATAAGAAGTGGACATCTTACATACATTCATTTTGTACTTTATGATCTAATGTTGAAGAGATGATGTGTATGAAAGACCAGTGGAGATAATAAAGTCTAAATGCTATCAAAAGGGGGATTTCGATATGAGAAAACTAGTAAAAAATGTGCTTGCAATGTTAATTGTTGGAGGAACCGCAGTTGTTATGGGGAATGGAACTGTTTCGGCAAGTAACGGCATAGGTATTAACGAACAAAACTTCCCGGATGCACAGATACGTCAAATTGCCACACAGTACGACAGCAACAAAGATCAAATACTTGACACATCAGAACAGAAAAAACTGACAGAACTGATCGTTATTGAGACAACAGAAAATACAGGAGTTCAGGGAAATGTAATTCGCACCGCCAAAGGCATTACCTCTTTTAAAGGTGTAGAGTATTTTGCAGAACTAAAAAGTATATCAGTTGGTCAAAGTGGAAAACCTCAGTCAAGCTATAAGATTGCAAGTGATCTTTTCCAGTATACCAAACAGGTAAAAACAATTCGAGTTAATTATGCTTATGCAGATCCTGTAGATGCCAGATATAAGGATTCTGATAAACAAATGCTGGCGAAGAATACATCTATTGTTATAGATGATTCTATGCAGTGTGAAAGTTTGTCGTTGGAAGGCGTTCAAGTGAAAAAGATGCAGATTGTCTCAAAGAAGATGAAGAAGCTGTTGATCAAGACTTGTAACCTTCCGGATGAATACACAATAAACACACCAAATCTGCAGACATTGGGCTTAAAGGAAACATATGTCAAGAAGCTGCAGTATGGAAAGATGGATAAACTCAAATATCTGTCACTTGGGCTTAATGTAATTCAAAATGGAAAAGAGAAAGCTTCGCCTGTCACAGTGCTTGATCTGCAGAAAAGCAAGAACATCGCAGAGTTGTCTGTTACCGGTTGCAGAATAAATAAGCTTGATCTGTCATCGGTCAATAAGACACTCCGTTTGGCCAGTATTACGCAATCTGGGAAATATCCGATCAAGCAGGTCCGCCTCGGCAAAATGGCAGCATTGAAGGACTTATCTGTTAGTGCTAAATGCGCAGCAATAGATGCCTCTAAATGCAGCCGTCTTAATACATTAGAATGTGCCAGCTATGGGATTTTCAAAGTAAAGCTTCCAAAGTCAGTGCAATATCTTACACTCACCAGTCTTGATAAGAAGGGATGTAAATCACTTAAGTTATCAAACTGTAAGAAGCTGAAAGCGTTGAAAGTGATTGGCTGCAAGAAATTAAAAACAATAAATTTAGCAAAATGCAGTAAGTTGTATTCATTAAAGTTGAAAGGATTAGCGTTAAAACGTCTCACGCTACCAAATAATAAAAATGGATTAAAAACTTGGCTTAAAAATTATGATTTTGCAGAAGTTTTGGATAAACAGGCAAGACTATTTGAAGATACGGATTATGTTTATGAACCGGCTTCTCCTAATTATAAAATACTTCAAAACACGTCTGTGAAAGTGTTAGACCTCAGCAGATTGACCAAGGTGAAACATGCAAAGACAACTTTAAAGAAAGCCTTTTTGAAGAATAAGAACGTGAAGAAAGTAGTTATATCGCATAGTCATTTACACGCAATGTAATATCTATTACAATCAAATAGAAGGGAGAAGAAATGGATGAGCAAAAAAAGAAAAGTAGCTATACGGCTTATAGCGGTGTTCATTGCAGCAATTATACTAGGCTCAGCAGTACGTGTTGGAATGTATTATTTTGAGTACAGGCAGGACAGTAAGATTTTACATTATCTTAAAGAAAATGAGAGCAAATCGGTTTTTCGTGGCCTGGTGAATGATGATGGAAAGCCGTATCAGCAAAAAACTGTAAGATATGATATTGATGGTGATGGTAAAAAAGAAATTGTTTATGCAGGATATGATGAATTGGGGTCCGGATATCCAAGATATGTGATCTGTTCAATTGGGATTCATTCCGGTCAAAAATTTTATGTAAAGGCAATTTATGACTTAACCTGTTTTGACTATACAGTTGCACCTGATAAAGCAAAATATGTTCTACAACATGGCATACCGAGTATGGCGATAAAATCAGGAAAGTTATTATTTCAGGTGCATGATTATGACGATAAGGATAAGATTTTGAATACATTTACCATGACGGGACAACAGGGAGATCATCGAGTCTTTAATACAGAAAGTGGACAATTTGTTACGAGTGATTGGAAAGCTACAACTTATTTGAAATGAACAATAAAGGATTAGATAACCATTGTTTCAAAAGAGAATAAAATCTGCCCGGATATTGCCATTAGCTGATGTCGGTATCCGGGCATGGCCGGAACAGAATTTCTTGTTTGGAATTCTAAGCGGATCAGAGGATGGCCGAAAGTGGATATACAATCATTTTATACAGATGAGAGGCTCTCATTATATCGGGTATCAGTGGGATGCAAAAGATGCCAGCATGACCTTTTATCCATATGCGATCCATTATCTTTTCCCTAATATGTTTGATCTGTGTCCGTTTGTTGAAAAAAATATGATACCAAAGTCATTGATTCTTGGAATATTTCGTTCATTCCATGAATTTGTGATCCATGCTATTGATAGTAGGTATTATATTTCTTCATTTTTGGATCAGTTTTTTAGGGAGGACATGAGGGGGCATTATGGGTTTCATCATCCAACATTTATCTATGGCTATGATGGTGGAGAGCGGATTGTTTATATTGCGGATAATTTCGAACGTGGAAAATATGGCACCAAGAAGATCTCATATGATCAACTTGACAGAGCATTTCGTTTAGTGCCGGATGATATGTGGAAGTATGGAGTTTATCTGTATCGAGTCACTTCCGCACAGTATTCTTTTGTGCCAGGGTACGTGAAAGAACAGCTTATGGACTATATTGCACCAGGAAATGGAATCTGTTACTTAAACCGTACAGTATGCCCGGAATCTTTTCATGATGGCAGTGACTATCTCAATGAGGTTTTCTTTGGTGCGCAGTGCTATGATCTGCTTGATCACTGCTTTCAGGCGGTGATCAGGCAGGATGATACGTATCCGTCAAAAGACTGGCGCAGTCTGGTTCAGCTCTGCGATCATAAATATTTGATGCGCAGGCGGTATCAGTATATGATGGAGAATGGTTATGCTGCAGAGGATGATGTACTGTTGAAAGATTTGGAAGAATTGGAAAAAGAATGTCTGATCGCACAGAACATGTATATTAAGTATACAGTGACAGATGATATTAAGATCATAGAACGGTTGCGGGAAAGAATAAGAAAGATTCGGCAGATGGATATTATTGTGACAGAGAATTTTATAAAACGGATTTTATAAGAATCAGAGAGGATGACATGGCGGAGTATCAGACGAAGAAAACCAAGCATGCAGTATACAATACATTACGCTGTCTTGGAGGGGTTCTATTTGGAGAACGTCGGTTTAAGCAGCCAAAATTTTTGGAAAACGCAGCACAGAAGGATAAATACGAGATGTGGCTGGCAATGATTGATGCAGGAAAGATCAATGAGGCAGAAAATGAATTGATCGCCGAGTTAGAGCATGCATCGGAGGGGGACGTAGACTGCAGAGGACAGAAAATGGAACTATTGGAGGTGGCACTGCAGGTATATCAATATATTAATGACAAAGAGGATGAATTCCTTGAGATGCATTGCTACAGCCGTGAAGAAGTGGAAGAGGGTATTCGAAATGCTTTGCAGATGATGGGGATGCACAATGATCTGCTGTTATAAAGCAATACGCAGTAACGGATTTACCGTACAGAAAAGAGGATGAATGTGACGAGAGAAGAGTTAGTACAGTACGCAGTAGAATACACGTCATTCTATGCGGAAAAATATGCAGGTGCCAACCTGCAGGATGGAAAGAGCCTGCCGATCCTTACCAAAGAGGAGGCGGCGCATGCGGGAGTATCTATTATTTCCAGGGAATATTACACCAAACTTGGCACGCCGGAGGTGAAAAGTGCATATACTTCCGGGTCGACCGGGATCAGCTTAGAGGCGTTTTCTACCAATGCGGAAAGCGCAGGACAGCTTTTTTCACTCTGGCTGTACCGACGGAAATATTATGGGATCAATACCGATGCAAAATTTTGTTTTTTCTTTACCCTGAGAGATCATTATGGACAAACAAAGTATGACGAACAGAAGAATTATCTGGGCATTTCCAAAGAACTGCTGCAACGGGAAAAGCTGGATGAGATCTTTGGCAGGATCTATGCTTTTCAACCGAAGTGGCTGTTGTTACAGCCAAGCATTGCCATGATCTTAGCCAGATACATATATGAGACGGGAGCAGAAGTTCCGGGATCGCTGACGTATATCGAGCTGAGTGGTGAAATGGTAACGGATCGACAGCGCAGATTTATTGAAAGTGCGTTTGATGCAGTAACGGCCAGCCAGTACGGCTGTAATGAGATTGGATCGATCGCATATGAATGCCCGGAAGGAAATCTGCACGTGATGGATCATAACGTATATGTGGAGATCGAGCCCTTTACGGAACAGGAACGGGCGGCGGGAACCGGTCATGTGATCGTGACAGCACGGCATAATAAGGTGATGCCGTTTATCCGGTATGATACAGGGGATATTGCCGGGTGGAAAGATGTATCCTGTACGTGTGGCTGCCATGGAGCAGTATTAGAACTGACCGGTGCAAGAAAAGATGACATGATCCGTCTGCAGGACGGACAAAGGATATCTGCCAACCTGTTCCGCAGGGTCATCCAGGCGGTAGAGTGCTGCATGGAGGGACGGATCTATCAGTATCAGGTGCGGCAGACGACAGTGGATACGTTTGAGATTTTTATGGCAACAGATGGTGAACCGGAAGAGATCGAGGGATTATTCTGTGAATTTATCCGGGACAGCCTGGTAGGGGAGGCAGCGTTTTTATTTCGATACTATGAGCAGCTTCTCCCGGATGAACTGACCGGCAAGCTGAAGTTTTTTGGTTGCATGATACCGGAGCAGACAGGGGATGTAGAAAGTGCTGCAGATTAATAACTCAAACTTCCCATAACTCAAATTCTAACAACCACATATTGCTTATTATGTCAAAGTATACTATGTATTTTGCAGCCACTACATAGTGATTTCTGCCGTCAGAGAACTATAGTAATTGCCTTGCCGCATTTTTGTTTTTAGTGATTTCTAGATTTTGTTGTCTCTGATGTTTAATTTACATGCCTTACGGAGAACTCGGTGTCCCGCAAGCAAGGTAATCATCATTTTTGAAAGGGACTTTGCGCTCGTCGTTACTTATGTCTCGTATTTCAGAGACATTAAGTAACGTGACGCAGCGCATCGTAGCGAAAGCGTCCCGTCCAAAAATGGAAGATACCTTGCTAGGCCGGGACATCTCAGACACTCCTTCAGGCATGTATTCATCAGAGACTTAACAAAATAAGAAATCACTAATAAACTCTGCGGTCTGCGGCAATTATCTTAGCTCTCTGACGGCAGAACAAGTTAGCTTGTGGGCTGCAAAATATCATATTTATTGCTGACATAATAAGCAATATGTGGTTCGAAGAATAACTTTCGGTATGGGAAGTTTGAGTAAATAATTAGAGGGAGAGAAAGTGATGGATAGAATGACAGACGGCAGTAGTAACGGCACAATGACAGACAATGCGATGATATTGAAAAAATTATCAGAAATCCTGCGTCGATATGTAGAACCGGATCCGGAGACCGGAGATCCTATAGTGATCACGGAAGAAACCGACATTTTTGAAGATCTGGGGGCGGATTCGCTGATGGTGATGCAGATCATTGCTGATGTGGAGGAGTGTTTTGGTATTACGTTTGATGATGTGGATCTGTTGAGTGAAAATTTCAGCAATACAGGCAGTTTTTGTGAAATGATAGCCAGACAGGTGCGGGAGGGATGACGGATGGGCAGGATGGTCACAACAGAGAATATCATATCGTTGATCCAGACAATACCGATATCCGTACACAAAGGACAGCATGCACTTTTGCTGGCAGATAATTCGGCAGAATCCATTGCGTTATATGGCTTTTTCCTGAAAAATAATGTCCCGCTGATCCTGCTGAATGCGTCAATGCGGGATGAGCAGGTGCAGGAATATATGGATGAGTACCGGCCACAGTGGTTTGTGTATCCGAAGAACCGGAATCTGCCACAATATTCCGGTGGACAGAACGAGTGTTCCGAAAACAGAAAGAGGTATCAATGCTATGAAACTGCCTGTGAGTGGAACGGGTATGTGATCGCAAGCCGGGGCAATGCCGGCTTTGAACTTACTTATCATTGGCTTGAGGATCTGGCGTTACTGATACCAACATCGGGGAGTACCGGCGGGCGAAGACTGGTGATGCTTACGAAAGCAAATCTGGCGGCCAATGCCAAGTCGATCGCCGAGTCTCTGCGTATGGATTGTACAGAGCGGTCAGCTGTGCTTATGCCAGTCTCATACTCTTATGGTCTTTCTGTGGTCAATTCCACGATCTATGCAGGAGGCCGTCTGCTTATCCCGGAAACCGATATTTTTCATAAGGAATGCTGGGACTATCTGGAAGAAAACAGAGTAACCGCTATCAGCGGTGTGCCATATGCATACGAATGGTACCGTAAGCTGCATGTGTTTGACAGGACGTTTGAGGCATTAAGGCTGATGACAACGGCAGGGGGAGCGATGAGCCGCAGTATGAAGGAATATCTGCTGCAGGAGGCTGAACGTAGAAATGTGGATCTGGCGGTTATGTATGGGCAGACTGAGGCAACAGCCAGGATCAGCAGCTTTTTTCTTAATGAACATCCGGATAAGATCGATAGTGTCGGTACGGTCATACCCGGAGGAAAACTGACAATCTCACTCGCAGATGAGAACGGATGTGGAGAAATTGTTTATGAGGGAAAGAATGTTTTTCTGGGATATGCACACAGTCTGAACCAATTGTTTATTACAGAGCAGGAATCGTATAAATATACGGTGCTTCGCTATACCGGGGATGCAGGGTATATAGATGGGGATGGCTATCTGTATATCACCGGACGTATGAACCGTTATGCGAAGATATGCGGTCAGCGTGTGGGGCTGGATGAACTGCAGACAGAGATTGGAAAAATGTTTGGACAGAAGGTTGCAGCGGTCATGACTGCGGACGGAGAGCGGGAAATGATCGGGATATTTGGAACGAAAGAACCGGATGCAGCATGGGAACGACGTGTGCTGCAACGCTATCCGATCCTGCGTGGCAGTGTGAAGTATATTCAGATAGAGGAGCTGCCACGTACGATGAATGGAAAGTTGGATTACAAAAAGCTGCAACAGTATTGAACCCCGGCAGAGTATGCTTTGCCGGGGTAAATTTTAAACAAATCTTAAACAAAAACCACATTGAATCTTAAACAACAGTTGTTTACACTAAATTCATAAGTTATCACAATAGAAAGTGAAATTCTTTTATTGCAAGATGAAATGAACCTTTTGGGCTTCTAAATAGTCATATAAGTAGAGCCAATCAAAAGGGAACTTAAGGAATCTTGTCTGCATCTGTGGGAGAAGATGGCAGAGAATACGCAGACAATGTTTATGCGATCAAGAAGCATTATCTGTATATTCAATATGAAGAATATATCTGAAATAGAGGCATGGTATTGTATTTGGCTATGGCTATGATCACCTGTGCAGCACTTATGGTGTTGGCAATCGGACTGGGACAGGAAGTGAAAGAAACGTAGTTGTACGGATGAACCTAAGAGAGAAAAGGACAGTGGTAAGTTATTTGACAGATAATAAATATATATGCAATCTAGCAAAGAAAATTTATTTTTTACATATAACCTTATATTTTTGGCATATACCAAAATACATAGTATGTTTATGATATAATGAGCCTCAAAGAAAAACAAGCGGCTGCGAAGCAGACATTTGTTTTTCTGGGCTCATTAACGAGCAAATAAGCTTGTGAAACAAGCGAAAAAGCTCTGAAAGAGCGTATTTGCGAGTTTGATAAAAAGGCGGATAGTCGAATGACGTTATGAGCCTCAAAGAAAAACAAGCGGCTGCGAAGCAGAATATACATATGTAATTTGGAGGAAGAAAGTGTTAAGTATTGCATTTTGTGATGATGAACCGATCATGTTAGAAGAACTTTTTAACGTGGTCAAAGGATACATAGATTCAAAAAAAGTTGAATTTACTGCAGATTTGTTTGAATCTGGTGAAGAGTTTGTGGAAAAGGGAGTACGATGCAGGAAATATGATATTGTATTTTTGGATATTGAAATGAAAGAGATGAATGGATTGGAGGCTGCTGCATGGTTTCGTAAATTGAATGAACAGTCAAAGGTCATTTTTGTGTCTTCTCACGTAGAGTACACGCTAGATGCGTTTAAGGTGGCGGCATTTCGTTATATTATCAAGAATAAGGATACGATGACGCAGGCGGTGCAGGAAGCGTTAGATGCATGTCTTGATATAAATCCAGAAATAAAACAGGTCAAGAAATATCATTTTACAGAGTTAGATATGTTCCTCCAAACGGAAGATATTATTTATATAGAAAGTATACTACATGATTTGAAATTTCATATTCAAGCAGAAAGCAATTATGTATTTACTTTGGCAAGATGTACACTCAATATTTGGGAACAGGAGAATCATTGGAATGGGTTTGTTCGTATTCATCAAAGTTACTTGGTAAATATGAAGTATGTATATGCCTATAATTCTAAAGAAGTTGAACTTTTAGACGGAACAGTTTTAACGATATCAAAACAGAGAAAAACAGAAGTTTGCAAACTGTTTCGTGATCAGGCAATTCCAAGGCGAAAGCGAAATACATAGGAAACTTATCAGGTAGAGGAGAGTTGATATGTTAGGATTTATTCAAGGACTTTTATTAATTATTATTGAAGTCAGTATTTATTTTTTTTACGCACAGACTTTTTGTGAAGCAGGAGACAAAATCACAGTAAGGCGTACAATAGCAACCGTTGTTGTATCGGCGGTTTTTCTGGATGTGACATCAACAATATTTGCTAAGCATTTTGTGATTAAATTATTGATGATAGTGCTTGTTTTGAGTATAATGCTGCAGTTTTCTTTTCGACAGAATTGGAGAAAGAGTATTGTGCTTGCAGCAATATATCAAAGTATTATTTTGGTTGTTGATTTTTGTTTTATTGTTTTGGCAAGTATGTTTTTGGAAAATAGGATTATTTCATTATCGTCGACGCAGATGTTACTTGCTTTATTGTCAAAAAGTATCTTGTTTTGTTTGATCTATATCGTCAATAAGATATTTATACGGCGCAAGGTAAATGCAGTAGCAAACAGGATATGGCTTCGCTTTATGGCGTTTCCAGTGGTGACCTTTTTGATGATTGCATTGCTTGTAGCAGATTTGCCTAATATTCAATCGGTCCATCAGGTCACAGTATATGGAATGCTTGCTGTATGCTTGATAGCGATTAATTTTGTAGTAGTATACTTTTTGGATATGATTGTTCAAGAGAAAGCAGAGAAGATGCTGCATTTGGAATTTAAAAATGACACGGAAGCGCAGATGAAGTTGTATAAAAATATATGTCAAAATAATGAAATACAGAAAGCGAGCATTCATGAATTTCACCATCATTTGACTTGTCTGACTTCTTTATGTGAGAAACAGAAGTATCAAGAATTGGAACATTATTTACACAATATAGACCAGAAATTGTCTTATAATGTGGAGTGGATGAATACAAATCATGTGATTGTGAATACTGTGTTAAATCAAAAATATAACGAAGCTGCCAAAAGGAAAGTTTTGATCGTATGTCGTTTTAATGATTTGAAGGGGATTTGGCTGGAAGATCAGGATGTTGTTGTGATATTAGCAAATTTATTGGATAATGCGATTAGAGCGAGTGAAGAATGTGAGGAAGAACATACGATATATTTTACGATGCGTCTGATTGATGGGACATTGTCGTTGGATATTCAAAACACCTATCAAGGACCTGTGACAATAGTGGATAATGAACTACGCACAACGAAGAGGGAAGATGGCCGGCATGGATATGGCATCAAAAATGTACAGCATGTTGTAGCAAACTATGGAGGAACATTTCGGCTGTCCTTGGAAAGAAGATTGTTCGGAATACATATTACGATTCCTCGAAAGATATGATTAGTATGTATGAGAATGATTCTCTGAAAGATTAGATCAAGAGAGAGTTTTTTGCACAATGCGGATATAATAATGCGAATATAGAATAAAAAGAGTTGCAATCAGAGAAATTATATGATAATATATATATTGTTCGGCGTCTCTGTTGAGACGTTGTATCTGACATAGTATGATCTTATGTTTTTGGACCTTTAGCTCAGTTGGTTAGAGCAATCGGCTCATAACCGATCGGTCCAGGGTTCGAGTCCCTGAGGGTCCACTGGATGAGCTGAAGAGAATTACATAAGAGGATACTTCAGCTTATCATAATGGCCTAGTGGCTCAGTTGGTTAGAGCGCCGCCCTGTCACGGCGGAGGTCGAGGGTTCGAGTCCCTTCTGGGTCGTTATTGGGATCTTAGCTCAGCTGGGAGAGCATCTGCCTTACAAGCAGAGGGTCACAGGTTCGAGCCCTGTAGGTCCCATAAGCAGTTATTTTACTGCGATGCCGCAGTGGCGGAACTGGCAGACGCCCAGGACTTAAAATCCTGTGGGTAGTGATACCCGTACCGGTTCGATTCCGGTCTGCGGCATTTTCATTTTAACTTTTTCCTTTCAGAACGTCTCTGATTTATAGAGGCGTTCTGTTATTTTATCTGGAATGTATTATGAGATATCCCGGTTTAGCAAGGTATATAAAGTTTGAGTTATTGCATTAAAGATCAGCAGATCTTGTTGCCATTAGCGGTCATTTTGAATCGCATATGCAGGACTTCAGCAGAACGTTTGCACATCAGCATTCTTTGGAGAAAAATTTCAAAATAATCCATCATAGAGCAGATAGATTCGTCCGGTTATATGCTAAATTGTATCTGCTTCTTTTGTGGACGGATATGCAGCGCTGCACCGGTAACAGCATGGTTTACCCGGTCATGCATATATCCGGCAATCCGCACCAATTCCACCGTTCTATTATCATAACTAAGCTTTTGTAAATGTTATGTATTTTTTATTTCACGAAAGGAAATGGTTTCTTTGAATCCAGTAGCATTGAAACCGCGAAGTTTGAGCAAGTGAAAAATAAAATAATAGATTTTAAAAACAACAAAACGTCTCTGTATAAAACAGAGACGATATATCAGGAAATAATTAAAATGAAAAATGCCGCAGACCGGAATCGAACCGGTACGGGTATCACTACCCACAGGATTTTAAGTCCTGGGCGTCTGCCAGTTCCGCCACTGCGGCATCGCAGTAAAATAACTGCTTATGGGACCTACAGGGCTCGAACCTGTGACCCTCTGCTTGTAAGGCAGATGCTCTCCCAGCTGAGCTAAGATCCCAACAACCATTCAAGTATAACGCATAACAGAATGATTGTCAAATAAAAATTTCTTTTGCCGATGAAAAGCTTGCAGGTTTGTTAATGAAAAACTTGTAGGTTTGTCTATGAAAAGCTGGCGTCTACTACTTTGTGCGAATTGACATCAATAAGACCATACGTATTCAGACGCAATGCCGGAATGACAGGCAGGCTGACAAAGCTGAGTGTCATAAACGGGTCGATATCCATAGGGATGCCCCAGTCATGAAGTGTTTTTTTCATCGTTTCCAGTTCGGCATTGACTTGTTCTAAAGACTGATCTGACATCAGGCCTGCAATCGGCAGTGGTAAAGTATGTTTCAGTTCACCCTGACAGGCAATGGCAAGTCCGCCTTCTGCTTCAATCACTGCATTGGCTGCTATGGCAATATCAGTATCGTTTGTTCCGGCCACAACCAAGTTATGAGAGTCGTGTCCGATACTTGTCGCAACTGCGCCTTTTTTGAGACCATAGCCTCCTAAGAAGCCCTTGCCGAGATGTCCGGTATTTTTGTGGCGTTCGATAGCAACGATTTTTATAATATCATCGTCCGGATTGATACCATCTGCCCAGTCTTTTGCGCTGGTATCCGTATTCCAGCTGGCTGTGCGTTCGGAGGTAAGAAGCTCTCCTGCATGCAATTCGATGACGCGGATGTGCTCACCCTGTTTTGGGATTACGAGCTGCGCTGGCGTAATCTTTTCCACATGAAAAGAATGGATGACACGCTCCGGAATGGAATCCGTATTACTGTTTACAGCCGTCGTTATTTGCCCGCGTTCGCTGATGAGCGTTCCCTGTTTGTAGACTTCCTGTACATGCAGATCTGTAAGATCGTTCAAAACAACGATGTCGGCATCATAACCCGGTGCGATGGCACCTGTATCACGTAAACCGAAATACGTGGCAGCATTCAAACTGCCCGCTTTAATGGCACGAATAGGATCTGCACCTAAGTGAACTGCTTTGCGGATGATAGCATCAATATGACCGTCATTTAGAAGATCCAAAGGATGTTTATCGTCCGTTACAAGCAGGATCCGGTTATAATAAGGAGCCTCGAATAGCGGCATAAGTTCCTGAAGATTTTTGGCAGCGGTGCCCTCACGGATCATGATCCACTGACCTCGTGACAGTTTTTCTTTGGCTTCTGCAATGTTGGAGCATTCGTGGTCTGAACGGATCCCTGCGGCTGTATAGGCATTTAATTCTTTGCCGGTTAGCAATGGTGCATGACCGTCGACAATACGGTCATGTTCTAATGTTGTTTTGATCTTGGATAAGACAGATCCATCGGCTTGATTGACACCGAAAGCGTTCATCATTTCTGCAAGACCAAGAACCCTTCGATTATTATAAAAAGGTGTAATATCATCGGCATTCAGACAGGCTCCGGACTCATCTAAGTCTGTTGCCGGTACGCAGGACGGTACCATAAAGAAGACATCCAGAGGGAGATCTTTGGTTGCCTGCATCATATAGGTAATACCGTCACAGCCGGCAACATTGGCAATCTCGTGTGGATCGGTGATCACGGCGGTGGTGCCATGTGCGATGACAGCTCTTGCAAATTCCGAAGGGGTGACCATAGAGCTTTCTAAGTGGATATGTCCATCAATAAAACCAGGGCACACGAAGCGTCCGGTCATATCTTTTTCAATTTTGCCCTCGTACCGGCCAATGCCGACAATTTTGCCATCCGTGATCGCAACATCACCGACCTCAATGGATTCTGTAAATACGTTTACAATGGAAGCGTTCTTTAATACAAGAGCTGCTTTCTGCGTTCCATTTGCTGTTAAAATAATATTTTTCATGTTTTTCACATTCCTCCTGCTGTTTGTGGTACACAATACTGCAATTATCTATGTACTCAAACTTCCCATATCCCAGATTACCACAGCCACATATTGTTTATTATGTCAAAAAATACTAAGTATTTTGCAGCCACAACATAGCGATTTCTGCCGTCAGAGAACTATAGTAATTGCCTTGCCGCATTTTCGTTTTTGGTGATTTCTAGATTTTGTTGTCTCTGATGATTGATTTACATGCCCTTCGGAAACTCAAAGTCCCGGAAGCAAGGTAATCATCATTTTTGAAAGGGACTTTGCGCTCGTCGTTACTTATGTCTCGTATTTCAGAGACATTAAGTAACGTGACGTAGCGCATCGTAGCGAAAGCGTCCCGTCCAAAAATGGATGATACCTTGCTAAACCGGGACATCTGAGACAATCCTTCGGGCATGTATTCATCAGAGACTTAACAAAATAAGAAATCACCCAAAAACTCTGCGTTCTGCGGCAATTATCTTAGTTCGCTGCCGGCAGAACAAGTCAGTTTGTCGGCTGCAAAATATCATATTTATTGCTGACATAATAAACAATATGTGGTTCGAACAATAACTTCCAGTATGGGAAGTTTGAGTTATGTGTTTATTGTACAACAGCATGCAGATGTTTTGCAATCCATGAATCGGACATCTTGACAGATAAAATGCACGGTTCTATAATGCTGTGAGAGTTTAGCATAGGAGGCGTTGAGGTAGATGAAACATTCTAAACAAATGTCAGAGTCAGTACGGCTTGGAATCTTATTAGCACTGTCAGGGGGGCTGATGGATGCGTATTCCTATATTGTGAGAGATCGGGTGTTTGCAAATGCGCAAACCGGCAATATGCTGTTGTTTGGTGTTAATCTGTCAGAGGGAAATATTCGTTTGGCAATACATTATCTTGTTCCTGTTGTTGCGTTTGCGATCGGCATTGCGTTAGCTGAATATGTACATACCAGAAATATTGAAAAACTGCATTGGAGACAGATGTCAGTATTGTTGGAAGCAGTGATATTATTGGGAGTTGGTTTCATTCCAACATCGTTTAATCTGCTGGCCAATTCTTTGACTTCGTTTGCTTGTGGCATACAGGTGGAAAGTTTCCGCAAGATTCATGGAAATGGTGTTGCGACTACAATGTGTATTGGGAATATGCGTACCGGTACGCAGAATTTATTTAATTATTTCCATAGTAAAGATAGAGATTCTCTCGGTAAGGCCGGATTGTATTATGGCATTATCGTCAGCTTTATATTAGGTGCTGTATTCGGGAATGGATTGATCAAATTATTCCATAAACAGGCGATTTGGTGCAGTTCTATCTTATTATTCTTAGGTTTCTTTATGATGTTTATTGATTACGAAAAATCTAAAATATAAATAATGGGGATTGTTTCACATCCATAAAAAAGTTATAATGAGAGAAATATTATTTTATGGAGGTAAAAATGATCGAGAAACTATTTCATTTGAAAGAGAACAACACAAATGCGCGCACTGAGGTGATCGCAGGATTGACAACCTTTATGACGATGGCGTACATATTGGCAGTCAACCCGACAATGCTTTCGGCAGCGGGAATGGACAGCACAGCCGTGCTGATCGCAACTTGTCTGGCTTCTTTTGTGGGAACCATGGCAATGGCACTTTTAGCAAACTATCCATTTGCTCTGGCACCGGGAATGGGATTGAATGCCTATTTTGCATACACAGTATGTGGCAATATGGGGTATTCCTGGAAAGTGGCATTGATGGCAGTATTTGTTGAGGGTATTGTTTTTATAGTTCTATCCTTAACAAACGTCAGAGAAGCTATTTTTAATGCGATACCAAGTACCTTGAAGAAAGGTGTAAGTGCAGGTATCGGATTATTTATTGCATTTATCGGACTGCAGGGAGCACACTTAGTAGTATCCAATAGTTCTACATTGGTTACCTATTGTGATTTTGCCGGCAATTGGCATACACAGGGAATCTGTGCGGTGCTTGCCCTGATCGGTTTGATCATCACAGTCATTCTTTATATCAAAGGCTTTAAGGGCGCGATCCTGATCGGTATTCTTGTAACTTGGATCTTGGGAATGCTCAGTCAGGCTCTTGGTATTTATCAGGTAAATGTAAAGGAAGGATTTTATTCGTTATATCCATCCATGCACATGACAGATTTCAGCAAGATCGGTGAGACGTTTGGACAGTGTTTCAAAGCTGATTTCCATGGCGTTGGTATTCTTAATTTTATTATTGTATTATGTTCTTTCCTGTTCGTAGATATGTTTGATACGATAGGAACACTTGTTGGTGTTTCTTCCAAGGCAGGCATGTTAGATGAGAATGAAAAATTACCGAACATTAAGCCGGCGCTTTTGGCAGATGCGATTGCAACAAGTGCAGGTGCGGTGATCGGAACTTCTACAACGACAACATATGTTGAGAGTTCTGCCGGTGTTGGTGCAGGTGGCCGTACCGGTCTTGCATCCGCAGTGACAGCGATCATGTTCTTATTAGCAATTTTCTTTGCACCGGTATTTACAGCAGTTCCGGGTTTTGCAACAGCTCCGGCATTGATCTTTGTAGGATTCTTAATGCTATCAGCCGTTGTTGACATTGATTTTAATGATCTGACAGAAGCAGTACCGGCATATTTGACAATCTTGGCAATGCCGCTTATGTACAGCATCGCAGAGGGTATCTCTATCGGTATCATTTCCTATGTTGTTATTAATCTGCTCTGTGGCAAGCACAAGAAAAATACAGTATTAATGTATGTGTTGGCAGTGTTATTTATCTGTAAGTATATATTCTTATAGGATGAATGATTTAGATACTATGAGTGCAATTGCTCATCATAGGAGTTTCTTCGAAACTCCGTTATGCACAACCATTACGAGATAACGTGAGGAGGTATGACCATGGAGAAGCAGGTGTTTACAAATGAGATCATTTTGTCGTGGCTGCAGTATTATGCAGGAAATACGACGATTGATCTGGAGCATGTAAAGATCATTGATATTACGCGTAAGAACAAAAATGTGATTCCAACGGTAGAGTCACACAAAACGACGTTAATCTTTACCAATGCAGGAATCAATGATATTTTTTACCGTCTTTGGAATGCCGGACTGGGGGAATGTGATGTCTGGTATAACGAGGGTTCAGAACCGAGCGGTCAGATTTACAACAAAAAAGTGAAGGACATGATCGATCGTGGAATCAATGCATCGGCAGGAATGCTGATCGTCAATCCTAATGCACGCAATACGGCTAAGATCGGTATGGGGAACGACATGTTCCGCAAAGGTTCGATCCATTATGTCGGCAGTGAGATCCGTGCCGTCATTTTGAATAAAATGATGGTGGATACGCAGGATGATGTTTGTGTTATCGGTGGAGAAAGCATTGCCATTGAGACAGCGTTGATCGCAGCAGAGGGAACGGTCGTGGCAGTTGAGTACAATGGTGCGGACCGAGACACGATGGAAGACAATGTAGATCATTTCGGTCTGCAGAATGTGACGATCATTGACCGGGTGGATGAAGAGAGTATGAAAGACTGTCCGGTACCGTCGCTTGTATTTATGGTGGCATCTGCAAGCATGGAGAAAGAATTGGCATACCTGACAAAGTTGAATCCACAGATCCGTGTTGTTATATACACCTTGGATTTTCAGGTGGCAGCAGGTGCGGCAGCGATTTTGGAGAAGTTTGGCATTGGCGATGTAGATACGATACAGATCGCTGTATCACGGCTCGGAAGCAATCATGCCTTTAAGCAGCAGCCGGCACCGTGGATCATTACGGGGCATTGTTCTTAAACAATATTTGTGGTATAATCAAAGATAGCGATTTAAGGTCACGATGGTTTAGAACCGGATAGGAGATAAACCATCGTGATTTTGACAGAAAAAGTATGAAGAAAGGAACTAAGTAACATGGATAACAAGAAGATACCTTACAAGATTTATTTGAACGAAGATGAGATGCCAAAGCAGTGGTACAATGTTCGCGCTGACATGAAGAATAAGCCGGCACCGCTTTTGAATCCGGCTACAGGCAAGCCGGTCACTTTAGAAGAGCTTAGCCATGTATTTTGTACAGAACTGGCAAAGCAGGAGCTTGACGATACAACGGCATATTTTGATATTCCAGAGGAGATCCTGCAGTTTTACAAAATGTACCGTCCGGCACCGTTAGTTCGTGCGTATCATTTAGAGCGTGCTTTGCAGACGCCGGCTAAGATCTATTATAAATTCGAGGGTAACAATACTTCGGGAAGTCACAAGTTAAATTCAGCAATCGCGCAGGCATATTATGCGAAGAATCAGGGCTTGAAGGGTGTTACGACAGAGACAGGAGCAGGCCAGTGGGGAACTGCATTGTCGATGGCTTGTGCATTTTTAGGCTTGGATTGTCAGGTGTATATGGTAAAAGTATCTTATGAGCAGAAGCCATTCCGTCGTGAGGTTATGCGTACATATGGAGCATCGGTAACTCCTTCACCATCCAATACGACCGAAGTAGGACGTAAGATATTAGCAGAGTTCCCGGATACCAACGGAAGCCTTGGATGTGCGATATCTGAGGCAGTAGAAGCTGCTACAACGCAGGATGGATATCGTTATGTACTTGGATCCGTTTTGGCACAGGTATTGCTGCATCAGTCTATTATTGGTTTGGAGACAAAGGCTGCATTAGATAAATATGATGTCACACCGGATATCATCATTGGATGTGCAGGTGGCGGATCGAATCTTGGTGGACTGATCTCACCATTTATGGGCGAGAAACTTCGCGGGGAGAAAGATTATCGTTTTATCGCAGTTGAACCGGCATCTTGTCCATCACTCACACGTGGTAAATACGCATACGATTTCTGTGATACAGGAGCAATCTGTCCGTTAGCTAAAATGTACACACTTGGCAGCAGCTTTATGCCTTCGCCAAACCATGCAGGTGGCCTTCGTTACCATGGCATGAGTTCTGTACTTTCACAGTTATATGATGATGGTTTGATGGAAGCAGTTAGTGTAGAGCAGACCTCTGTATTTGATGCTGCAGAGAAATTTGCCAAAGTTGAAGGTATTTTGCCGGCACCGGAGAGCAGTCACGCGATCCGTGTTGCAATTGATGAGGCACTGAAATGCAAAGAAACCGGAGAGGAGAAGACAATCTTGTTTGGTCTTACCGGTACCGGATATTTTGATATGTATGCATACGAGAAGTTTAATGATGGTAAGATGGGAGACTACATCCCTACGGATGAAGAGATTGCAGCAAGTCTTGCTAAGCTTCCAAAGATGCAGTAATAGGAGAAGGTTATGCAAGCAAAAACAGATCATAAGAGGGGATTTGTATGGGGCTTAGCATTTGCAGTAACAATGACGATCAGCAGTATATGGGGACAGGCTGTTTCGTCAGGACAGTTTGTGCGTGCGGCGCAGGTTGAGGTTACACCTGTGCCGGCTGCACAGCAGACGAATATACCTCAGATGGATCCGACGGCGGTTCCAACATCGACGCCGGCATCTGCACAGGTAACCAAAACGCCGACGATGACATTCCATCCAACGACGACAGCCAAGCCAAACGCATATGGCACGATTAAGTTGGAACGTTATCGCAAGGTGTTATCCAAAGGGTTTTTAGGAAAACGCTATGGCGCGGTTGTAGATGGAATACGCTGTGATTGCAGTGGATATGTACGTGCTGCGATTGGCCGTATGAAATCTGTTTCTGCGAAGACGGCATTGCCTTTCAAAAGTTATAAGGTGAAGGCATTGACGACCAGAGATTGGGTGAAGGGATCAAAAGTGGCGTATTTGTCCGGACAGAAGACAATGGCCGGCAGAATTTTATGGAACAAGACACGCTCAAAGGGTGCGATCGGTCGTAATACACAGAATCATTCGGCTGTCAGTACTTTGGAATTTGGGGATGTTATGTTATATGGCAAAAATGGCAATCCAACCCATATCGCTTTATACTATGGAAAGTTTTCTTCCGCAAAGAAGGTAAAAAATTTTCTTGAAAAAAAGGGATATGTGAAAAAAGGAGCCATCAAAAAAGTAAGTAAAAACAAATATACTTACCGTGGAAGAACAATCATACGGGCGTATTCCAAAAGTAAATACTGGCGAATCCATTCAACCAATAGTGGAATCTTGCTCGATAATGATATACGAGGCGTCAATCCATTTACCAGAAGCTTTGGCAAATGGAGCTGGACCTTTGAAACGGGCCTAAAAACAGAATAAGTTTATTTGCAGCAGGGGAGACTGGTTCTTTTCTGCTGCATTTTTATTAAACGAAATCTTCGCAGACCAAAATGATGGACAAGCCACATATTGCTTATTATGTCAGCAACAAATAAACTATTTTGCAGCCAGTAGACTGACTTGTTCTGCCGGCAGCGAACTAAGATAATTGCTGCAGAACGCAGAGTTTTTGGGTGATTTCTTATTTTGTTAAGTCTCTGATGAATACATGCCCGAAGGATTGTCTGAGATGTCCCGGTTTAGCAAGGTATCATCCATTTTTGGACGGGACGCTTTCGCTACGATGCGCTACGTCACGTTACTTAATGTCTCTGAAGTACGAGACATAAGTAACGACGAGCGCAAAGTCCCTTTCAAAAATGAGGATTACCTTGCTTCCGGGACTTCGAGTTTCCGAAGGGCATGTAAATCAATCATCAGAGACAACAAAATCTAGAAATCACCAAAAACGTAAATGCGGCAAGGCAATTACTATAGTTCCCTGTCGGCAGAAACCGCTATGTTGTGGCTGCAAAATTCTTAGTATTCTTTGACATAATAAGCAATATGTGGGATGACGGTAACGGTTGGTCTGCGAAGATTGAGAGGGGAATTGGAAATTGCGGTTGGGGAGTGTGACGAAAGGTAACATGCTGGTTTTGCTCTTCTTTGATGGGAAAGGAATGTATGTTTATGATGGAAAATGGAAATGTGTGGACATTTGATAAGATTGCAGAGTGTGCCGGAGCTATTCGGGAAAATATGGGCCGCGTGATCATTGGAAAGCAGGATGTGATCAAATTGGTGATAGCAGGGCTGTTCGCAGGGGGACATATTTTGTTGGAGGATACGCCGGGTACCGGCAAAACAATGTTAGCAAAGTCATTAGCAAGATCGATCAATGCGGAGTTTGGGCGGATTCAATTTACGCCGGATCTTCTCCCGCTAGATCTGACCGGGCAGAATGTGTATCATCAAAAGGAGGAACAGTTTGTATTTGTGCCGGGGCCGGTCTTTTGTAATGTGCTGCTGGCAGATGAAATTAACCGTGCAACACCGAGAACGCAGTCGAGTTTGTTGGAATGTATGGAAGAAAAACAGGTAACAGTAGATGGCGAGACAAGAGTGTTAGAAAGCCCGTTTTTTTTGATCGCTACACAGAATCCAATTGAAACGGCGGGTACATATCCACTGCCGGAGGCACAGTTGGATCGTTTCTGTATGCAGCTTAAAATGGGCTTTCCGACTGTGATGGAAGAACTGGATATTATGGATCGTTTTATACAGGATAGCCCGTTAGAACGATTGGAGCCGGTATGTACAGCGGCAGAAATTGTGCAGGCACAAGAGGGCTGCCGGCATATTTATGTCGATGAAAGTGTCAGACGTTATATTGCCCATATTGTCGAGGCAACGAGAAAGCATTCCGATATAGCATTGGGTGTGAACCCTCGCGGAACATTGGCATATTTGAGATGCTGTCAGGCATATGCAGCAATCGAAGCGAGAGATTTTGTGACACCGGATGATGTGAAAAAGTTATGTGTACCTGTTTTAGGTCATAGAATCGTTGCGTATCGTGCGGAGCAGAAAGAAACGATATTGCAAAGCATATTAGAGCAGGTAGAGGTGCCAACAGAATATTGGAAGCCACAGAGCGAAGTATAGTGACATAGAGCTATCAGACAGAGATAGAAGCCACAGAATACAGAATTGTGGAAGGATGATTTTACGGGAAGGAGGGGTGCACAGGTGACATTACTGATCGCAGTTTTTCTTGCATTTGTCCTGTTTTTTGGACAGAGAAAATTGTTTGATAAAAATTGGAAGCGAAAGCTGCACGTATCGCTGGCGTTTGGAGAGCAGGGGGTTTATCCGGGAGAACTCTGTACTTTAAAGCAGATTATTCAAAATAAAAAGAGGATGCCATTGCCTGCACTACAAGTCAAATTTCAGGCCGACAAAAGTTTGCAGTTTCAAGATGAGACGGAGGCGGTCGTTACCGATCATTACTATCGAAGTGAAGTATTTATGGTAGGTGGACGAAAGCAGATCACCCGTACGCTGCCGTTTCGACCACAATGTCGCGGAAAATATTCGATAGGGCAGATTCAAATAGCTGCACAGGATTTTTTTATGAGCAAAAAATATGTGGCCGTCTTGCCGGAAAACACGATGATCTATGTATATCCAAGACAGTTATCCATGAAGCAGTTATTGAACCACAATAAACAGGTATTGGGGGAGATTGTGGAACGTCGGAGTTATCAGGAAGATCCGTTTTATTTTCGGGGAATCAGACCGTATCAGCCGTATGATCCGATGAAACATATTAATTGGAAAGCATCTGCAAAGTATGGTGAGCTGTTAGTGAATAGTTTTGAGTCAACCTATTCGCGAGATGTCTGCCTGTTGTCAGATGTGGAGACGGATTCTGTTTTTTATCGGCAGGAAATGCAGGAGGCGGCGATCTCTGCAGCCTCAACGTTAGCAGACTATTATTTGCGCAAAGGAGCGAGAGTCAGCTTTCGTACCAATGGCAGGGAAGATACCGACGAGGAGATCGTGTTGGAACAATGCCAGGGAATCGCAGCGATCACAGCATTAAACCGCAGGTTGGCAGGTATTGATCTTGCGAAAGACAGTGCAGATTTTGCGCGGATGATCAGGCAGATCACACCGAACTGCAGACAGAGCAGGCAATATGTATGTATCACGACAAGACCTGTCAGGGACATTTTGGAAGCGGTTACATTACTACAAAGCAAAGCAGCGGAAGTATTGCTGATCGTACCGCAAATAGCGGGCGAGGAGGTACAGATACCGGCGGGTGCACTAGCGTGGAATATATGATATAGGTGAGGATTTGGTGCAAGATGTTAGAAAGAAACTAGCGGATAGATATACAATTTTGTGTGGAGGTATGAGAGCGTATGACGGATATGGACCGCTTTACGGAGCAAAATGATCTTAAAACGACAAAATTGCAAAAGCTGTGGAGATCACCAGAGCAAAGATACCGTTATCTGGAAGATTTTTTTGTGTTGCTCATGGAAATGATTGGTTGGTGCGGAATATATATGGCTGTGTTATTGTATACGAAGCGGACAGCGACGGAGGATATACTGGGGATGCTTGCAGTGCCGTTTTTGTATGGATTTACGTATGCTTTGCAAAGAATAGAACTCTTGGTGCAAAGAAATGTGGACACCCGAACAAATGGAGCAAAGTATCAGGAATATACCGGTGCTATTGTCCTTATAATGGGACACTTGTTAGAAATTATCTTCCTTTATGGATTGCTTGGCAGATCGGCGCAGATGGCAAAAGATATCACTGTCCTTTATATGTCGATCGTTTTATGGAATATGGCTGTTTCGATCAAATGGTGGCGGATACACAGAGAGCATTTCAGTTATACCGGGAAATGGTATTTGGCGGTAGAAGTTGTATTTATATTTTTGTTGGGAACATTCTTAGAGAATTCACGTTTTCGACTTTTGGCAGTGATTTTGGGAGCCGTCCTGTTGATACTCCATATGTGGTGTGGCTATTTGGAGCGGCTCAATGATTACCTGAGAGAACAAAGCGATGCTTCGGATAGTACTAAGCATATGATATTTGACGGCAGTTCGAAAATGGTCGTGAGGGTGCTTGGCGTATTTTTGTTAGGTGTACTATTTGCAATTGCCTTGAGGGATGTTAAAATGGGAATACCCTTTGGCAGATATGTACAATATGCTGTCCGAAAAGTAGTACAGATGATCGTTGCTCTAGTACATTTTATCGCAAGCTTGTGGAAGGTATCACCGGAGAATGTGGCAGATCAGGCGGAAGAGATTACGGAGACAGCGGCTCCTGCAGTGACGGATCTGTCGCAGTTTGATCATCCGATCGTATTGTTGTTAGGTGCACTGCCATTTATTATTCTGCTTGGTTTTGCGGCAAAAGAATTGTTCCTTAAGTTATTTCGCCGACAGGAGAAAATAACCGCAGCGCAGTCACCAAAGCTTATGATACCGGATGAGATTGTAGAAGTGGAAGAGGAAGATTCTTTTTGGACAAAACTAAAACGAAAAGTTTTTCGTACTAATCGTGAGAAAGTGCGGCATTTGTTTCGCAGACGGATCGTGAACAGCCTACAGGATAAAGTGCGAAGTACAGATACTGCCAGACAGTTAGCACATAAGGCGGAGGATGCCGGAACAATGTCGTTAACAGCACTTACCGGCCTTTATGAGGAGGCACGGTATAGCGAGCATGAGATCACCAATGAGCAATGGAAGTCGATACGACAAGAGAAAGGAAAAGGATAACATGACAAAGAAACAGAGAGCCTTAATAGTAATAGAACGATTGCGGGAAGCCTATCCGGATGCAGACTGTACCTTGGAATATGAAGAGGCATGGAAATTGTTAGTCAGCGTGCGGTTAGCGGCACAGTGTACGGATGCGAGGGTCAATCAGATCGTTCCTAAATTATATGAAAAGTATCCGGATATTGATGCGTTAGCAGCGGCAACGGCTGAGGAGATTGAGGAAATTGTGCGTCCCTGTGGCTTGGGTAAGAGTAAGGCAAGAGATATTAACGCTTGTATGAAGATGCTTCGAGATGAGTATGAAAGCAAAGTTCCAGAGGATTTTGATGCCCTACTGCGTCTGCCCGGTGTGGGCCGCAAAAGTGCAAATCTGATCATGGGAGATGTGTTTGGCAAGCCGGCTATCGTCACCGATACACATTGTATTCGATTGGTAAATCGAATTGGATTGGTGGATGGGATCAAAGATCCAAAGAAAGTTGAAATGGCATTGTGGAAGATCATTCCACCAGAGGAGGGAAGTGCCCTTTGTCATAGATTTGTCTGTCATGGACGAGATGTCTGCACAGCGAGAACAACACCGCATTGTGAACGGTGCTGTCTGGCTGATGTGTGTAAGGCTAACGCAAAGGCTCATTAAGAGCCTCTGTTCCAGGAAGTACAAATCGTCCTTCTTTTATAATGGGTATTTCACGACCGTCTCTGCCATTGACGATAATGTCGCCCAGTTCATGATATGGGATCGTAATATCTGTGTGGCATCCGAAATAAGCATGTCGGCTGTCGGTGTGACGTAGTAGGGAATAGTCGTTTTCTTTGGCGATCATTTCCTTTCCGTCCGGGTTGTAAGTGCGTAGTTCCTCTTCGTGAGAGAAGCAAGTATCACCAATTGCAAAATGTGGTCCGGTCTTTTCTTCAATGAGGATCGGCAGCAGATGGGAAATACCAAACTGCTGTCCCATGGCATAAGCGGTCGTGTTGGTTCCGATAGCAAATTCTCCCATAGGAAGTGTTTTGTGTTGGAATAACAGATTTTCAAAAATATATTTTTTGTTCTGTTTTTCTGAATCATAATTGCTGCATTCATAATCGGTAACGACTCCATCTTGGAATGTAAGACAGATATTTTCATATTTCAGACCATTTAGAAAGCTTTTGGTCACGTGAAGAATACCATTGGTCCCTTTTAGCTTAGGAGAGGTAAACACTTCACCAAGTGGTATATTGACATCTGCCAAGCAGTTTTCAAAACGGGTTTGTCGTGCCGGATCTGTCATTGGTGTTAATGCTACGGTAATGTTGGTATGGTTGCCGTTGCGACCGGTAACTGTAACGCTTTCTCCCGAATCTAATGCTTCAATGATCGTTGTCTGAATCTGTTCATAACGTTCCTGATCCAGTGTGTTCACGCGGATCGTGGCATCAAAAATATCAGTGAAGTTCTGTCCGATTTCTGGGACAGGAAATGCGATGATCGTAAAACTGACTTGATCTCCCGGAATAAATTCATTGGTTAATTCAGTGGAAGCGGCTTGATAGTCAAGTCGTTTGCTGCGCTGTTTGTCGCTGTCCTTTGGAGTTGTTGATTTGTTTTCAGGGATAAAAGGATGTTCTCCAAATGTCTCGATCACGGCAGGACCGGCATAGGTGGCTGCGAGATCTTTCATATCCTGATAGGCGCTGCGCTGCTCTGTGAGACAGCGGTCTGCATATGCCTTGTCAAAGATCAGCGCATTATCCATACGGTGATCGTAGTCATATTGTTTGTTGGCTGAGGCACCGAAGTATCCGATGCGACCTCTGGCCGAGCGTGTCGTCATGCTGACGCCGGCACGATAAATACAGCAATCAAGATCCATTTGCGCAAATTGCCGGATGGCGGCGCGAACGATCTGTTCGAATCCTAAGCTGAAACGGATATTGACGGTTTTCTTTGCGGACAGATCAATGTTATATAATTCAAATCCTTTGCGGAATCCCTCTGTATATGTGGCCGCCATTGCCTGAATTTTTGCTTGAGAAAGTGTGTTTAAGTGACGGGCGGTTTCCAGTTCATTTTCGGAAATATATTCCCCAAAATAATATAGATAGCGCAGATCGGTTAAGTCTGCCTGCATTATAATATTTTTGGCAAATGCCATGCGTGGATCTAACAGCGAACGGGTACGGTCTGCAATGGTAATATCTGCGTAATCAAAGCAGTAATAATATAGTGCATGACGAATTTCTTCTGCGGAGGGGTCCTCCTGTTCTAAGATAGAGTATACTTCCAAAAATAATTCCATCGCCATTGTCACGTACTGCAAATGCTGCTCAAATACATAAGCGATACAGCCTCGCATTTCCGCATATAGCGCACATAGAAGCTGTCCCATTTCCAGACCAAATACGTTGCAGGCATAGTCAGGATTCGCGTAACTCTCTGCGTAATGTTCCGGAAGAATATCAGCATATAAAGAGTGGTTTAACTGCTGTAATTGTTCTAATGGCATATGATATACGCTGCCGGTGGCAACACAATTCCATGTGTCCGTGATTTCGGATAGAAAGGATGCAACCATTGTGACATACGATGCATATGGAGCACACAGTTCTGCTTCGTTTTGAATCTCGTAAATACGCTCACTTGCCAATGTAAAACGTTCTTCCAAAGCTTTATTTTCTTCTTGATAATAATCATATACTTTTATCATTTTGGAAATCCTCCTAAACAATTAATGGAAAGCACTTATAGGCTTTCCATTAATGAAATTATTCATGCATTTTAACGTTTGTGCGTTTGATGATATTTTACTTTCTCTTCGTACATTTTTTCATCCGTGACTTTAATAAATTCATCCAATGTGATGTCCTCCGATGGGACTGCCACGACAATGCCGAGACTGCTGCTGATCGTATACGGTTTGCCGGATGAGGCATTAAATTCATCCAAATAGTTTTGTATGCGTTTACGGAAAGCAGCTTCTTCTTCACTAGAAGATGAGTTACAAGCCCAAGCGGCTACAAATTCATCGCCGCCAAAACGAGCGCATGTAGCATTTGCCGAAGATTCCTGTGCTAACGCCTGCCCTACCGTAGAAATCGCAATATCACCATCGGCGTGTCCGTATGTATCGTTTATGGTTTTGAGACCGTTTAGGTCAGCGGATACAAGAACGAAAGGTGTATTGGTCTTTGCGCATTGTTCAAATAGCGGCTGTACGCGTTGGTAGAAACCACGGCGATTAAATAAGCCGGTCATTGGATCGTGGATATATTTGTTCTCCAATGAGGAGATAATGTTTTGTTGGCGTTGATGTGTTTTTGTATTTTCTAAGGCGTTGCTTATGTTCATTAAAAATTGATACAGATATTCCATATTCATCATTTCGCTGTCATAAGCCAACACAACGTAACCAATCGTCATATCCAATACATGGAGCGGACAAAACATTAATGCGTCCTCGTCTTTCAATATTGTGGATAGGTTTGGCAGTAATGCAGAAGTATTAAAATCGATCAGCCCCTGCCATTCGCCGTTAATGCGAGACAACATGATATTCATCTTGTCGGAGTAACCGCTTCGATGAAAATTTGCTTTGTCGATAATATCGGATAACTCTTCCTGCTCAACCAAAAAGTCGTCAACGATACAAAGCCAAAACTTATTGCTGCGGAACTCATCAGCGTACTGCATCAGGTTGTTAAATACACCAAAGAAAGAATCGTTATCGGTAAGATCGGCAGCCATGTAGATCTGGGTCTCGCTGAAATGACGGTGATCATTTAACCGAGAATGCAGTTTGTGCGTTCTGTTATTATATTTTGTCATGGAATTCTGCTTGTTGCTTTGGCAGCCACAAGAGGAACCATAGACAATCTCCGAAACAATCTCTAAAGGTTCATCAATTTCCTTGCCCTGTAACAAATTTCTCATAATACGAAATGTTCTGGAAATCGTTGCATCAATATCGTAACGAACCGTTGTGATCGGTGGATAAAAATCCAGAGCTTCCTCAATTCCATCAAAACCGGTGACAGCAACGTCTTCGGGAACATTGTATCCATGATCGGTCAAATATTGTATGGCAGCGATCGCCATACTGTCGTTGGCACAGACGATTGCTTCCGGCATTGGAAGATCACTGTCGATAAAGGATTGGACGACAGTGTGTGTTGGACCATACCAAAAATCGCCGTAGCCGATCCGTGCTTCCTCGACCGGAATCTGATGTTCGGTAAGTACATCACGATATACTTGTAAACGTTCCTCGGAGAAAAGGTTATCTTTCTGTCCGGCAATAAAATTAATGCGACGGTATCCATGGTCATCGATCAGATGGGATAGCAGCTTACGTATCGTGGATTTATATTCGTAAATAATGCTTAGGCTTCCCTCCAACGGATACTCAATGGATATTACCGGAATATCTCGCTTTTTGGCATGTTCGATAATGGATTCACGAACGAGCTCATTTTTGATCGTGATCGTCAACATGATCAGTCCGTCTAATACATCGGTATCGATCAATTGGTAAATGTTTCCCTCACCGATGTCATGTTTCTGATCCCAATATAGCGGGCTGAATGCACTGAAAAAGAGGACTTTGAAGTGAAACTCATGAGCGAGCCTCTTAAATGCCTCAAAGAAACGATCATTATAATCAGTACTAATATCAGCCACGCAAACCCCAATGATTTTTGTAGTATTTTCTTGCAAAACTACGTGTACCTCCTCTTGCTATCGCTAGTTGTACATTATTACTGTTATTATATTACAAATAAAATGCTATCTCAAGGGAAAAAGCAACAAAAACCAGTATTTCCGTTATAACTGTGAATAATTTTATGCGTCTGGTGCACAATATAGATGAGCCTTGATATGATATCGAACATATGTACTTGTTTTAGGGAGCGGATTGTGTTATACTTTACAATCACAGTGGGCAAGTATTACAGAAATGGAGATAACCTATGGGTAAACATGATGAATTGACCAAATATATAAAAATACGAGGAGCCAGAGAACATAATCTCAAAGGGATTGATATTGATATACCACGCGATGAGTTTGTTGTTTTGACCGGGCTTAGCGGATCCGGCAAATCATCGCTGGCTTTTGATACGATCTATGCGGAAGGGCAGAGACGTTATATGGAGTCGTTATCTTCATATGCCAGAATGTTCTTGGGTCGGATGGAAAAACCGAATGTAGAAAGCATAGAAGGACTGTCGCCGGCAATTTCGATCGACCAGAAGTCGACCAATCGCAATCCGCGTTCTACGGTTGGAACCGTGACAGAAATATATGATTATTTTCGCCTGCTTTATGCACGTATTGGTATTCCGCACTGTCCAAAGTGTGGCCAGGAGATCAAGCGTCAGACGGTCGACCAGATCGTGGATGAGATCATGACATATCCGCAGGGAACGAGGCTGCAGCTTCTTGCGCCTGTTGTGCGTGGACGCAAAGGTGAACATGCAAAAGTATTTGCTTCAGCCAAAAAGAGCGGTTATGTGCGCGTTGTTGTGGATGGACATATTTATGATCTTTCCGAAGAGATCAAATTAGAGAAGAATAAAAAGCACAATATTGAAATTTTAGTAGATCGTCTTGTCGTTCGCGAGGGGATTGAAAAGCGTCTGGCTGACTCGATCGAGAGTGTTATGCGCCTGTCGGATGGACTCTTGATCGTAGATATTCCCGGGGATCGTCAGATTAATTTCAGTCAGAGCTTTTCCTGTGCAGACTGTGGTATCAGTATAGAAGAGATTGAACCGCGCAGTTTTTCGTTCAACAACCCGTTTGGTGCATGTGAAACCTGTGCCGGTATTGGCTATAAGATGGAGTTTGCGGAGGAATTGTTTGTGCCGGATCCATCGGTAAGCCTGGCAGATGGGGCAATCGTGGTGATCGGCTGGCAGTCTTCTAAGGATCCGGGAAGTTATACAAGATGTACGCTGGAAGCATTGGCAAAGTCGTATGATTTTGATCTGAATACACCATATGGTGAGCTGTCGCCGGAGATTCGTCATATGATCATGCATGGCACGGATGGCAGAGTGGTACAGGTGCATTATCGCGGTCAACGGGGGATCGGAGTATATGATGTAGCATTTGAGGGCGTGATCAAAAATGTGCAAAGACGGTATCGAGAGACTCATTCCGAGACGACACGTCGGGAATATGAGAGCTTTATGCGGATCACTCCTTGTGAGACATGTCATGGCAAGCGATTGAAAGAGTCTTCGCTGGCTGTGACGGTAGGAGATAAAAATATTGCAGAGATGACAGAAATGTCAATCCGTGATCTGCAGCAGTTTATGCAGTCCCTGACATTAACGAAGAGACAGCAGACGATAGGGGAGCTGGTGCTTCGAGAAATACATGCACGAGTTGGCTTTTTGATGGATGTCGGATTGGATTATCTGAGTTTGGCCCGCAATGCGGGTACGTTGTCCGGAGGTGAGGCGCAGCGTATCCGTTTGGCAACACAGATTGGTTCCGGCTTGGTCGGAGTAGCTTATATTTTGGATGAACCAAGTATAGGACTTCATCAAAGAGATAATGACAAACTCTTAAAAACTTTATTAAAATTACGTGATCTGGGTAATACATTGATCGTGGTCGAGCATGATGAGGACACAATGCTGGCAGCAGATCATATTGTTGATATTGGCCCCGGAGCGGGAGCGTTTGGCGGTGAAGTTGTGGCACAGGGAACAGCACAGGAGATCATGCAGAACGAAGACTCTTTGACGGGAGCATATCTTAGTGGTCGAAAGCAGATCGCAATTCCATCAAAACGCCGCAAGCCGGCAGGCTGGGTTGAGGTGCGGGGCGCAGCGGAGAATAATCTCAAAAATGTCAACGTGAAGTTTCCGGTTGGAGTGATGACCTGTGTGACAGGCGTATCAGGTTCCGGTAAGAGTTCGTTGGTCAATGAAGTATTATATAAGAGCCTGGCAAAGCAGCTTAATCGTGCGAGATGCATCCCCGGCAAGCATAAGTCGATCAAAGGACTGGAGCAATTGGACAAGGTAATTGATATTGATCAGTCGCCGATCGGTCGGACACCACGTTCAAATCCGGCAACGTATACTGGGGTGTTTGACATGATCCGTGATCTTTTCGCCTCCACGCCGGATGCTAAGGCAAAGGGTTACAAGAAAGGTCGTTTCAGCTTTAATGTGAAAGGCGGACGATGTGAGGCATGTGGCGGCGATGGAATTGTTAAGATAGAGATGAATTTCTTGCCGGATATTTATGTTCCATGTGAGGTATGTGAAGGCAAACGATACAACCGTGAGACGCTGGATGTCAAGTATAAAGGTAAGAGCATTTTTGATGTGCTTGATATGACAGTGGATGAGGCACTTCCATTTTTCGAGGCGATACCATCTATCCGTCGCAAGATAGAGACACTGCATGATGTCGGTTTATCTTATGTCAAACTTGGCCAGCCTTCGACAACGCTATCCGGTGGAGAAGCACAGCGAATAAAGCTTGCAACGGAACTTAGCCGGCGCAGTACCGGTAAAACAGTTTACATTTTGGATGAGCCGACGACAGGACTACATTTTGCGGATGTGGATCGCTTGATCAGCATTTTGCATCGGCTGGCAGAAAGTGGCAATACGGTGATCGTGATCGAACACAATCTTGACGTGATCAAGACAGCGGATTATATTATTGATCTGGGACCGGAAGGTGGCGACAAAGGTGGAACCGTCATTGCTACGGGGACGCCGGAGAAAGTAGCGGATAATCCGAATTCGTATACCGGAGTATATATTAAAAAGATGCTTGATAAACAGAAATGAGGATGGGTTATGAATGATCACAAAGGTTTTTTTGCAATGATGGCACGAATGAAATATATAGAGCGTTGGGCATTGATGCGCAATTCGGTGTCGGAGAATATATGCGAGCATTCGCTGGAAGTTGCTATGCTTGCACATGGTTTAGGGATTATCGGCCGGAAACGGTTTGGAAAGGATCTTTCGCCGGAACGTCTTGCAATGTTAGGAATGTATCATGATTGTACGGAGATCATTACCGGAGATATGCCGACTCCGGTTAAGTATGCCAATGATGAACTTAAAGAAGCATACAAGGCGATTGAAGATTCAGCAGCACAACGTTTGCTGGAAATGCTGCCGGAAGATCTGAGAGCGGAATATGAGTCGTATTTCCTGCCGGAACAGATTACGCCGGAAGAGTATCGTTATGTGAAAGCTGCCGATAAATTATCAGCGTTGATCAAATGCATAGAGGAAGAAAAGACCGGTAATCAGGAGTTTCGCAGTGCGAAGCAGGCAACTTACGAATCCCTGCAGCAAATGAATATGCCGGAGGTGACGGTGTTCTGTGAGGCGTTTTTGCCGGAGTATTATAAGACTTTGGATGAATTAGAACATTGATCTGACTGTGATAGAAAGGGAGGCAAAATTATGCCCGGAGTGTTATTTGAAGGTGGCTCATTTCGAGCAATTTTTAGCTGTGGAGTGATGGACGCATTATTGGACCAGGATGTAATGTTTCCGTATTGCATTGGCGTGTCGGCGGGAGCTGCAGATTCCGCCAGTTATATTTCGCGACAGAAGGAACGCAATCTGAATATGCTGCTGCGGTATCGTAATGATAAACGTTATATGGGATTGCGAAATTATTTTAAGAAAGAGCATAGTTTGTTTGGCGTGGATTTTGTTTTTCGAAAAATGCCCAATGTTTTGTTCCCATTTGATATGGATACCTTTCAGAATTATGCCGGAGATTATGTTGTGGTAACAACGGATGCCAATACCGGCAAACCACATTATTTTCATAAAGAAGACGTAGATGATCGATTTGATGTGTTTTGTGCCAGTTGTGCGCTGCCGGTGTATTTCCAAGCGGTGCATATTGGAGGGGGAGCATATTATGATGGCGGTGTATCTGATCCCGTGCCGATCCGTCGACTACAGAGAGACGGACATCACAAAGCTTTGATCGTTTTAACCAGACCGGAAGGTTATCGTAAAGCGTGTGGCAGATCGGATCGCTTCGCAGCGGGAGTGCTGCGCAGACGATATCCGGCAATCGCAGATAATTTATTGCATCGCTACAAGACATATAATGAATCGGTACAAATATGTGAAAAGATGCAGGAGGAAGGCAATGCCGTATTGATCCGCCCGTCAGAACCGCTTAACAGCTTTGAAAAAGATACGGATGTACTGCGTCGTTCATACCAAATGGGGTATGATATGGCAATGAACCGGATGGATGAGATCAAGGCATTATTTTAGGCAAAAAACATTGGAATCCTTTGAAATAGCAAAGGAAATGAAAAATTTATACATTTTTTATTTCTTTTTTTAGGGAAATAGGGTATAATAGGCATGGTTTTTGAAAACTAACTCTGCAAAGTGGCATAAAATGCAGGTTTGCAGAAATCTATTCTTCCACAGTGGAAGAGAATCAAAAGATGGAGGGAAAAGTTATGTTAGTATCAGCAAAAGAGATGCTTACCAAAGCAAAAGCTGGCAAGTATGCAGTAGGTCAGTTCAACATCAACAATCTGGAGTGGACAAAGTCTATTCTTTTGACAGCACAGGAATTAAAGTCCCCTGTTATTTTAGGTGTGTCTGAGGGCGCAGGAAAGTATATGTGCGGTTACAAGACAATTGTTGGTATGGTAAATGGTATGATTGAAGAGCTTGGAATCACTGTTCCTGTAGCACTTCATTTGGATCATGGTTCATATGAAGGAGCAAAGGCATGTATTAATGCAGGATTCTCATCCATCATGTTTGACGGATCTAGTCTTCCGATCGAGGAGAACATCGCTAAGACAACAGAGCTTGTTAATGCATGTGGTATCTTAGGTCTTTCTTTGGAAGCCGAGGTAGGTTCTATCGGTGGTGAAGAAGATGGTGTTATAGGTGCAGGTGAGTGTGCAGATCCAGATGAGTGCAAGGCGATTGCGGATCTTGGTGTTACAATGCTTGCAGCAGGTATCGGTAATATCCATGGTAAATATCCGGAAAACTGGGCAGGATTAAGTTTCGAGACATTGGATGCGATCCAGGCCAAGACAGGAGATATGCCATTAGTATTGCACGGTGGTACAGGTATTCCGGCAGACATGATCAAGAAAGCAATCTCTTTGGGTGTTGCTAAGATTAATGTAAATACAGAGTGCCAGTTGGCATTCCAGGAAGCTACTCGTAAATATATCGAAGAGGGTAAAGACCTTCAGGGTAAAGGATTTGATCCTCGTAAGCTTCTTGCACCGGGTGCTGAGGCAATCAAGGCTACCGTTAAAGAGAAGATGGAATTGTTCGGATCTGTAGGTAAGGCTGAGTAATGATACTGTCGTAATTGTACGTGAAGAGGTATTGTATAGCATAGAAGCAGGAAACAATTTTGTGGCACAAGAGACAGAATTGTTTCCTGTTTTCCACTATACGGAGTAAAGTGCCGGTGTATTTTTAGAAAAGCAGTGACACTATAACACGATACAGATTCATGTAGAGTAGAAATGAGGATTAGTGTGAATCGAGCAGAATTTTTGTCTATATTACGTGAGAGTTTGGAAGGAAATATGCCGAAAGAGGATGTGGAAGCTAATCTTCGGTATTATCGGGATTATTTTGCACAGAGCGAACACAGTGACAAAGAGGTTTGTGAAGAGCTGGGAGATCCCCGTCTTATTGCAAAGTCCCTGATCGATGCATATATGGCATCTAAAGGATCTGATGCAAATCAATATATGGATCAGGCGCGCAGTGAATACAGCCAGACTTATGGAGAAACTTATGGGCATGAGACGGAGAATGGTATTTCGAAACTATTTCGTTATCTTATCATAGGTGCAGGAATTGTAGTTTTTATGATATTGCTAGTTTTTTTGCTCCGCTTTGCGTTGGTGATCTTAGTGCCGATTGCATTGATCGTGATTGCTTTAAAGTTGATTCGAGGAGATTTTTAGCAGGCAATATTTAGTTAAAGGATAGAAATTAGTACGATGTATAAGATATTAGCAAAAGATGGAAGAGCAAAACGTGCACAGCTTGAGACAGTGCATGGAACAATACAGACACCTGTTTTTATGAATGTTGGAACGGTTGGTGCGATGAAAGGTGCAGTTGCGACTACAGATATGCAGCATCTTAAGACACAAGTGATGCTGTGTAACACATATCATCTGCATGTTCGCCCTGGCGATAAGATTATTCGCCAACTGGGAGGATTGCATCATTTTGTGGCATGGGATAAGCCGATCTTGACAGATTCCGGTGGATTTCAGGTGTTTTCTTTGGCGGGATTGCGTAAGATCAAAGAAGAAGGCGTGTATTTCAATTCACATATTGATGGACACAAGATATTTATGGGCCCGGAAGAGAGTATGCAGATTCAGTCTAATATAGCGTCAACGATAGCCATGGCATTTGATGAGTGCCCGCCACATCCGGCAACAAGAAAGTATATGCAGGATTCTGTGGATCGCACAACACGCTGGCTGGAACGCTGCAAGAAAGAGATGGCAAGGTTGAATGCTTTGCCGGATACGATCAATCCGAATCAGATGTTATTTGGTATTAACCAAGGTGGAACATTTCAGGATATTCGTATTGAACATGCAAAACGTATTTCGGAGATGGATCTGGATGGCTACGCATTAGGTGGATTAGCAGTCGGAGAATCGCACGAAGAGATGTATCGCATCTTGGATGAGACGGTACCATATCTTCCGGAAAATAAACCGACATATTTGATGGGTGTCGGGACTCCTGCTAATATTTTAGAGGCAGTAGAGCGTGGCGTTGACTTTTTTGATTGTGTGTATCCGGCGCGTAACGGTCGTCATGGACATGCATACACAAATCATGGAAAGATGAATCTGTTAAATGCCAAATATGAATTAGATGACAGACCATTGGATGAAACATGCGATTGTCCGGTATGCAAGCACTATAGCAGAGCGTATATCCGCCATCTGCTTAAGGCAAAGGAAATGCTTGGACTTCGTCTTATGGTAACGCATAATTTGTATTTTTATAACACAATGATGGAAGAAATACGTGATGCCATTGAAAAAGGGTGTTACGCACAATATAAAAAGCAAAAATTAGAACAATTACAGGAGGAAACAAAATGAATTTAGCAGTATTAGCAGGACAGGCAGGATCACAGAATGCAGGAGGAAGTATCATGACAATGGTAATTCTTTATGCCGTTATCATTGGTATCTTTTGGTTCTTTGCAATCCGTCCACAGAGCAAACAGAAGAAAGAGCATGAGACCTTACTCAGTACGTTAGAAGTTGGAGACAGCATTCTGACGACAAGTGGTTTTTTTGGCGTTGTAATTGACATCAAGGATGAGATTGTTATCGTTGAGTTTGGCAGCAACAAAAACTGCCGTATTCCAATGAAAAAGGATAACATTGTTGAGATTGACAAACAGACTGAGGATTAAGATCTTACTAAGGCTTCTCATACCGGAAGGATTTGAAGTATGGGAAGTTTACATGCAAAGATTGTGTAGATGCAACAGAATATGACAAGAAAAACAGCCTCTGAAGGTATTATGTAATACTTCAGAGGCTGTTTTTGGGATATTATTTTGCTGCGCTGATCGTTGACTTTATGAGCGCGCAGCATATTCTTTCATTTGCTGCAGATATTCGTAAGGTACAGCAAGGTGTCCCATGCCGGAACCAAGGGAAATGTGTGGCTTATTTGTTCCATGGAAATCAGAACCGCCACTGGGAAGCAGGTCAAATTTTTTGGCAATATTTCGGATGAAATATTCATCTTGTTTGCTATAAGTGGAATATTTAACCTCTACACCTAACAGACCATATTCCTTTAATTCGGTGAGCAGGCTGCAAAGTTCCTTTTCGGAAAGATGATAGAGAAGTGGATGCGCCAGTATTGGCACGCCACCGGCGGCTAAGATTGTTTTGATCCCCTCTTCTCTGCTAATATATTCGCGTGGTACATAATAAGGTGCTGAGGGGTCAAGGTAACCATCAAAAGCTTCAGCGGTATTCTTCACAACGCCATACTTGATCAATAGACGTGCAAAGTGTGCTCTTGTGACAACAGCATCTGGATTTCCATTTGTCAATTCTTCCATTGTGATCGGAATGTTATCCCGCCGAAAGCGTGCAGCCATTTCTTCGTTACGAGCGTCTCGACGTTTGATCATGATCTGTGACATTTTCTGAAATCCTTCATGCGTATGATCAATAAATAATCCCACGATGTGAATATCGCGGTCACGAAAACCGACAGACAATTCAGTCCCCGGGATGGCCTCGATCGCCATATCTTTAGCGGCTTCTAAAAAATCCGGAATACCCTCCACTGTATCATGATCTGTCAGAGCGATTGCCTGCAAACCGCAGGAAACAGCCTTATTAACAAGCTCTGACGGGGAACATGTCCCGTCGGAAAATGTAGAATGTGTATGTAAATCAACGGTTCCCATAAGTATCTACCCTTTCTTGTTTTGAACACTCAAATATCACATTTATTATGGATGTGTGAAGTAAGAGTGTATTTATTGTATATTTACGGTATCAGTATAGCATAATCAGGCAAAAGAAGCATACATAAAATATAGTATGTAAGATTCGTGTGAAGGAGGCTGTTTTTTTTGAAAAAAAATGTCATTTCATTTTGTGTTGTGTTGGGGCTTATGTATGTGTTTTCTGTCATTCTGCTTGGTATTGGGTCGGTCATCATCTGGAAAACAGGTGTAACGGCAAAGAGTATCAGCATGGCGGTTATTCTTGTATACGTACTGAGCTGCTTTGGAGGAGGATTTCTTCTGGGTAAAAAAACGGGAAGCCGCAAATTGTTATGGGGATGCTTGGTTGGAGCTGTTTATTTTGGAATTTTGCTGTTGATCGGTCTTGTTGCCGGTAATACAACACTTGCTGGAAATTCTTGGATATTTAGTGGTGGAATTGTGTGTGCAGTAGCTGGAATGGTCGGTGGAATGCTTGCTCCGGTATCAGAAGGATAATTGTTACATTTATTTAATAGAAAAGTAACTAATCTGTGATACTATTCATGAGGAATATGTTATCATAGGTAAATGCGTGGCTTGACTATAGAGCTGTCAAGCTGCTGAATATAAATAAATGGAGGGGCTATTATGGTAACAAAGGAAGACGAAAAGATAATGGAGAGTTTATCGGATAGAAGCCGCAGAGAACGGAGCGAACGTAGAAGAAACAGACGCAGAAGTGGTTTGATCTTCGGAAATATAGCATTAGCGCTTGGCATCGTGGTCGTTGTTTTGGTAATTCGAGTGGTCGCGTTGGGTACACCGAATGCAGATAAGGAGAAAGCTGCTCATAAAATAGCAGAGAAGGCAACGGCAACACCGATCGCAACACCGACTGCATCGCCGACGGCGACGCCGAATGGCGCAGATCATTGGATCCGTAAAGATTTGGATGCATCAAAGCCGATGATTGCATTTACATTTGACGATGGTCCATATGCTAAGGTGACCAGACGCATTTTAAAAGCATTGAATAAAAGCAACGGACGCGCCACTTTCTTTGTGGTAGGTAATCGTGTGCCGGAATTTAGCGAAACACTTGCGTTACAGTATGAGCAAGGTAATCAGATCGGAAGCCACACCTTTGATCATAAGGACTTGAGCAAAATGAAAGCCAAGAAGATCAAATGGGAAATTAATAAAACCAATCAAAAAGTATCAAAAGTTATTGGGTGTAATACTACAGCGCTTAGACCGCCTTATGGTAATGTGAGCGATACAATGCGTAAAACGATCAAAACGCCGATGTATTATTGGAGCATCGATAGCGAGGACTGGAAGAGCAGAAATGCAAATTCCATTGTGAAACGTTGCAAGGATGCGAAAGATGGTGATATCATATTGATGCATGATCTATATCCTACGACTGCAGATGCGGTAGAAAGATTGGCACCATATTTTGTTAAAAAAGGATTCCAATTGGTAACACTTGACGAGATGTTTTATTACAAGCACAAGGATGCAGAGCCGGGAAATGTGTATTTTTCCGCACGATAAATCCGGATATAACAAATGAAAATAAAATGAATTGAGATTGGCAAGGATTTGATGATTCAAACCTTGCCAATTGTATATTTACTATGGTATAATGATATTTGGCGTGATTTCTTATTCACGCAAAAATTGCAGTTATTAAAAGGAGAAAAGCAACATGAAGAACAAGAAAAAGGGATTACTGCATATTATTGTTATTTTAGCAGTAATTGCACTGTGTTCTTTTACTACTTTGGTAGGCTTTACAAAAGCGCATAAAGGAAGCGCACGTAACATCAAGCTTGGTCTCGATCTGGCTGGTGGAGTAAGTATTACCTATGATGTAGTAGGGGACAAGCCAACGGATGCCGAATTGAAAGATACGGTAACGATGATGCAGAAACGTGCAGAGGTACATAGTACGGAGTCATCGGTAGTTACTGATGAGAAGGGCCGTATCGTGATCGATATTCCGGGTGTTGATGATGCAGAGAAAGTATTGTCAGATTTAGGTAAGGAAGGTTCTTTGGACTTTGTCGCACAGGATGACATGGATCTGTCCAGTGGCAAGCCGGTTTATACAAAGACAATTTGTACCGGTAAAGACATCAAGAGTGCAGAGGCCGGAACGACACAGGATGAATCTACCAAGACGAAAAAGTACGTTGTATCATTGAAGTTTAAGAGCAAGGGCACTAAGGCATTTGCTACAGCAACAGAAGAAGCAGCACCTTCTCATAAGATGATCTACATCGTATACGATGGAAAAGTAATTTCCAATCCGGGTGTAACTGAGGCAATCACAAATGGTGAGGCACAGATCTCCGGTGGATTTAAGACATATGATGAGGCAGAAGAACTTGCTTCTTATATCCGTATCGGTGCACTTCCGGTCGAGTTAAAGGCAGCACAGTCTCAGGTGGTAGGTGCACAGCTTGGTCTTGACGCAATTCAGTCCAGTTTGTTAGCCGGTGCGATCGGTTTTGGATTGGTTGTATTATTTATGATCATTTTCTACCGTCTGCCAGGTTTGGCATCTTCTATCGCATTGGTGTTCTATTTGGGACTGATGTTAGTAGCTTTGAATGTCTTAGATATTACACTGACACTTCCTGGTATCGCCGGTATCATATTGAATATCGGTATGGCGGTCGATGCGAACGTAATTATCTTTACGCGTATTAAGGAAGAGCTTGCCAAAGGAAAATCCGTTCAGTCGGGTATTAAGATTGGTTTTGACAAGGCGTTATCTGCTATCATTGATGGTAACGTAACCACCTTGATCGCTGCAGCAGTATTGTATGTAAAGGGATCCGGTACAGTTAAGGGCTTTGCTACAACATTGGCACTTGGTATCATTTTATCCATGTTTACAGCACTTGTTATTACGAAGTTGCTGTTGAATGCGATGTATTCCCTTGGTATGGATGATGTGAAGTACTTCGGTGTGGAGAAGCCGAGAAAGCCGATTCACTTTGTGGAAAATCGCTTGAAGTTTTTCTGCATTTCCGGTGCGATCATTTTGGCATGTGTTGTTACCTTAGGTGTTAATAAAGCATCCAGATGCGGTGGCAACATTTTGAATTATGGTTTGGATTTCTTAGGAGGTACTACGTATGACATTACCTTCCCAGATAAAACAGATCTGAATGCAGATCTTAAGTCTGATCTTGAGAAACTGTTTAGTAAGACGGCAAAATCTAACGATGTAGTCATTTCAGAAGTTGCCGGACGCAATGCATTGTCTGTCAAGACAGTTGAGTTGAACGAGAAACAGCGCAATACGTTGAATGCAACATTAGAGAAGACTTATGGTGTTGATGAGAAAAATATTGAGAATCAGAATATTAGTGCTTCGGTATCGGATGATATGAAGAGCGACGCTGTGACAGCAGTAGTTATCGCAGTTATCTGTATGTTGATCTATATCTGGTTCCGATTCAAAGACGTTATATTTGCGGGAAGTGCAGTACTTGCATTGATACATGACGTTATTGCTGTCATTTTGGTATATGGTTTGACAAAGATTTCCGTCGGAAATACATTTATCGCATGTATGCTGACAATTGTCGGATATTCCATCAATGCAACAATCGTCATCTTTGACCGTATTCGCGAGAACTTACAGGTTCATAGCAGCGAAGAAGCATTGGCTGAGGTTGTTAATGAGAGTATCACACAGACATTGACACGAAGCATTAACACTTCATTAACAACAATTATCACAGTTGTTGTACTTGCAATCCTTGGTGTTGATTCTGTCAAAGACTTTGCAATTCCGTTGTTAGCCGGTTTTATCTGCGGTGGTTATTCTTCCGTATGTATCACTGGTACACTGTGGTATTCTTGGAAACGCGTACAGTTTAAGCGTAAGAAAGCTAAGAAGTAAAAGCGCTCTTATAAGGCAAGGATAGATTAAATATAGCGTTGCTTTTGGTGACGTTACCGAATAAAAACAGGCATTTTGAAAATTATTCAAAATGCCTGTTTTTTATTTGCCAGTCAATCTATTTTTGACATACGAAAGATACCCAGTCACCCATGGTGTTACGCTCCAGTATCGCAAAGTTATTGCGAAGCAATGCTTGTTCAACCGCATCTGATTTTTCGTTAAGAATACCAGAGGAAATAAAGATGCCGCCCGGTTTTATGAAATCGCCGATATAATCGGAAAGTGGAATGATCACATCCGCCAAGATATTTGCTACAGCAATATCAAACGGTTCGCCGGTCTGTTTTTTGACGGCAGCAGCATCTTCTAATATGTTTGCGTGAATAGCAGTGATGCGAGAGGCATCAATGCCATTAATCTCAGCGTTTTCGATTGTTCCGGTTACGGCAGAGGGGTCTATATCCAGACAAAAGGCTGATTTTGCACCACATAGCAGAGCAGCAATTGCCAAAATACCGCTGCCGCAGCCGGCATCCATAAGACGTGTATCGTCATGAATATAATTACGCAGTGACAGGAGGCATAATTTGGTTGTTTCATGTGTTCCGGTGCCAAAGGCCGAACCGGGATCAATAGATAACACAATATCACTTTCCGAACAATCTTCTGGTACAGGCTCCCAAGTAGGCTTGATCAGAACATCATCAGCAATGCGGAAAGGTTTGAAATTTTCTTTCCATTTGTCTTTCCATGCACTGTCGTCCTCAACCTGATATGTCAATTCGCTGAATGTGATCGGAGCAAATGAAGAAGCTTTCTCTACACGTGTAGTAAAAGCTTTGATAAATGCTTCCGGCTTTGTTAAAAGACGATCTGGTACATTTTGCTCGATTTCTGCATCACGCAATGATGAGCCGGTGCTATAAAAAGCATCGGAATCTCCATCAATGACATCACTGTAAAATACTAAAACAGCTTCGCCGTTGTCTGGTGGGAGTTCCGCCGGAATGTCCGTATACATTTTGCGTTCTTCTTCCGCTGATAAAGGAACATTGTCCTGTAATTCATAGCCATTCACTCCAAATTCTGTCAACAATTCACCAATCCTGCTGCTCGCATCGGTTGTTGTCTTAAGTTCATATCTGATCCACTGCATATTTTCCTCATCTTTCCAAATCCAAAATTAGACCAAAACAAAAAATAGATTTCGTCTAAAAATAGACTTACTGTGTCACAACTGCTATACTAAACACAAACTTTCCACCTATGAAAAGTTTGCGCTTATGACTCGAACTTCGCACGTCCATAGACACTGTCAGGCCACATATTGCTTGTTATGTCATAATACTTGCGCATGATTTCTGCGCATAATGGAGTTTCGAAGAAACTCCCAAGATAAGCACAGTGTGCTTATAATGTCCATAATGTGTCAGCTATTTTGCAGCCAACAAACTAAATTGTTCTGCTATCAGGGTACTAAGATAATTGCCACAGAACCCAGAGTTTTTACAGTGATTTCTAAATTTTGTTGTCTCTGATGGTTGATTTACATGCCTTTCGGAAACTCGAAGTCCCGGAAGCAAGGTAATCATCATTTTTGAAAGGGACTTTGCGCTCGTCGTTACTTATGTCTCGTACTTCAGAGACATTAAGTAACGTGACGTAGCGCATCGTAGCGAAAGCGTCCCGTCCAAAAATGGATGATACTTTGCTAGACCGGGACATCTCAGACATTCCTTCAGGCATGTATTCATCAGAGACTTAACAAAATAAGAAATCACGTAAAAACTAATTGCGGCAAGGCAATTGCTATAGTTCCCTGATGGCAGAATCCACCAGGTAGTGGCTGCAAAATATGATATGGCTATCGACATAATAAGCAATATGTGGCCAGGCGGCAACCTTCAATGTGCGAAGGTTGAGTGTATGATTATTATAACAGAGGAAGAATGGAGAAACAACTAATGAAGCAATGGGTAACAACGCGCTGCAGGGCTGATCTTTCAAAGGTTGCAGCAAGATATAATATATCGGAGACTTTTGCCGAGGTTCTTGTAAAACGAGGACTGTATGATTGGGCATCGATGGACGGATATTTGTTTGATGATATGGTATCGATTCCTAAGGCGTCAGAAATGCTTGGACTGTGTGAAGCGGCTGATCTTATAGAACAGAAGTTGTCACAGGGTAAAAAAATGCATATTGTCGGAGATTATGACGTAGATGGTGTGATGTCCACATACATATTATGTCATGGATTGCGCAGTTTAGGGGGAGATGTCAGCTTTCGGCTTCCACATCGCCAAAAAGATGGTTATGGAATCCGCGATTATATGGTCACTGAGGCAAAAGAGCAGGGAGTTGATACGATCATCACCTGCGACAACGGAATCTCGGCAGGACAGCCGATCCAAACAGCCAAAGAACTTGGGATGACGGTTGTATTGACGGATCATCACGAAGTGCCGATGAAAGACGGCGAAGAGCTGCTGCCATCGGCAGATGTTATCGTTGATCCAAAACAGAGCGTAGACAATTACCCATATCCGCAATTGTGCGGGGCAGGCATTGCCTATAAATTGATTTATGAATTATACCACAGAGCCGGTAAAAAAGGATGTGACCGTGAATTGCTTCCTTTTGCGGCGATGGCAACGGTGTGTGATGTTGTTCCGCTTTATGGTGAAAATCGTAGCATTGTTCGAAGGGGGCTGGCGGGGATTCATCAGACGGGCAATATAGGCCTAAATGCACTGATAAAACATTTGGATTTTCAAAAAGAGATCCGAGCAATGGATCTGGGATTTCGGATCGGCCCATGCATCAATGCTCCGGGGCGGTTACGAGATGCAACAGAGAGTTTGGAGCTTTTTATGGAGACAGATGCGGAATGCGCAGCGCAAAGAGCGGCAAGGATCGTAGAGACAAATGAAGAGCGCAAAGAGAGAACGCGCTCAATGACAAAACAGGCGGCAGAAGAAGTGCAGAAGCAGCCATTGCCGCCGGTGCTGGTTGTATATTTGCAGGAATGTCATGAAAGTGTTGCAGGAATCGTAGCCGGAAATCTTCGAGAACAATTTTACCGACCGGTGTATGTTATTACAGATTCGGGTGATCACCTGAAAGGGTCTGGCAGATCCATTCCGGGATATCATATGCAGCAAGAGCTGCAGGCATGTCAGAAATATTTGACGGAGTTTGGTGGTCATGCAGCCGCAGCGGGTTTTTCACTTCGCAGAGAGCAGTTGGAGGGGCTTAAGTCTGCTTTGTTAGCACATTGCAGCTTGACACAGGAGCAATTGATCGAAAAGGTGACATATGATAGAGAGGTCGCTTTAGCGGAAATGGATACGACACTTGTTACGCAGCTTTCTTGGATGGAACCGACCGGAGAGCAAAATGCGCCTGCAGTGTTTGCAAAACGTGATGCACAGATTGCCCAGATCCGAATGTGTGGAGCGGATATGCATATTGCACAGGTGCGTTTTGTGGAAAATGGAAAAATATATCAGGCAGTGGATTTTAGCGGGGAAGAATGCATTGGAAATGCGGTGCGTGATCGTTATGGTGAACAGGTGTGGGAACGGTTAAAGCAGGGAGAGCGGGGAGAATATACGGTTGACATTTTGTTCTCTGTCAGTATCAATGAACGATATGGTTCGCTGCAATTGCAACTTATTGACTGCCAATAAAATATGCGATAAACTATATAACGAAGCTTGATTTTTCATAGGGGGATCATGGCTGAATATCGGAATATGTTACGATGAAACATGGAGGATAGATATGGCAAATGTATCATTAGATAAAGACCTTTTTTATCAATATATGATCAATAATAATTCAACCAGTACAATGTTGAACGCATTGTCCGGTAATACTAATACCGGAGTACAGTCGGCTAATGATCTGTCGGGTGTATTAGGTGCTTTGCAGAATTCGGCATCTTTTGGTACAGGAAGTATTTCGGATGTGAGTACGCTGTTGAGCGGATTGGAAGGTATCAGCACGACAGGAACCAGCAATTCGTTTTCTGATATATTGCAGTCCTATTTGCAGCCCACATCGGATTCGGCACAGACGACAGATAGTGTGCAGTATATTAATGGTGTGGAATCTTCTGACAATATGCAGGCAGCACAGCAGACAAAGACTTCCGGTACGAGTGTTTCGGCAGCTCAGCAGGCATACGCTGACAGTGTACAGTATGATTTCGACCAGATCGAAGAACAGTCAGATCAAATGGTGGAACAGGCGCTGGGAGAAATTATTTATTGATAGGTAACTTCCCATACCGGAAGTTACTGTTCGAACCACATATTGCTTATTATGTCAGTAGAATAATAGCTATTTTGCAGCCGATAAAGTAAATTATCCTGCCATCACAAAAAGTTCATATGTGTATATTGATAATGAAAATAAATACGATAAGCTATGGTAAAGGCAATTCGAAGCAGTACATAAACGATAAAGAGTGCACTGGCAAAATAATGCCACAACAGTCCGGTCTGCGATTGGTTAAGCTGCCATTGCCATGCGATCAAAAATAACAAAAGGAAAGAACTGCTCCAACGTTCTGCGGTGAAACGGATCGTGTTAAAACGGTATTGTCTCATCAGAGAGGACAACTGTGTGAGTGGTTCTTTCTTTTTTTGTTCCGGAGCTGCAAAGGTGATCATGAGCGGCAGCATTAGACCGGTTAATGTAAATAATATGCCGGCAGGGTATAAGGTGTTAATGCTGCACAAAGACAATAAGACTGTCAAAAAACGGCTGCTGCGTAATCCTTTATAGCGGCTTAGCATTACGATTTCCCGCTTTACAGAGTGATCGGTATAAGACATAGGAACCCCCTTTTTAGGTGTGTATTATATCAAAATATTATAGAAGAAGCGAGAAAGAAAGTCAAAATGCACTACAATATTACGAAATTCTTACAATTTAGATACAAATGTGATAATTTCGAGAAGAAACGCAAAAATTGCTTTTCTATTTTCAAAAAATAGTATATAATACATGCGAGTATGTTTAATTAGTAAAACTATGGAAAAAATAGAAAATAACAGAAGCGAAAGGAGAACAGTCATGGTTGGTAGCGATATTGGTATTGACTTGGGTACAGCGAATGTACTTGTATATATAAAGGGAAAGGGTGTCGTTCTGCGCGAGCCGTCCGTTGTGGCGTTCGACAGAGATACCAATAAGATTAAGGCAATTGGTGAGGATGCTCGTTTGATGTTAGGACGTACACCGGGTAATATTGTAGCTGTTCGTCCATTGCGTCAGGGTGTTATTTCAGACTATACAGTAACAGAGAAGATGCTTCGTTACTTTATTCAGAAGTCCTGTGGTAAGTCTCGTTTCCGCAAACCTCGTATCAGTGTTTGTGTTCCAAGTGGTGTTACCGAGGTTGAGAAGAAAGCAGTAGAAGATGCAACATATGAGGCTGGAGCAAGAGAAGTTGCAATCATTGAGGAACCGATTGCAGCGGCTATCGGAGCAGGTATCGATATCTCACGTCCATGTGGTAACATGATCGTTGATATCGGAGGTGGTACTTCTGATATTGCTGTTATCTCCCTTGGCGGTACGGTTGTAAGTACTTCCATCAAGGTGGCTGGAGATGACTTTGATGATGCAATTGTCCGTTACATGCGTAAGACACATAACTTATTGATCGGTGAGCGTACAGCGGAAGAGATCAAAGTAAAGATCGGATCTGCATACAAACGTCCGGAGGTTGTATCGATGGATGTACGCGGACGTAACTTGGTGACCGGACTTCCAAAGACGATCACTGTAACATCAGATGAAACATTAGATGCTCTGAAAGAGATCACATCACAGATTGTAGAAGCAGTACACACGGTATTGGAGAAGACTCCGCCTGAGCTTGCAGCAGACGTTGCGGACAGAGGTATTGTTTTGACCGGTGGCGGAAGTTTGTTATATGGTTTGGAAGAGCTCATTGAGGAGAAAACAGGAATCAACACTATGACAGCCGAGGATCCAATGACAGCAGTTGCAGTGGGAACCGGTAAGTTTGTAGAATTTTTAGCAGGAAAACGTGACGACGAGTAAAGAAATTGATCGATTGTGACGATATATATTTTATAGAGCGGACGAAGAGCACTCTTCGTCCGTTTATAATACATAGGTTAGTCTGGAAGGAGGACGACGAATGGTCAGAGGATTGTACACAGCATATACCGGTATGCGGAATGAACAGCGCAGATTGGATATTATATCGAATAACTTGGCAAATTCGGCGACCATCGGTTACAAGGAAGAAAATGTCACCAGCCGTTCTTTTAAGGACATGATGGCAGTAAAGATCCGAGATGGTTCTGTAGGATATGTTGATCAGAATATCGGAACGATGAACCTCGGCGTAAAGATTGGCGAGACCTACATGGATTGGAGTCAGGGGAATCTTCGAGAGACGGGGAATACCTATGATCTTGCGATACAGGGAGATGGATTTTTTACAATTCGTGTCACAGACAAACAGGGTAAAGATGAGATGATGTATACCCGTTGCAGTACCTTTAAGTGTACGCAGGACGGTTACATAGTAGATGCAGATGGCAATCATTTGCAGGGCAATGGTGGAGATATTCAGGTGTCCACGGATGCTCATGAGATCGCGATCAAGGAGGATGGCTCGATCTATGCGGACGGTCAGTATGTTGATACGATCGCATTGGCTAACTTTGCAGATTATAACTATCTTGACTTATACGGAGATAACAAGTTTAGGGCAGTGGCAGGAGCAACGCAGATAGATGCAAAAGCTCAGATCGAACAGGGATATACGGAGCAGTCTAATGTCAATGTAATATCGGAGATGGTATCAATGATCAATATTACACGTGCATATGAAGCGGGACAGAAGATGATCCAGACACAGGATTCTCTGCTTCAGAAGTCTGCAAATGAAATTGGTAAAGTATAATTATTAGGAAAGAGTTACACTGGGATGTTTGTTGGTTAATATATATGAAAATTGACTGATGAATATAAGCAGTGTGGCAGATTGGAGCGTCTATCATGATGAGATCACTTTGGACTGCTGCTTCCGGCATGAAGGCACAGCAGACCGCAATGGACAATCTTTCAAACAATCTGGCAAATATTAATACGACCGGATACAAGAAAGAAAGACTAGAGTTTCAGTCTTTGTTGTATCAGACGATACAAAAAAAGACGACAGACAATGAGGGAAATCCAAAACCGATCGGAGCACAGGTTGGACTTGGTGTTAAGGTAGCTGCGATCAGCACCGAATTTGAGCAGGGAGAACTTACACATACAGAAGGCGATTTTGACTTCGCAATCCAGGGAAACGGATTTTTTATGATCCAAATGCCGGATGGCTCTACGGCATACACAAGAAACGGTCATTTTACAATGGCTGTAAATGGTACCGGTTATCAGTTGTCAACAGCAGAAGGTTATGCGGTTTTGGATTCTGAAGGTAATCCGATTACATTTGATGGTACGACAGATGTTACTAAATTATCGTTTGACAATTATGGACGCATCATGTTACGTGGAGCGGACAACAACCCGCATTTGACCGGGGTTACTATTGGAGCAGCTCAGTTTAATAACCCTGCCGGTCTTAATAAGATCGGGGATAGTTATTTTCAGGCAACAGCGGCCTCTGGTGATGCCCGTATCGAGGGGCAGGACACAGCGTTGAGCAGAAGTGTTATTAAGAATAAATATTTAGAAGCATCCAGTGTGCAGGCGGTTGATGAGATGGTGGATATGATCGTTACTCAAAGAGCGTATGAGATGAACTCGAAGGCGATCACTGCATCGGATGAAATGTTGCAGCAGGCAAATAATCTGAGATCATAATGTTTCAGATGTAATAATATAGACGAGGATGCCGGTTTTTAAGAGCAATGCGAGGCTTTTGAAACGGTTGTTTTTGGAATTACCATGAAATGCTTTAGAAAATTGCTTCTGAGAGAATGCGAAGTTTTTGAAAAGATTCTTTCGAAAAGAGGATGAGAGATCTTTTGAAAGATTTCTTCATGGGATGATGTGAGGTGTTAACAATGAGTTCTGTATATGATATTTCATCTATGTATGACAGCTATAAGCAGTCAGTGCAGTCTGCGACCGGCTCGAAGGCGCAAAGCGCATTGAATGCAGTAAATAGTGATTCGACAGATGAAGAGTTGATGGATGCCTGCAAAGGATTTGAAACCTATTTTGTACAAAAGATCATTGAACAGGCGCGCAAAATGGTAAAAAGCGAAGAAGATGACGGTGAATATATGCAGTATTTTGGGGATACTTTGAACCAAAGCTACGCGGAGGCGATTACAGAAAGTGGTCAGGTTGGTCTTGCTAAGCAGCTATATGACTCAATGAAGCGTAACTGATCGTATATGTGATCTGTCTAAATAGAGACAATGGGGCCACTGTGTTTACAGTGGCTTTTTCAAATGGATAGGAACTGATTATTTTATTGTGAAGGGTGGCGCATAGCAAGATGCTGGTATTGTTATGCTTGGCACTGTAGGAAACTTGACGAGGAGGTTATAGTGAGCGAGCAGATTGAATGGGAAGGATATGTTGAGCGTATTACTTTTCGAAATGAAGAAAATGGATATACCGTATTATTTTTGGTAGATGCAGAGGAAGAAGAGGAAGTGTGCTGCGTAGGACAGTTTTCTTATGTTGCCGAGGGGCTGTATTTGAAAGTAACCGGCAGAGAAGTGATACATAAAAATTATGGTCCGCAGATACAGGTGGATTCGTACGAAGAAAAACAACCAAAAGACTCAGTTGCTGTTGAGAGATATTTGGGATCAGGTGCGATAAAAGGTGTTGGACCTGCACTGGCAGCACGTATTGTGAAGCGGTTTGGAGAGGACACATTTACAATTATTGAACGTGAGCCGGAACGATTGGCAGAGGTCAAAGGCATCAGTGAGAAAATGGCGATACGCATAGCAGAACAGGTTAACGATAAGCGGCAGATGCGCCAGGCAATGCTTTTCCTGCAGGATTACGGTATTAGCATGAAAATGGCTGTTAAGATATATAAATATTATGGAGATGAAATGTATGAGATCCTGAAACGCAATCCTTATCGGTTGGCGGAAGATATTCAGGGAATTGGCTTTAAGATTGCCGATGAGATTGCGCGCCAGGCTGGATTTGCTTCTGATTCGGAGTTTCGGATCAATGCAGGCATTCTGTATGCTTTGCAGCAATCCGGAACACAGGGACATTGTTATTTGCCGGAGTCTTGGCTGATCAGAGAGGCATCAGAGCTTCTATTGGTCGATGAGGGGGTTGTTTCCGATGCCTTAGAGGGGATGATGTTGGATAAAGAATTAAAGGTCTGTGAACAGGATCAAGAGCGCTGTATTTATTTGAGTACGCTGTATTATATGGAACTTAATTGTGCACGCATGCTGTTAGATCTTAATATTTCCTATGAGCTATCTGAGAAAGAACTTGCTAAAATGGTGCGAAAGGTTGAAAAGGGGCAGGAGATAGAGTTAGATGAACTACAGAAAACAGCGGTGTATCAGGCTGTTCAAAATGGTGTAACAATTATAACCGGTGGGCCGGGTACCGGTAAAACGACGACGATCAATACTATTTTACAGGTATTTGAACAGGAAGGGTTAGATATTTTGCTGGCGGCACCAACCGGACGTGCCGCAAAAAGAATGTCTGAAACGACTGGATGGGAGGCGCAGACAATACATCGGCTGCTCGAGATCAATGGTGGCGTGAGTGAAGGGGATACGCAGGGAGCAATGCATTTTGAGCGTAATGAGAAACAGCCGTTGGAAGCGGATGTTGTGATCATAGATGAGTTTTCTATGGTCGATATCTATTTGATGAATGCGCTTCTTCGTGCTATTGTTCCGGGAACGCGCCTCATCATAGTTGGCGATGTGAATCAGCTGCCATCGGTAGGACCGGGTAATGTTTTAAAAGATATGATTCAGGCGGAATTTTGTTCTGTTGTGCGGCTGCATCGGATCTTTCGACAGGCTGCAGAAAGTCAGATCGTTATGAATGCGCATCGGATCAACAGCGGCGAAGAAATCTCGCTAGAGAATGCATCGCCGGATTTTATGCATCTGGAACGAAAAGACAGTGCGTCCGTGATCAATGTGGTCGTGCAGCTTATCATGCAGAAACTCCCTCCGCATGTAGATGCTTCTCCCTATGATATTCAGGTACTTACGCCGACTAGAAAGGGAGAGTTAGGTGTGGAACATTTGAATCAGGTGCTGCAGCAATATATGAATCCGGCAGATGCTGGCAAGGTGGAGCGAGAATTTCATGGGGTGTTATTCCGTGAGAAAGATAAAGTGATGCAGATCAAGAATGATTATCAGATACGCTGGACAAAGAAAACGTCCTTGGGCGATGTATATGAAGAGGGAACCGGTGTGTTTAATGGGGATACCGGAATCATTCGGGAAATCATACCGATAGCGGAGCAGGTGGTCGTTGAATTTGAAGAGGGAAAAATGGTGGAATATGAGTATAGCCAGATGGATGAAATGGAACTGGCTTATGCAATTACGATCCATAAATCCCAAGGCAGCGAGTATCCGGCTATTGTGCTTCCGGTGCTTGGCGGTCCTAAAATGCTGTTGGGACGCAACTTGCTATACACTGCGGTGACGAGAGCAAAGAAATGTGTAACGACAGTGGGAAGCAGCAGAGTTATACAGGGGATGATCCACAATGTGAATGAGCAGAAACGCTTTTCAAGTTTATGCCAGCGCATTAAAGAAATGGAGGAAGAAGACGCTGAACTTAATCATTGATAGTCTATTGCAGATCGTGTTTCCAACGAGGTGTCCGGGGTGCGACAAGGTGTTGGCGGTTGGTGAACGGGGGTTTTGCGGCGGATGTACAGAGCAGCTTCATTTTTTGCAGGAGCCTTTGTGCCCCTATTGTGGAAAACCGATCGATCGGGATCAGATGTGCTGCGCAGATTGTAGAGCACATCCACATAGCTTTACAGCGGGGGGAGCAGTACTTTTGTATACAGGGCAAATGCAGGAGTCAATGGCGAGATTTAAGCAGGGAGGCCGAGCAGAATACGGCAAAGTATATGGAAGGTTATTATGGGATGCTAAGAGAGAATGGCTGCAGCGTATCCGAGAACCGGTGCTCGTTCCGGTGCCGGTCCATAGCAAAAGATATCGGAAACGCGGTTACAATCAGGCAGAAGAGATAGCAAAAGAAATGGCGAGATTATCCGGTCTGCCAATGCAATCGGATCTGTTAGTGCGGGTGAAACATACGGCACCACAGAAAGAACTGTCGAAACGGGAGAGAAGTCGTAATTTACAGGGGGCGTTTCGTTGCAGAGCAGACTTTAGAAAGTTGTGTTTACAAGGAAAATGTGCTATAATAATTGATGATATTTATACGACAGGAAGTACGGTAGAAGCTTGCTCGCAGACACTTTTGCAGGCAGGGTTCGATAAAGTATATTTTTTATGTGTGTGTATAGGAAAAGGTGTGTAGAGGAGGCATAACATGGACGTTAGAAATTGCAAAATGTGTGGTCATTTATTTAACTATACAAATTCACCGCTTTGCCCTCAATGCAATAAGAAGTTAGAGGAACGCTTTCAGGATGTGAAAGAATACATTCGCGAGAATCCGGGGGCAGGCATGGCAACGGTAGCAGAAGATACAGGAGTACCGGTACAGCAGTTGAAAAAATGGGTTCGTGAGGAGCGTTTGGCCTTTACCAAGGATTCCGGAATCACGATAGAATGTGAGAAATGCGGTAGACCGATATTGACCGGAAGATACTGTAAGGAATGCAAGAACGCATTATCCAACTCGTTTTCCGGTTTATATCAGACGAGCAAACCGGTTGACAAGAAGGCGAGAGATGCATCTGCAAAGATGAGATTCTTGGGTGAATAGTACAGCCATGAGTTGAGAGGGGGTCGTACTATGGAAATGGATGTGGTGAGCAAGGCCTTTGAGCAGGCGTTCGTTTCTGTGAGTCAAAAATTGTTGGGGCTGCAATTACAGAGACGGAAACAGGACAAAGAAATATTCCTGCAGCAGCCCGTACGGCAGATCATGATCTGTACGAGTGGCTATCTTCGTATGGAAATTATTTGTGATATGCCGGAGTCAATGGTATTACAGATCGTTTCAAAAATGTATGGTGGTGGTTTGCCGCCGGATGAACAGATTCCATTGTATATCAAAGAATATATTAATATTGTTTGTGGACATGGTGTATCCAGTTTGAATAATACATTAAAAAAAGTTTCGCGCTTATCAGTGCCGTTTTATCAAAGTGAGATTCGGCATGAAGATGTTATGAAGGAACAGATGGACGTTATATTTGACACAGAGATTGGGACGATGCAGGTTGAGCTGCATTATTCCGGTGTTGAATGAGGCCAGAATGTGCTTATTGCGGAAAATGTGCAGAAAGGGGATCGAAATGGATAAAATAACAATAATGGTGGTAGATGATTCACCGTTCGCTTCCAAACAGATACAGGATGTAGTAGAAGAAAATGGATATGAAGTGGTAGCCTATGCAGCTAATGGAGAGGATGGCATCAAGCTTTATGATGAGATGCATCCGGATATTGTTATCATGGATATTATTATGCCTGGCTTGGATGGATTAGAAACGGCGCAGATTTTGATGAAGAAACATCCGGGTGTAAAGATCATGATGTTAAGTTCGTTGTGTGATGCAAGTACATTAGAAGAGGTTCGGGGAATTGGATTAAAATATTTGATTCCGAAGCCATGGGAAGATGATGTGCTGTTAGCAACGCTAGAGATGTTAAGTAGATAAGTAAAATATAAGACCATAGATGAAAAAGTAATCTATGGTCTTTTTACTTTGCTGCATGGGTGCACTTTGATCAAACATTACACGACTGGCATATGACTCGTTTACTTTGCTATTTTGCATTAGGATAGATCTTTCGCATTGTTTCGTCCGGGTAGTAATGATCCATTACCTCTTCCCAATGTGCTTTTGGTTTTGGAGAATGTTCCCTGGTATCGTATCGGATCAGAGCAAGCATGCTTACTATAATATTGCAGATCATGAACACAGCAATGACAGTTGTCAATAGATATTTGGATCTATGCAATATCCGTACGATCACATGGTGCAGGATGGGATACAGATTTTTGAACCAGATGACAGCGGCAAATCCCCAGAAAAAGCAGTATAACAGGTTGATGCGGCCGCCAAGATTAAACGGAATGTGACTGTAATCCCAAAAAACTTTTCCAAAAACAATTTCAGTAAATACACTGCAGCTATATTCATAAGCACCACCTAATAGCGTCCCAAGTATGAAAAGATGCCGGTCGGACTTGCCTTTACTCTTAAACAGAAGAGTGGTCACTAAAGCGATGGCAAGCCCCCATACAATGCTGAAGGGACCCCATACCACGCTGCTGCGACTCATCCAGACACCGACAGTCAGACGACAGAATATGGTTTCTACAATATCTCCTAAGAAAGCCCCTAATATGAACAGCCAGATAAATTCAGAAAATGGCAGTTTGGTAGCAGATGTCGAAATGACTTTATCCGTTGCAGTGGCCGGATAGGCTTTTTGGATACGACGCCGTATGTGTGCGGTAAGTGTCCTTCCGAAAGATGTCTTAAATAAAAAAAGTTCCCGATTCAGTCGGATCAGAGTGGGCGATTTATGCTCTAAATGTAGTATAGTCAGGACAGAAGCCGTTATATCCATGCAGCAGATGGCGGTTAACGTCCATAAAATAATATATGTAACAAAGGTGGGGATAAATTGCCATAACCATAGGATCAGAGTATTACCCCACTGGATCGCGATATATCCAAGTATACCCCACAGTATTGAATATTGCAGACAGATGTATCCGTCCAGATTCCAACGCTTCTTAGAATAATCCCACCATTTTTTGTGTCGAACCTGTTCTAAAAGACGGCCGGTCATCCATTCGATAAAGGTGGAAATGATCGCAGATCCCAAAAACAGAAAGAAAGGGGCAGATCGAAGCTCGTATAGAAATGTGCTGAGTACAATTCCGGAAAAGCCATAGATCAGACAAAAAGGACCGGATAGAAATCCGCGATTACGGTAACATTTGTGCTTTACACTGGCAACGCTCGTTTCAATGCCCCATCCCAAAAAGGAGTAGCAAAAAAACAGAATTGCCAAATTTGTTAAGTTATAGTGCATGAATACCTCCTGCTGTAAAATGATCAATCAATATTTAATGACGCTCACTGTGTCGAAATTACAGTTATGAGACGTCATGTCAAGCGTATGTACATTATAATATAGCTGTAATGTGGGTGCAATGAGAAAAATGTTTGATTATCCAAATTGTTTCAAGAAACAAAATGTTTGGTTTTATTTATCAGAAGAAAACATATTTATATTCATGAGACGTAGTTTTATATACTTAATAAAATTATGCACATTGCACAAAAAGAAAGGGGACATATTGTTAAAAATACTGCTAATCTACAGTTGACGAAATGGGTGAAAATGGAATATACTCTTTGTGGCGTTAAAAAAGTTTGATTTACAAAATAAAAAGGGAAGAAAATGGAAAAAGAAAAATATATGATCGGTCAAGAGCTGATCGAGATATTCGAAAAGGTTTTGAAGACAGAAAATATTTCGGTCGCGCGTAAGACGGGATGCGATTTATCTATGACAGAGATACATACAGTGGCTGCCATTGGCAAAAATACACTGTACCGTATGAGTGACATTGCAGGAATACTGCACATAACGGTGGGGACGCTGACTGTCATGGTTAATAATTTAGTGAAGAAGGGGTATGTGGAGCGCTATAAAAGTGAGCAGGATCGTCGTGTTGTGAAGATCGGTCTGACCAGAAAGGGGCGTACAATATACGATGCGCATGCAGCATTTCATGAAGATTTGGTCAATGCGCTGCTCAAAGGGATAGAAACTAAAGAGGAGCAACAGACAGTACGTTGTGCCTTGAGCAATTTGTGGGATTTTATAGATAAGCAGAATAATTAACAGGATTGCTGCATGAGAGAACATGGAGGAAATAATGATAAGAACAAGAATAATGGCAACAGGTGCTTGTGTACCGGAGCAGATTATAACAAATGATGATCTGTCAAAGATTGTTGACACCAGTGATGAATGGATATCACAGAGAACCGGGATCAGAGAGAGAAGGATCTCGGCAGGGGAGAACACTTCAGCTTTGGCAATAGGAACGGCAAAACAGGTGATCGAGCGTGCAGAAATCTCACCGGAAGATGTGGATCTGATCATTGTTGCATCAGTCACTCCGGATTATGGAACACCATCTCTTGCCTGCATGGTGCAAAAAGAACTTGGTATGGTGAACGCGGTTGCATTTGACGTTGTGGCTGCGTGCAGTGGTTTTATGTTTGCACTTAGTATTGCGGATAAATATATTAAAACGGGAGTGTACCGCAACGCTGTTGTCATCGGGGCGGAGACGCTATCAAAAATCGTCAACTGGGAAGACAGAACGACTTGTGTATTGTTTGGAGATGGTGCCGGTGGTGCTTATGTGGAAGCATCCGAAGAGGGTGGCATTATCGCAGAAGAACTTGGCAGCAAAGGGGAACTTTGTGATATACTGACAGAGGGACATACGGCGTGTGACAATGCATTTAATGATGAGTCTGGCGACCATGATCCAAAGTACTATATTTATATGGATGGACGTGCAGTATTTAAGTTTGCGACCAAAAAGGTTGTGGAGAGTACTCGAAATGTGTTAGCTAAAGCTGACATAGATATGGAAGATATGGAAGATATCGCTTATGTCATACCACACCAGGCAAATGCCAGAATTATAGACGTTGTTGCTCATAAGTTGAAGATGGATGACAGTAAATTTTATAAGAACATGGAGCATTATGGAAATACTTCATCGGCAAGTGTACCTATGGCGCTGAATGAACTCAACGAAAAAGGGCTTATCCAACGGGGGGACAAAATTATTTTAACCGGATTCGGCGGTGGAATGACTTGGGGCACAATGCTGGTAGAATGGTAGAAGCATATAACTGCGCAAGCAGTATATATAAAATAAAATATAGGAGGAAATCACTATGGTATTTGAGAAAATCAGAGAAATCATTGCAGAGCAGACAGGAAAGGATGTTGAGGAAATCACATTAGAGACTAATGTAAAAGAAGACCTTGATGCAGATTCTTTGGATTTATTCCAGATCATCAATGACATCGAAGATGAGTTTGATGTATCTGTAGAGGATCCTGAGTCTATCGTAACTGTTCAGGATGCGGTTGATTTTGTAGAGAAGAACCAGAAATAAGAAGCAGAGTATTTCGGCTTTGCCGGCGCCGAGACTTTCGGTGCCGACAGAGCCGGCTTTGCAACTATGGAGGAAGACATGAAAACAGTATTTATGTTTAGTGGCCAGGGCGCACAGTATGCTGGCATGGGCAAGGATTTGTATAAAAATTATCCGGTGGCAAAAGAAATTTTTGACCGGGCAGATAATGTACTTGGTTATTCCATTAAGGATATTTGTTTTGAAGATGAACAGAAATTAGGCGAGACAGAGTTTGCGCAGCCTGCCATCCTGACAATGAGTATTGCAGCGATGAAGGTGTTGGAAGAAGAGGGAGTTCGTGCAGATATGACAGCAGGTTTGAGCCTGGGTGAATATTCTGCGTATGTTGCCAGTGAAGCAATGGACTTCGAAGAGGCGGTTGCACTGGTACAAAAAAGAGGAAAGTTCATGGCAGAAGCAGTTCCTTCAGGAGAGGGAGCAATGTATGCTATTATTGGATTAGATACAGCATTAGTAGAAGAAGCTTGTGCAGAAGCAACTGCAGAGGGCGATGGCTTAGCGGTTCCGGCTAATTACAATGCACCGGGTCAGATCGTGATCGCCGGACATGCGCAGGCAGCGAAGAGAGCTGCAGCATTGGCGAAAGAGAAAGGCGCAAAACTAACAGTGCCTCTGAAAGTCAGTGGTCCGTTCCATACGGAATTACTTCAGCCGGCAGCAGAAAAGCTTGGTCCGGAATTGGACAAGATGCACATTTCACCGATGAAAATGCCGGTCTATACAAACGTAGATGCTTCGAAAGTGGCTTCTGAACAGGATATTATCCCTATTTTGAAAAAACAGATCGTTAGTCCGGTTCGCTGGGAACAGATCATCCGTAATATGGCGGCAGAAGGTGCAGATACTTTTATCGAGCTGGGACCGGGCAAAACTTTGAATGGTTTTGTGAAACGTACTTTGAAAGGCGTTGTAAATGTGAATGTTGAGGATAGCATATCCTTGCAGAAAACCATGAATAAACTTCATGACAGTGTGTGAATCACACAGAAAGGTATGGTAAACATGTTACAGGGAAAGACAGCAGTAGTTACAGGAGCAGCGAAAGGTATTGGAAAAGCAATTGCACTTGCATTTGCGAAGGAAGGCTGCAATATTGTATTGAATTATCACAGCAGCTTAGATGATGAAACGGTACAGGAGATTGAAGCATGTGGAGTGACTTGTATGCCGGTTCAAGGCGATGTGAGTGACTTTGCCTTTGCGGCAGATATGATGAAAAAAGTCAAAAAAGAGCTTGGTTCTGTGGACATACTGGTCAACAATGCCGGTATTACAAAAGATATGTTATTAATGCGTATGACAGAAGAACAGTTTGATAGTGTTATTCAGACAAACTTGAAAGGTACGTTTAATATGATCCGACATGCCAGCAGTATCATGCTGAAGCAACGGAGTGGAGCTATCATCAACATGTCTTCCGTTGTCGGAGTTATGGGCAATGTTGGACAGGCTAACTATGCGGCATCGAAAGCCGGAATTATCGGACTGACGAAGTCAACTGCGAAAGAGTTGGCTGCACGTGGCGTGACATGTAATGCAATCGCACCGGGATTCGTGGAGACGGATATGACGGCTGCACTTTCAGAAGATCTGCAGAAGCAGATGCTGGAAACAATTCCACTTAAACGTTACGGTCAGGTGGATGATATTGCGCAAGCAGCAGTATTTTTGGCAAAAAATACGTACATTACCGGTCAGGTACTCCATGTTGATGGCGGAATGTGCATGTAACCTATAGTGATCAAGACTTGGAAAGGTATGATTTAGAGATGGATAGAAGAGTAGTAGTAACAGGTATGGGAGCGGTCACCCCGCTTGGATGTACGGTAGATACATTTTGGGAAGGATTAAAAAATGGCAAATGTGGCATTGATCTGATTCAAAAGTTCGATACGACGGATTTTAAGGTTAAGGTTGGTGCTGAAGTAAAAGACTTTGATCCGGAACTGTATATGAGTAAGAAGGATGTAAAGAGAAATGACCCATATGCTGTGTATGCACTGGCTGCAGCTGTTCAGGCATTTGATGATAGCGGATTAGATATGGAGAAAGAGGATGCGGCTAAGGTCGGTGTGATCGTAGGTTCCGGTATTGGCGGCCTGATGACAATGCAGGAGCAGGTGATTCGTTTGCACGAAAAAGGACCTTCTCGTGTGTCTCCTTTGTTTATTCCGATGACGATCAGTAATATGGCGGCTGGTAATATTGCGATCCGTTTGGGAGCTAAGGGAGTATGTGAAAATATTGTCACTGCGTGCGCAACAGGAACAAATTGCATTGGCACTGCATTTAGGGATATTAAGCATGGCTATCTGGATGCTTGTATTGCCGGCGGTGCTGAGGCGTCGATCAGTGAGATCGGTGTGGCTGGATTTACGAACTTGACAGCACTTTCTACGACGGAAGATCCAAAAGATGCCTGTAAACCGTTTGACAAAGACCGAAATGGTTTTGTCATGGGAGACGGATCCGGAATACTCATTTTGGAAGAACTGGAACATGCTAAAGCAAGAGGAGCTAAGATTTACGGTGAAATAGTAGGTTATGGCGCTACAGGAGATGCCTATCATATGACAGCACCTTGTCCGGATGGCGATGGAGCTGCGAGAGCGATAAGATTAGCAATGGATGAGGCAGGGATTACGCCGGAGCAGGTGGATTATATTAATGCACATGGAACAAGTACCCATGCTAATGATGCCGGAGAAACGGCAGCGATCAAGCTGGCATTGGGGGATGCGGCAGCAAAAGTTGCGGTCAGCTCTACCAAATCTATGACAGGACATTTGCTTGGTGCAGCAGGTGCTATCGAGGCAATTGCTTGTGTGAAAGCATTGGAGGAAGGATTCCTGCCGCCGACGATCAATTATCATACACCGGATGAAGAATGTGATCTGGATTATATTCCAAATGAGGGAAGAGTAGTACCAGAGGCACAGTATGCATTGTCTAATTCTTTGGGATTTGGCGGACACAATGGAGTTCTCTGCTTTAAGAAGTGGGATGAGTAGTGTACAGACAGTGACAACAGATGGTTAAGAAAGGGATGGTAACACAATGCAGTATGATCAGATCAAAGAGTTGATTCAGATATTTGAACACTCAGATTTAAATAATATGGAAGTAACTTTAGGAGATGCCTCCGTAAAATTAGGACGCGGTATGGCAAATGCAGTCGAGGAAAGTCCAGAAGCACAGATGGTACAGACAGCAGTAAAAGTTGAGAATCCTGTCACAGATGCAGCACCGACTACAGTCGAAACCGGGAAGACCGAGCCTGCAGCCGGAGATAAGATCGTGACAGCTCCGATCGTAGGTACGTTTTATCGAGCAAGTGCACCGGATCAACCACCTTTTGTGAAGGTGGGGGATACGATTGCAAAAGGCGATGTCGTATGTATCATAGAGGCTATGAAATTTATGAATGAAGTCATAAGCGAAGTGGATGGAACAATCACAGAAATTTTAGTGGAAGATGCACAGTTTGTTGAGTTTGGACAGGAATTATTCCGTGTGAAATAGCAATACCAATATCGGGCGATGGTCTGCTGTTAAGCAGACGTTGTGTATCGGAATCTGAAAGATATACCTGTGGATAAAAAGGGAAGACACTTGTTGAGTCCGCAGGTTTAGAAAGGAATGTAAATTAATATGGGTATGGATATCAAAGAAATTATGAGTATCATCCCACATCGTCAGCCGTTTTTGCTGATCGATCGGGTTGAAGAAATCGTGGAAGGTGAAAAAGTTATTGCGACCAAAAATGTTTCCTATAATGAACCATTTTTTGCAGGACATTTTCCGCAGGAACCGGTGATGCCGGGTGTGTTGATCGTGGAAGCAATGGCGCAGGCCGGAGCGGTAGCTATTTTGTCTATGGATGAATTTAAGGGTAAGACGGCATATTTTGGCGGCATTAAAAATGCAAAGTTCAAAAAGAAAGTTGTACCTGGAGATGTACTTCGTTTGGAAGTTTCCATTGAAAAATTAAAACGTAATGCCGGAATAGGTGTTGGAACTGCATATGTTGGTGACAAGGTTGCTGCACAGGCAGAAATTATTTTTATGATTGGCTGATAGTTCGACAGAGAGAATGGATCAAAACTCGGATAATAGATCGTAGAAATGTTGAGTGATTGGAGGAGCAGATGTTTGATAAGATATTGATCGCAAACAGAGGAGAGATTGCGGTGCGGATAATTCGTGCCTGTCGGGAAATGGGCATCAAAACAGTTGCTGTTTTTTCGGAGCCTGACAGGGAGGCATTGCATACGCAGCTTGCAGATGAAGCAGTATGTATCGGTTCTGCCAAGGCGGCAGACAGTTATATAAATATGCCAAATATCATTACGGCTGCTGTAGAGACTAAGGCGCAGGCAATTCATCCGGGATTTGGTTTTCTGTCAGAGAACAGTACATTTGCGGCAATGTGCGAAGAATGTAATATTAAGTTTATAGGTCCGGCGCCATCGGTTATTGATGCATTGGGCAATAAATCCAATGCAAGAGAAATGATGATCCGTGCCGGCGTACCGGTTATTCCGGGAAGCGATGGTGTTGTTGCTGACAGAGAGCAGGCGCACGAGGTGGCAGGAAAGCTGGGATATCCGGTTATGGTCAAGGCATCTGCCGGCGGTGGCGGCAAGGGAATCCGCATCGTGCGTACTGAAGATGAACTGGATCAGGCATTTGAGGCAGCACAAAGCGAGACGAAAGCAGCTTTTGGTGACGATCAGATGTATATGGAAAAAGTGATCGAACATGCCAGACATATTGAAGTGCAGGTGCTTGGCGATCATTTTGGTAATGTGATCCATTTGGGAGAGAGAGACTGTTCATTGCAGCGCAAAAATCAAAAAGTATTAGAAGAAGCACCGTCTCCGGTATTGTCCGAAGAGACCAGAGAAAAGATGTGTAAATCTGCGGTCCTTGCTGCAAAGGCGGCAGGATACGAAAGTGCAGGAACAATTGAATTTTTGTATGATCATTCCGGACAGTATTACTTTATGGAGATGAATACCAGAATTCAGGTGGAACATCCGATCACGGAGATGATCACGGGAGTTGATATTGTGAAAGAACAGATCCGCGTGGCAGCCGGGGAGAAGTTATCATATGAACAATCGGATATTCATATTACAGGGCATGCTATAGAATGTCGAATCAATGCGGAGAATCCGGATCGAGGATTTGCACCATGCCCGGGGCTTGTTGACTATCTGATGCTGCCAAGCGGTGGCTTAGGTATTCGTGTGGATACGGCAATTTATGAAGGATATGAAATCCCACCGTTTTATGATTCTATGATTGCAAAGGTGATCGCCCATGGCAGGGATCGAGAGGAAGCGATCGCTAAAATGAATCGGGCCCTGTATGAGTTTATTATCAATGGCATTGATACGAATATTGAATTTCAGAGCCGCATCTTAAATAACCCGGATTATTTGGCAGGACAGTTTGATACTTCGTTTTTGGAAGATAATTTATTGCAGCAGTAGTGTAATGCATGGAGGAGCAGGATGAATTTATTTGGAAAGAAAAATTATATTTCTCTGGAAAAACCGGAGACACGCAGACCGGAAAGACGGATGAAGTCCAAAGAACCGTCAATTCCGGATGGAATGTGGATCAAGTGTAATTCCTGTAAAAATATTATATACAAAAAAGAGGTGACAAAATATAAACTTTGCCCGAATTGCGAAGCACATTTTCGAATGAGTCCAAAGGAACGTATTGCGATCACCTGCGACGAGGGGACCTTTGAAGAATTTGATGCTGCGATGCATCCTAAAAATCCGATGGGATATCCGGATTATGATAAGGTGATCGAGAAAGCACAAAAAAAGGCACAGATCACCGAGGGAGTTGTTACAGGACGTTGTCAGATAGAAGGACACGACACAGTTATTGCCATTATGGACAGCCATTTTATGATGGGGAGTATGGGGTCTGTGGTTGGTGAAAAGGTAACTAGAGCAGTGGAATACGCGACAGCACACGAACTGCCGATCATTATTTTTACGACGTCCGGTGGCGCCAGAATGCAGGAGGGGATCATCTCTCTGATGCAGATGGCAAAAGTATCGGAAGCGTTGGGACGGCATGATGCAGCGGGATTATTATATGTCACAGTACTGACAGATCCGACAACTGGTGGCGTGACGGCAAGCTTTGCAATGTTAGGAGACATTATATTGGCTGAACCGAAAGCTTTGATCGGATTTGCCGGACAGCGTGTGATCCAAGGGACGATCCATCAGAAATTGCCGGAGGGATTTCAGAGGGCAGAATTTCAACTTAAAAATGGTTTTGTGGACCGCATTGTTCATCGCGAAAAAATGCGGGAAGAGTTGGGAAGGATCTTAAAACTTCATAGTCGAAAATAATGGAGGTAGGCAGCATGAGCAGCAATACGGTAAGTGATACAATGAAAACAGTATCCATAGCTAGAAATATAAAGCGTCCAACGGCAAGAGAATTTATTGATCAATTATTTGATGAATTTATGGAATTTCATGGGGATCGTTATTATGCTGATGATGGAGCGATCGTTGGAGGCATTGCATCTTTTCGGGGAGAACCGGTTACGGTGATCGGTATTCAGAAAGGGCATACTCTCGAGGAGAACGTTGCCTGTAATTTTGGTCAGCCAAATCCGGAAGGATACCGCAAAGCACTTCGATTAATGAAACAGGCAGAAAAGTTTCATCGTCCGGTCATCACGTTGATCAACACGGCGGGTGCATACTGCGGTATTGGTGCAGAAGAACGTGGACAGGGTGAGGCGATCGCGCGGAATCTTATGGAAATGTCGCGTCTTAAAACGCCGATCATCAGTATCTTTGTGGGAGAAGGCGGTAGCGGCGGTGCACTTGCACTTGCAGTTGGAGATACGGTGTGGATGCTGGAGCATGGTATGTATTCGGTGTTATCACCGGAGGGCTTTGCCAGTATATTATGGAGAGATCCTTCCAGAGTCGATGAAGCTGCAGAGCTAATGCGCATGACAGCAGATCATTTGCTGCAAAACAACGTGATAGATCGCAAATTTACAGAGTCGCCAAATGGCATCGAAAAGGATCTGCCTTACACGACAGACCAGATTGCCAAGGCGTTGGCAGAGACGTTGCCTAAATTGCAATCTACACCTGTAGAAGAGTTGCTGGAAAAACGTTATCAGCGATTCCGTCAATATGGGGAATTTGAACAATAATAATGCAAACAATAAAACCGTCCGGACATATCAAAATGATATGGACCGGGCGGCTTTTTGTATATCTTGGTGTGTCAATATATAGGTTTTATAATTGCAATAGTATTCTGTATGGCTTAGGAAAGCATACGTATACCGTTTGATTCAATCTTAATCCTGCCGGCTTTTTGGAGATGGCCAATGGCTCGCTTAAATGCATTTTTGCTCATATGAAATTCACGCTTGATGACTTCAGGATCACTTTTGTCGTGATAAGGAAGGAATCCGCCTGCCGTTTCCAGACAATCGTAGATCACTTCCGCATCTTCATTCATTTGCTCAGGAATCTTTTTGCGGACGCTTAACGTCAGTCTGCCATCTTCTAACACCTGTGCAACGCGTGCATATACCGGTTGATTGATGCGGTAGGTTTCAAAGACTTCTTTGTGTGGTAACAGAGCAGAGTACATATCATCTACAGCGATAAACACGCCAAAATTCTCGCTGATCTCATAGACGCGTCCAAATACTTCGTCGTCTTTTTGATAAGAAGAATCGCTGCGCAGTGATTCATAAACTTTCATAGAAGCACAGAGACGGTCGCTTTTATCAATATAAAGGGTGACTAATACGGCATCGCCCTCTTTGACCGGATACAATTGCTCCTTAAAAGGAAGAAACAGATCTTTACTCAATCCCCATTCCAAAAAAGCGCCGATCGGAGTTACTTCTTTTACATAGAGTCTTGCAACACCGCCTAAGGTAATATCCGGCTCTAAGGTTGTTGCAATTGGTCTGTCTTCGGAATCTTTATACACAAATACATTTAGTACATCTTTAAGCTGTGTGCCTTGTGGTACATGGGCTTTTGGAAGAAGGATCTTGTCCTGCTCAGCTCCTGTCGGGGTATTGAGGAACACACCAAAGTCGGTCTGCTTGACAACGATCAATTCTTGAAATTTTCCAAGTTCTATTTTACTGGTCATAATTATCCTCCATGAATTTAATACTTTCAGTATACTGTTATCTGCAAAAAAATGCTAGTACAATTCATTAAATAGTGTTACCATGTAAAAAATGATAATTGGAGGTTTTTATTATGGCAAATGTAATTAGTACAGATAAGGCACCTGCGGCAATTGGACCGTATTCTCAGGCAATCGAGGTCAATGGTATGATCTACACATCCGGCATGATCCCGATCGATCCTTCAACAGGGGAGTTAGTTACCGGTAGTGTGGAAGCACAGGCAGAGCAGGCAATATCTAATTTGGAAGCACTGTTAGCAGCATCCGGTTCTTCTATAGAGAAGGCTGTTAAGACGGTTGTGTTTATCAGCAACATGGATGACTTTGGAAAGATCAATGAAGTATATGCGAAACATTTCAAAGAGCCATATCCGGCACGATCCTGTGTTCAGGTTGCCAGACTGCCAAAGGACGTAGCAATCGAGATCGAGGCTGTTGCCGTTAAAAACTAACAAAACGAGCTTCCCATACCGGAAGTTATTGCTCGAACCACATATTGCTTATTATGTCGATGTTTTTATCATATTTTGCAGCCACCATACAGTGAAATCTGCCATCAAGAAACTATAGCAATTGCCTTGTTGCAATTAGTTTTTACTGTGATTTCTAAATTTTGTTGTCTCTGATGATTGATTTACATGCCTTTCGGCAACTCGAAGTCCCGGAAGCAAGGTATTCATCATTTTTGAAAGGGACTTTGCGCTCGTCGTTACTTATGTCTCGTATTTCAGAGACATTAAGTAACGTAACGTAGCGCATCGTAGCGAAAGCGTCCCGTCCAAAAATGGATGATACCTTGCTTCCGGGACATCTCAGACATACCTTCAGGCATGTATTCATCAGAGACTTAACAAAATAAGAAATCACAAAAAAACTTTGCATACTGCAGCAATTGTCTTAGTTTTTGATGGCAGAATAATTTGCTTTATCGGCTGCAAAATAGTTATTGTTTTAGTGACATAATAAGCAATATGTGGTTGTGGGAGAGTTGGGGTATGGGAAGTTTGCGTTAAGAATATGACCGGGATGTCTGTGTAAAGTGTTTTTCGGATTTATGGAAAATGGGAGAAATATGAATGTGGACTATAAGAGTAGAATGCAAATTGTAACAAAATGTAACAATTTGGGATGAGTGAAAAAGCCATCTTATCAGTGGAAGATACTGGAAATACGTGTAAATTCCATTCGTATTCTTTTGTAGAACTATTGACAAGATGAATTTAGGTTGTTATAATGACAACTGTTATGTAATAAATTTGTAATAATTATTACATGAATAAGTGCTTGAAGAAACTTAGAATAGATTACAAAGGATTGTTTACAGTTTGGAGGCTTTTATGATTAAGACACATTGGGTCAAGACAGCCGCGGTTTGTGGAACGGCACTGACACTTGCATTAGCGGCAGGTTCAGTAAGAGTAGATACGAATGCTGCAACCATGTGTAAAGAGACAGAGATGGCAGGACTTTCTCTTTCTTTGGACAAGCATTATGCAGACGTTTATAATGAAGAGGAACAGGAAGAAAATATTGATGCAACTGAGGCGCCGGCAGCGACTGCGTCACCTGTAGCAACACAGGCAGCTGTGACACCTGCAGCGACAACAGCACCAACGGCAACGCCGGTACCGACACCACATGTTACAAAACAGTTTGTCGATACAGCGATCTCCATTGCAGATGATTATGTGAATGTTCGTAAGAAACCGAATACAGATTCCAAGATCCTTGGAAAGCTGTATGAAGGATGCGCAGCAAAGGTACTGTCTAATAAGAATGGCTGGGCTAAGATTGAGTCCGGTAAGGTGACAGGTTACATTAAGAGTGAATATTTGGCAACAGGTATTAAAGCACAGAAGCTTGCTGCTAAGTATGGTAAATATTATGCGAAGGTAAAACCGGGAACCGTTACATTAAATGTTCGTACGAAGCCAAATACTTCTTCTACGATCATGACACAGATCCCGGAAGATGAAAATTATGAAGTTGTCAAGATCGGTAAGGATTGGGTTAAGATCTCTATCGATGGTGAGGATGGTTTCGTAGCGAGAGAGTTTGTTTGTCTTCATGCGAACTTCAAGAAAGCAGTATCCATTGCAGAAGAGAAGGCTGAGGCAAGAAGAAAAGCAAGAGCAGAGAAGGCAGAGCAGGAGCGTTTGGCAGCATTGGCAGCAGAGCGTGCGCGTCAGCAGTCTGCAAGCAGTTCTTCCAGTTCATCTTCAAGCTCTTCCGGCAGCTCATCTTCTAGCAATAGAAGCAGTTCATCTAGCAGAAAGAGCAGCAGTTCTGTAACAAGAAGAAGTTCTTCCAGCAGAAAGAGCAGTTCATCTAGCAGAAAGAGCAGCTCCTCCAGCAAGAAGAGCAGTTCATCTAAGAGCTATAGTTCATATACGGGAAGCGGCAATGGTTCAGAAGTTGCAAGCTATGCACAGAACTTTGTTGGTAACCCATATGTATATGGTGGATCCAGTTTGACTAGAGGAACTGATTGTTCCGGATTTACAATGAGTGTTTATGCACAGTTTGGATATAGTCTTCCACATAGTGCAGCAGCACAGTCAGGATGTGGTTCTAAGGTAAGCCTGTCGAACGTACAGCCGGGAGATTTGATCTTCTATCGTAACGGTAGTCGTATCGGTCATGTGGCAATGTATATCGGTGGTGGACGTGTAGTACACGCCAGCAACCCAAGTGATGGTATTAAGATTTCCAATATGTACTACAGAAAGCCTTGCGGCGCTCGTAGAATTATTGGTTGATCATTAGGTATAATGACGTTGAAGAAGAGGAGTACGTTTTCGGAGTTCACAGAGAGAATGGTTCATTGGCTGAAAGACCATTTGAATAGAACGAAAGCAGAAGGTAGCTTCGGAGTCATGTCTCTGAACAGATAGTAAGAGACATCGGTTCATCTCGTTATCGATGCAAGAGGTAATGTGATTTTTACATTGCGATCAAAGGTGGTACCGCGTATAATCGCCCTTTGCACTATGTGCAGAGGGCGTTTTTTACTTTATAGGAAACCTCTCGTTTCCTATAAAGCAATAAACGCTCCGCGAGGATGCAAGTGTTGTATGTTAAGAGAAAGGAAAAAGATTATGGCAAAAGAGTTGGAAAAAAATTACAATCCTGCGGATATTGAGCAGAGAACGTATGACAAGTGGATTGCAAAGAAGTATTTTCATGCGGAGGTAGATCGTGACAAGAAACCATTCACGATCGTTATGCCACCTCCAAATATCACAGGACAGCTTCATATGGGACATGCCCTGGATAATACACTGCAGGATATTTTGATCCGTTTCAAGAGAATGCAGGGATATGAGGCTCTTTGGGTACCGGGTACCGATCATGCTTCGATCGCTACAGAGGCAAAAGTTGTAGAAAAGCTGCGTGCCGAGGGAATCAGCAAAGAAGATATTGGAAGAGAAAAGTTTCTGGAGCATGTTTGGGACTGGAAGAAGCAGTACGGTGGCCGCATTGTAGAACAGCTCAAGAAGATCGGCTCTTCCTGTGATTGGGATAGAGAACGCTTTACGATGGATGAGGGATGCTCTAAGGCAGTAAAAGAAGTGTTTGTAAAGTTATATAACAAAGACTTGATCTACCGTGGAGAGCGTATCATAAACTGGTGTCCAAAATGTCTGACTTCTATTTCTGATGCAGAGGTTGAGTATGAGGATCAGGCAGGTCATTTTTGGCATTTGCGTTATAAGACAACGGACGGAACCGGTTATATTGACTTGGCGACAACGCGTCCGGAGACATTACTTGGTGATACGGCAGTAGCAGTTAATCCAAATGATGATCGTTACAAAGATATGGTGGGTAAGACTTTGGATCTTCCAATTGTACATCGTCAGATCCCAATTATCGCAGATGATTATGTTGATATGGAATTTGGTACAGGTGTTGTAAAGATCACACCGGCACATGACCCGAACGACTTTGAGGTAGGACTTCGCCATAATCTGGAAGTGATCAATGTACTGACAGATGATGCCAAGATTGTAGAAGATTATCCGAAATATGCAGGTATGGATCGTTATGAGGCAAGAAAAGCGATCGTTGCTGACTTGGAGGCAGAAGGTGCTCTTCTGAAAGTAGAAGACCATGAGCACAATGTAGGTACCTGCTATCGTTGTCATACAACTGTAGAACCACGAGTATCAAAGCAGTGGTTTGTTGCTATGAAAGACCTGGCAAAGCCGGCGATTGATGCAGTGAAGAATGGAGATACAAAGTTTGTACCAACACATTTTGAAAAGACTTATTTTCATTGGTTAGAGAATATTCGTGATTGGTGTATTTCCCGTCAGCTTTGGTGGGGACATCAGATTCCGGCATTTTACTGCGATGATTGTGGTGAAATGGTTGTTACGAAAGAAGATACCTGCAACTGTCCAAAATGCGGCAAGCCAATGAGACAGGATCCGGACACGCTGGATACTTGGTTCTCCTCCGCACTTTGGCCTTTCAGTACACTGGGATGGCCGGATAACACTGAAGAGATGGATTATTTCTATCCGACAAGCACTCTGGTAACCGGTTATGATATCATTCCATTTTGGGTTATGCGTATGATGTTCTCCGGTTTGGAGCATACCGGAAAGGTGCCGTTTGATACAGTATTGATCCACGGACTGGTAAGAGACAGTCAGGGGCGTAAGATGAGTAAATCTCTTGGCAATGGTATTGATCCTTTGGAGGTCATTGATAAGTATGGTGCAGATGCGCTTCGTTTTACTTTGGTAACCAACAATGCACCGGGTAATGATATGCGTTTCTACTGGGAGCGTGTAGAGGCAAGCCGTAACTTTGCCAATAAAGTATGGAATGCTTCTCGTTTCATCATGATGCACTTAGGCGATAATGTGATCACAGAGCCGGCAAAAGAGGATCTGGAAGTGATCGACCGTTGGATCTTGTCTGCAGCAAATCATGTGGCAGCAGATGTCACAGAGAACATGGAGAAATATGAGTTAGGTGTGGCAGTACAGAAGATTTATGACTTTGTATGGACAGAGTTCTGTGACTGGTACATCGAGCTTGTTAAGCCAAGATTATTTGCTAAGGATGAAAATCCTGCTTCTGCAAATGCAGCTTTCTGGACATTAAAGACAGTATTGATCCAGTCCTTGAAACTGCTGCACCCATATATGCCGTTTATCACAGAGGAGATCTTCTGCACATTGCAGTCAGAGGAAGAATCCATCATGATCTCCAACTGGCCGGTTTACCGCAAGGAGTGGGAAGATGAGCAGTCTGAAGCAAAGGCGGAACTCATGAAAAATCTGATCCGTGGTATCCGAAATATCCGCACGGAAATGAATGTAGCACCTTCCCGTAAGGCAGTTGTATATCTCGTAGCAGATGACGAGGCGACAGGAGCAGCTTTAGAAGAGCTGATCCCGGCATATCAGCATATGATCTCTGCATCAGAGGTTCATGTACAGGCAGACAAGACTGGTATTGAGGATAATGCAGTATCTGTTGTGATCGATAAGGCAACTGCGTATATGCCCCTTGCTGATCTGGTTGACTTTGCCAAGGAAAAAGAGCGCCTCACCAAAGAAAAGAAGAAGTTGGAGGGCGAGTTGAAGCGTGTCAATGGAATGCTTGGAAATGAGAAATTTATGAGTAAGGCACCGGAGGCAAAGGTTGCGGAAGAACGCGCAAAACTTGAAAAATACACAGCTATGATGGCGAAAGTGGAAGAGGAATTAAAAGCCTTAGAAAAGTAAGAGAAAATTCATCGTTCCCTTTCTTGTAATATAAGAATCCTTATGCTAAAATCAAAAGAGGAGGCAGTATACACATAAGTGCGTACAGCGTCCTCTTTACAAAATGATAAAATGCTTATATAGCAGCCTGTAACACGACAGGTCGTAGTAGAGTAAGGCATATCTTGTAGGGGGAAGGGGGCGTTTGACTGTGACAGATTTTCAGACAGAGAACAATCAGGAATCAATTCAGATCATGGTTGCAGAGGATCAGCTTTCCGCGAGTGTGTGGATTCAACAAGGCGAGAGTCACTACACGGCAGCATTGTTGAAAAATCGGCTCAGTGAGGCAGGCGTCACCAGTGGACTGCAGGAGGAGACAATTCAGCAGCTGGCAAACGGATTGCTGTATGATCAATGGGTTGTTGTTGCGAAGGGAACGCCTTCCGTGAATGGAGAAGATGGCTGGTATGAGTATGCCTTTCAGCGGGAAACGGATCACAAACCCAAAATATTGGAAGACGGTTCGGTGGATTACAGCCAGTATGGCAATATCCCTTCCGTAGAAGAAGGAGATGTGATTGCCGTCTATCATCCGGCGACGGAGGCGAAGGATGGTATGGATGTACATGGTAATATTCTGGTCGCCCGCAAGGGAAAGAATCTTGCCAGATTATTCGGAAAAGGTTTTGCGTGTGCTGAAGATGGATGTACCTATATCGCTAATCGCAGCGGTAAGATCGTGGAGACCATGGATAAGATCTTTATCGATCAGGAGTTTGTGGTCGAGGGTGATCTAACCAATTCCACAGGCAGTATTTGTTTCCGAGGAGATATTCGCATCCGTGGAAATGTAGGATCCGGAGTATCGGTTGTTTCGGAGAAAGGATCCATCTTGGTTGATGGATTTGTGGAAGGAGCAGATTTGCAGGCAAACCGTGATATTACCTTGAAGAATGGTATGCAGGGGAATGGAAAGGGATTTATCCGGGCAAAAGGAAATGTCAACGCGAAGTTTTTTGAGCAGTGTACGATCTGTGCGGACGGATGTGTCAATGCGAATGCGATCATGAACTGTCAGATCGAGGCAGGAGAAGATGTGGTCGTGTCCGGTAGATTTGGCAGCATCATAGGTGGTCATATCAGCGCCCAAAGGCAGATCAAGGCAACCAATATCGGAAATGTAGCTGAAGTGGAAAATCAGGTTGAAGCAGGTGTTGCGGAAAATCTTGTGACGAAGATGAATCTGCTGACGGAGTCCAAGAAAAAAGCATTGGATGAATGGGAGCGGATCGCGCAGGGGATTGAACGCATAGATACTCTGATGGAGCAGACGAAAAATGCTGCTTTGATGGAGAAGAAGCGTGTCTTAATGCGTGGTAAAATAGAAAAAGATGCAGAAATTAGTGAACTAGAGAAAAAGATACAGGCGACTGTCCTGGCAATGGAAAAGGCAAATGTGGCGAAGGTTACAGTTGACCGTTATGTGCATCCGGGAACCTGCATTTCCGTCAATGGAATGAAAACACAGGTACAAGAGCTGGAGCAGCATGTAGAATATGCCCGCAGAGGCAATGGGATCATCGTATATCATATCGATGAAGCATAGCGGGGCGTCAATGCCGGGATGACGAAAGAATTAAGAAAACATCGTAAGACATGGGCATGAGAGCAGTTTTCATGCGATGTCGAAGTTTGCGTAGAAATAGCATTGCAGTAGAGCAGGAGGTAGAGTATGATTGATTTTGAGGCAGAATTAGCAAAGTTTCAGCCGAGTCTCGATGTGGAGCAGGCAGAAGATGCAATTTATGGAAATAATACAACGGATGTTACGGATTTGCTGCAGACGATCCTAAAAGGTAAGATGGAAGGTAACAAAGCTCCGGAGGAGTGGGTGGAAGAACGATGAATTGTCCAAGATGTAATGTGGCGGTAGCCTTTACGAAAAATCGATGTGATAATTGCGGACAGGAGCTTCGAAGTTATCGCAAAACCGTAAGCTTGTCTAACAGTTTTTATAATTTGGCATTAAGCCAGGCGAAAGTGCGGGACTTATCCGGTGCGATCGTTTCCTTGAAACAGAGTCTTCAGTTCAATAAATTAAATACCAGTGCTAGAAATCTGCTGGGTTTGATCTACTATGAGGAAGGCGAGATCGTAGCTGCGCTGAGTGAATGGGTTCTTAGCAAACATTATCAGGACAAAGATAATGATGCGGAAGAGTACATTCGTGAAGTTCAGTCTAATCCGAACAAGTTGGATACGTACAATCAGACGATCAAGAAGTACAACACAGCATTGCAGGCGGCAAAGCATGGGGATGACGATATGGCGATCATCCAGCTCAAAAAGGTTGTCAATCTCAACCCGAATTTTATACGTGCAAGCCAGCTTTTGGCATTGCTTTATATGAAGACCGAGCGTCGGGATAACCGTGCGAGAGCGTATCGTTTGATGCGTGCTGCACATAAGATTGATGTGACGAATACGACAACGATCCGCTATCTGAAAGAACTCTCAGATATGAAGAATAAGTCTTCGGATCCTGTAGTGAAAGCGGTAGAAAAAGAACAGGAAAATGCGAAGAAAGCTTCAAAATTGCCAAATGTGGAGATGGATGCGTACAAGACGATCACACCATACAAAGAAGAGCGGCCATCCGTTATGCCATTTGTTAATATTATCATTGGTGTGATCATCGGTCTGGCTGTGATGTATTTTTTGGTGATCCCGCATATGCGTGCCACGCTGGCAAGTAATGCAAACAAAAACTTCAAGCAGTACAGTGAAAATCAGGCGGCAAGTGACAGCGATCTGTCCACACTAAAAGATCAAAACAAGTCTTTACAGTCTCAGGTTGAGGAACTGCAGAGCAAGATCAAGGATCTTCAGGGCGGGGATCCTACACAGGTGTCTGGTGTTCAGGAAGTGTATGATGCGTTAATTGGCGCATACGATGACTATCAGAAAAACAAAAAGGCTGATGCTGCGGATAAATTGGTGAAGATCAATGCAGACAGACTGACTTCGGACGTTGCAAAATCTTGCTATGATAAGATCAAAAAGGCAACCTATGCGACTGCGACAAAGAAGTATTTTGAAGAGGGACGTGATGCCTATAATGGCACCGGTTCGTATTCGAAGAGAGATTATGACAAGTCCATTAAGTTGTTAGAGAAGTCATTATCTTTTGATGAAAATAACACAGATGCCATTTATTTCTTGGGCCGCTGTTATCAGCAGAAATCAGATGTCGAGAAGGCAAAGAGTTATTACAACAAGATTGTAGATAACTATCCGGATTCCAAGCGTGTCAGCGAAGCGAAGAGACGTTTGCGGGAACTTGGCGAATAAATTACCAACTGGATAAAATGATAGGTTTCCCTGTCAGAGTATACGAAGGAAAGAATACTCTGGCAGGGATTTTTGCGTTTAAAAATAAGGGAAGGAAGGCGATTAATAATGGAACAAGTACATTATGAGCTGCAAGGACAAAGTTTGATCGTATATGTTACCAAGGAATTAGATCATCATGCGGTGATCGATCTGCGGGCGACCTCGGACAAGCTGATCCAGGCAGGAAATGTGAAACATATTATTTTTGATTTTTCAGATGTTGATTTTATGGATAGCTCAGGGATTGGATTGATCATGGGAAGGCATAAAAAGGTTATGTTTCTGGGAGGTAAGACAGCTGTGACAGGTGTTGGCAAGAATATTGACCGGATCTTTCGAATGTCCGGTTTGTATCAGATCGTAGAGAAGTATGTCACACCGCAGGAGGCGGTGGAAAATTTGTGAGAGGGCAAAAGTTGTTATGCAGCAGGAACGGAAGCGTCAGACAGGAGGATCAATTATAGTAAGGTGAATGAAAAAGAGAGGTAACAAATTGACAGGGGTAGTCAGTAATTAGAAGGTATAGAGTGCAGGACAGGAGGAAGATAAGGCATGAAACGGGAAATGACATTAACAATCGATAGCGATTCGGCAAATGAAGCATTTGCGCGGACAGTAGTGGCAGCGTATGTGACGAGGCTGGATCCAACGTTAGAAGAACTGGCAGATATTAAAACAGCAGTATCGGAGGCGGTAACCAACAGCATTATTCATGGTTATGGTGGAAGAGAGGGAGAGATTACGATCGTCTGCAGGATCTGCGGCAAACAGATAGAAGTTACTGTGCGCGATGAAGGCATTGGTATCGAAGATATTCCAAAGGCGATGGAACCTTTGTATACGACGAAACCGGAATGGGAACGGTCCGGAATGGGCTTTGCTTTTATGGAAGCATTCATGGATGAGCTGCAAGTGATCTCAAAATTGGGGGAGGGGACAACCATTATTATGAGTAAAGAAATTGGAAAGGCGCAGGCAGAGGAATGAATCGCAATATGGACACGTTAGAACTGCTGAAAAAGGCACGTAGTGGAGATCGTGTTGCGAGGAACCAATTAGTAGAACAAAATGTCGGTCTGGTTTGGAATATTGTGAAAAGATTTCATGGCAGAGGATATGAAGCGGATGATATTTTTCAGATCGGCTGCATTGGACTGATCAAAGCAATTGATCACTTTGATCTTAGTTATGATGTGAAATTTTCAACGTACGCAGTGCCAATGATCACCGGGCAGATCAAGCGTTTTTTGCGGGATGATGGCATGATCAAAGTAAGCCGCACTCTTAAGGAAAATGGCTGGAAGATCCATCAGGCAGGAGAACGGCTGCATCATGAGTTAGGACGTAGTGCAACGGTAGATGAGATCGCTGCGGCAACAGAACTTGAGCGTGAAGAAATCGTTATGGCATTGGAAGCCAATCGCGAAGTCGGAACGATAGATCGGATGCTTTATCAGGAAAGTGGCAAAGAAATGCAGTTGATCGATCAGGTCGTACAGATGCCCGGAAATCGTATTGGCAGTCTCGTGAGTGGACAGGATATGACAGGAGTTCTTAATGACAGCGAGAAAGAACGAGTGCTTGATCATATGTTAGTAAAACAGTTATTGGAAAGCTTGGAAGAGCGGGAACGCCGATTGATCGAATATCGCTATTTTGATGATATGACGCAAAGTCAGGTTGCAGAAAAGCTACACATTAGTCAGGTACAGGTAAGTCGCTTAGAGAAAAAAATATTATTAAAACTGCGTGGAGAATCCGGACTTGCATAAAGCAAATACATATCGGTGTTGTTTTGCAAACACGTGCATAAAACGTGAGGAAGCGGGCAAGATAATAGTATTACAACGCACACTTTGCACATTTAAGCTTACTGCATGACTGCATAATATTATTATCAGTGTAAGATGTTTCATGGGCTCAAACTTCGCACATCCGAAACTGCCGGCGGGTCACATATTGCTTATTATATCAAGGGATACTAAGTATTTTACAGCCGCAACATAGCGATTTCTGCCGGCAGAGAACTGTAGTAATCCTGTGGATAATGAAATGTTTGGAAAGTGTGCAGAAATGAGGTTGATTTGAAAGATAATACGATTTATATGAAATTAGATCAGAGTGTGCAGGTTGTGAACAAAAAGGTAACGATCGGTGATATTGCACAGATTCAATGCAGTGATTATGCAGTAACCAAGCAGATCAATAAGATCATAGCATTGCAGGTAAAAGGCGATAAAAACCAAAAGAAAGTCATTTCGTCACTTAAGCTGATCGAACTGATCCGCAGGGAAATCCGAGAAGCACAAATTGTTCTGGTAGGTGAGACGGATGTTGTGGTTGAGTATCATATTCCCAAACAGGAAAATAAAGCGTTGGAATATTTAAAGTTGTTGGTGTTGACATGCATTGTCTTTTTTGGATCAGCTTTTACGATTATGACATTTGATACTGATGTTAGTGTTGGAGATCTGTTTAATCAGATCTATCTGCTGGTCATGGGACATGAAAAAAAAGGAGCATCTGCGTTAGAACTGTTTTATAGCATTGGAATTCCAATTGGGATCTTAGGTTTTTATAATCATTTTAGCGCTTCAAAAGTGAAAGAGGATCCGACGCCAATTCATATTGAAATGCGCAATTATGAAGAGGAGATGAATAAGGCGATCGTTGCGGATGCATCCAGGGAGGGAAGTGAGATCCAGTGACAATAGTATTAGCTTTTATTGGGTTGGCAGCAGGATTAGCTGTTGCCAGTGGAGTCTTTGCGCTGATCACCATTCTGGGAGTAATACCACGGATGACAGACCGCTTTGGGTTAGCCTCACGGACATATCCGATGGAAACGGTAATCATGCTTGGCGGGACAGCAGGAAATCTGTTGTTAATATATGAGCCGCATATTCCGTTTGGCGTTGTATTTTTGGCGGTCATAGGATTATTTTCCGGGGTATATATCGGCTGCTTGTCCATGGCATTGGCAGAGGTGCTAAAGGTTATTCCGATACTATGTACCCGTACGAAATTGCAGCATGGCATTGCCATCATCATTACCGCAATGGCGATAGGCAAATGCTTAGGAACACTATACCAAATGTGTTTATAAAGGGCATTCGCAAAATGTTATATACCAAAACTTCCCATACCTCAAATCCTCCACAACCACATATTGCTTATTATGTCGGTAATAAATAAACTATTTTGCAGCCAATATATTTAATTGTTCTGTCATCAGAGAACTAAGATAATTGCCGCAGAACGCAAAGTTTTTACGTGATTTCTTATTTTGTTAAGTCTCTGATGAATACATGCCCGAAGGATTGTCTGAGATGTCCCGGTTTAGCAAGGTATCATCCATTTTTGGACGGGACGCTTTCGCTACGATGCGCTACGTCACGTTACTTAATGTCTCTGAAATACGAGACATAAGTAACGACGAGCGCAAAGTCCCTTTCAAAAATGATGAATACCTTGCTTCCGGGACTTCGAGTTCTCCGAAGGGCATGTAAATCATCCATCAGAGACAACAAAATTTAGAAATCACTGTAAAAACGAAGTGCGGCAAGGCAATTACTATAGTTCTCTTATGGCAGAAATCGCTCTTTGGCGGCTGCAAAATGTCATATAGTTATTGACATAATAAGCAATATGTGGTTTTGCAATAACTTCGAGTATGGGAAGTTTTAGGTATGTATATTTTACGGCATAATAAAGCAATATGTGGATATGTAGTTGTTGGTGGTGTGGAAAATTTGATGGGAAATTTTGATTGGAAGGAGAGGAAAAGATGGAACAGAAAAAAGCTGCAAATCCTTCGATTGAGGAGGTATTGGCTGAGAAAGATGCGAATAAACAGAAAGAAATTTATAACGAATATGTTAGTAATATGACACCAAAACACAGTTGTTTTTGGAATTGTATTAAGGCTTTTCTTGTCGGTGGTTCGATTTGTCTGCTGGGAGAAATATTGATACAGTGGTATCAGTCTATGGGGAATGACAGAGAACTGGCAGGTTTATATGGAACACTTTCTTTGATACTGATCAGCATACTGCTTACCGGCTTTAATGTGTATCAAAAGCTTGGACAGTTTGGCGGTGCAGGAAGCATTGTTCCGATCACCGGATTTGCAAATTCTGTAGCATCGCCGGCTTTGGAGTTTGGCGTGGAAGGTGAAGTGTTTGGCAAAGGCTGCCAGATATTTAAGATTGCGGGACCGGTTATTTTGTATGGAATATTTTCAAGCTGGGTACTTGGCGTGATCTATTGGCTGTGGAAGATGATGTAACTATAATTAGCAAAATGTGTTATAATGAATAACAAACCGCTCCCTTGTGTCCCGGTACACCGGACACAAGGTTTGTTATATCGATAAATGTGTGCAGAAAAGAGGTTTATTATGAACGAGAATGTGAGAAAAAGAAATGCCGTATTGGCGCAGACTGTGATCAAAGGTCTCGAGTCAAGAAACATGACAGGGTATTATGCAAAAGACAAGGAAGAGGCATTAAAACAGGCATTAGATATTATTGGTGAGGGCAGTACCGTAGCTATGGGTGGTTGTCAGAGCGCCAATGAGATCGGTCTTATCCAAGCATTAAATGAAGGAAATTATCACTACATAGATCGTGCTAAGATGGAACCGCGCGAAAGTCTTCTGGCGGCATACGATGCAGATGTATTTTTGTCCAGCGCAAATGCGATGACAAATGATGGAATTATTGTAAATATAGACGGTAACTCGAATCGAGTTTCCTGCATTGCACAGGGACCTCACAAGGTAATATTTATTGTGGGAATGAATAAGGTATGTTCTGATCTTGATGAGGCGATGAAACGTGCCAGAAATGTTGCAGCTCCATCCAATGCGCAGCGATTTGACATCAAGACTCCTTGTCGCTTGACTGGTAAATGTGCCGATTGCAAGTCTCCGGATACGATCTGCTGTCAGTTTTTGATTACCAGATATTCGCATCATGCAGATAGGATCCATGTAATTCTTGTGAATGATGTACTCGGTTATTGATCTGTCAGGTGACAATGCCGAAGTATTTCTGAAATAAATGAAAAAAATATGTGGTAATTTATATGAAAAAGAGAGTGTAGGCGTACTCTCTTTTTCATTTTATACTGAATATATCACAAATTCACGGCGTAAGGGAGCTTGTTCACTTGCGCATGTTAGACATAGGATTACCGATAAGAGGAGAGCTGATCGGTAGAAAGGAGTAATGAGAATGAGGACACGAAACATGATGACGCCGATATTGGCAGCGGCACTTGGGTTGACGATTGCTTTTGCGGCACCTGCAGCGTATGGCTGGAGCCAGACTGCGTTGGCAGCTGAGGAGGAGCAGCAGCCGATCACAGTCAGTATGTCCGCCGGAAGTGGCATTTACGCAGAGGCATTTACGTTGACATTGACCAGTGAAGGAGCTAAGACAATCTATTACACATTGGATGGCAGTGATCCAAAGACCAGCAGTACAAGAGCAGAGTACACAGATGGTATTGCGATCAAGGATCGGAGTAAGGAAGCTAATTACGTATCCGCTGTAGATCCATTGTTATTTGACAATGCCAATGTAAGATGGAAGAAGAGGACAAAGTCGTACACGACAACACAGAAAGCACCGGCTGACGCTGACGTTGATAAGGGAACGGTTGTCAAAGCAGTGGCGGTAGATGCGAATGGCAATTTTGGAACTGTCGAGACGAATACATATTTCGTCGGTACTGTGGCAATGCATATTAAAAACGCTCAGAAGAGTGCGCAGGCAGCTGGAATCCCGCTATCTGTGATGTCAATTTCAATGAATTACGAAGATCTTTTCGATTATGAAAAAGGAATCTATGTAAAAGGCAAGATCTTTGATGAGGCAGTGGCAAAGTATTTGGAGGAGAATCCAAAAGCCACCACAGACACGATGAACGATCAGGCGAGACGTTTGCCGGCGAATTATAATCAAAAGGGTAAGGATTGGGAGCGTAATGCTCATATTGATTATTTCGAAACGGATGGAACAACGCTTGACTGTCAGTTGCAGCAGGATTGCGGTATCCGTATTCAGGGAAATTATTCCCGTTCGGATCTGATGAAAGGATTGCGCTTGTATGCACGTGCGGATTATGGCAAGAAAAACTTTAAATATCCATTCTTTGAGAATGCCAAAGATGATAGCGGAAAGACGATCACAAAGCACAAAAAGTTAGTGCTTCGCAATGGTGGAAATTATGCGTTTGCAGGTACAAAATACAATGATGCCTATTGGCAGAGTATGTTGTCAGATCTGGATTGCGAGACGCAAGGTTCCAGAGCATGTGTTGTTTACATCGATGGTGAATATTGGGGATTGTATATTTTACAGCAGGATTTTGATGACAGCTATTTTGAAGAGACACATGGTGTAAACAAAGATTCCGTCGTTGTTTATAAAGCTTCTGATGCAGATGCAGATGAGGAATATGGTTACAAATTGGATGAAGGGACACTTCCGGATGGAGAGACGGATGTAAACTATTTCTATCGTGATCTTATGAACTTTTTTGCAGAGCATAAGAACCTAAAGAATGATGCGGATTATGAGGCGTTTTGTAAGCTGGTAGATCCGCAGTCAGTGATGGATTATTTTGCTGCGCAGGTATGGATCAACAATAAATGGGACTGGCCGGGCAAGAATTGGTCAATGTGGCGCACAACAACCGTGGATCCTAATAATGCATACGCTGATGGAAGATTCCGTTTTTGTTTATATGACCTGGATTTTGGCGGATGTGGTGGATCAGGAGAGGCATACGCAAATACGATCCGCGATGACAATTACAATACGAATGTAGACGCCGAAGGAAATTATTACAATGATCGTGGACTGCTGGGACAGAACTTGAAAGAGGCAATGAATCCGAGCATTCAATGTTTCATTATGTTAATGTCGAATGAAAAATTCCGGAATGCATATAAGCAGGAATTATTGGATCTTTCTAAGAAAAACTTTGAATCTTCCAAAGCAACCACAGTATTGACACAGTTTAAAAATACATACGAGCCATTGTTTGCACAGTATTATACCCGTTACAATTGGAGTAATGATACAACAAACGGATATGCAGGTTACAACAGCTTGAAATCTTTTGTGGAGCAGCGTCCAAATGGCATTGCACAGATGAACACATGGATTGATAACTTTTATAAGACCGGTAAGGACGAAGAGGTGATCGTTATACCATCGCCGTCTCCGTCTGTGACACCTTCAACCGAACCGAGTGTAAAACCGAGTGCATCACCTTCGTCGAAACCGACACCGGCACCTACGGTGAGTCCGACGAAAAAGCCTGTACCAAATCCTGGACAGACGAAAAAAACTGCCAAGACAAAGAAGATCAAAAAGCTTAGTGTTAAAGCTAAGAAAAAGACAAAAGTGATCCGTGTAAGTACAGTTGGCAAGGCACAAGTAACGATTGTTGTTTCCAAGAAGATTATTGTGAAAGGCAAGAAGAAAGTTAAGAAGATAACTAAGAAAACTTCGGCAAAAGGAGTAGTTTCATTTAAGTTATCAAAGAAATTAACGAAAGGAACGAAGATTAAAGTTACTGTCCATAAAAAAGGATACAAAACGAAGAAAAAGAGTATTAAAATAAAATAGGATGAGTGCTCTATGCTATTATGTATGACAGAATAGCGTGAAATAAAAAAGTCGCCATAGTGTGTCCACAAAATCGGACACACCATGGCGACTTTTTTGTGGGATAGGAAATTGCTGTTGTGTAGCGTGACATCATCGCCAAGAATTGCTTTAGCAATTCTTGCAAAGCAAAGCGCTGGCTTTGCTTTTTTGTTTGCAGTTTTGCATTAGACCTGTTATGATAGATTATAGGTAAGAAGTTGGACGGAAAACGGCAAGGAGGGAGGAACTATGAGCCACGAGGAAAAGGTTTATACAAAGCTCAAACAGCATTATCATTGCGCACAGGCGATTTTTGCCACGTATGCTTCGGATTATGGTATGGATCAGGAAACGGCATATCGCACGATGGCATGTTTTGCAGCGGGAATGTATACGGGAAGTGTGTGTGGTTGTGTTACGGCGGCACTTGCTGTATTGGGGCTGGCCTATGGGTTTTCAGATACAAAAGATAGAGAACGGGAAATTTTTGGAACTAAGATCGCGGAGGAGTTTGTTGATCGTTTTCAGGAGCGGATGGAAGGCAAATTTAATTGTGCAGATATATTGGAAAATAATATTAGTACTGCAGAGGGGATGGCGTCGATCCGACGTGAGGGAATGATCAAGAAGAAATGTACGCAGGCTATACAGACCAGTATTGAGATTTTGGAAGATATGCTGCAGGCGTATCCGGATATGTTAGCAGGGAAACCGGCAGAACCGTCCTGTGACGAACAGGAGATAGAGAAAATAACATATTTGGTGAAACGTGCTCAAAAGATCCAGCATTTTGAATCGCATGTACGCGATCTGATCCTCCATTCCTCCAAAAGTATTGCATGTATTCAATTTGATATCAGTCGCTTTAAGATCATTAATGATATTTATGGAGAGCGGATGGGTGATCAGATATTGCAGTTTATCAAAGACAATCTTGCAGAAATATGCAATGAAACACAGTATTATCTCAATTTACGAAGCGATGTGTTTGTTGTGCTGAGCGAGTTTCAACATGAGAGTGAGTTAGATGAGTTGATCCGTCAGATTCAGACACGTTGCAAAATGTTCAAAAATATTAAATTGACATATTCCATTGGTGTATACATTGTAAATGATCGCAAGATGGATCTGCGTCAGATTGAAGATCGAGCCGCAATGGCGCGCAAAAAGGCAAAAGGTAATATGATGAACAATGTTCTTTATTATCAGGAAGAATTTAAGGAAATGTTGTATATCCGCAATTTTATTGAGGAAAGTCTTCCTTCTGCAATTGATGAAAAACAGTTTCAGATGTATTTGCAGCCGAAATATAGTATAGTACAGAATCATATTGTCGGGGCAGAGGCGTTGGTCCGTTGGCAGCATCCGGATCGCGGTATGATCTATCCGAATGAGTTCATTCCGGTCATTGAGGAAAATGGCTATATCAAGAAAGTGGATTACTATATTTGGAAAGAGGCATGCAATTTTTTGAAGCGGTGCGAACAAGCTGGTATTAAAAATTGCCCGGTTTCTGTGAATGTGTCCAGACTGCATTTGACAGACACTGTTTTTATGGATTATCTGGCGCAGACTATTCATGAGGCAGGTATTCCGAAAGAACAGCTGGAGTTAGAGATTACAGAAACCATTGGGGATGAGCAGATCAGCAATATGGCAGAGTTACTCAAACATCAGGGATATAAGTTGTTAATGGATGACTTTGGAAGTGGTTATTCTTCCTTAAATATTTTATTAGAGACACCATTTGATGTCATCAAATTAGACAAGAAATTTATGGAAAATATGATGGTTTCCGAAAAGGGTCGGTTGATCTTAGAATATGTTGTGGCGATGGCAGACAAGTTGGGACTGGAGCTGCTGGCAGAGGGCGTTGAAACGGAAGAGCAAGTTGAATTATTAAGAAAAATTGGCTGCGATAATGTGCAGGGATATTATTATGCAAAGCCTATGCCGGTGGAAGACTTTTTTGAACTGCTTCAAAAAGATCGACAGAGCATAAATTCTTTGTAAAAAGAAATGTTGTATTGTTGATAAAAGGTATCAATTTCCAGCTTGTAATAAACGATGATTCATGTTAGTATAACTTGCGGATAAATAAATACTTCGCATCTTCATATACATGAATAAAGTATGTTTGAAAGAATGCAAGTGAGACAAATGGCACAATAAGAAGGAGGTCAATATGGCAGACTTTAAGGAATGGGAAGGTTTTGAAGGAAGACTTTGGAAAGAGGGCATTGATGTACGCGACTTCATCCAAAACAATTACAAACCATATGATGGTGATGAGTCTTTCTTAGAGGGACCAACAGATGCAACAGATAAATTATGGGGCGAGCTCCAGAAACTCCAGAAAGAGGAGCGTGCAAAGGGCGGCGTTCTTGATATGGAGACAGAGGTTGTTTCAAGTATTACAGCATATGGTCCCGGATATATCAGCGATGAGTTTAAGGATTTAGAGCAAGTTGTTGGTTTGCAGACAGATAAGCCGCTGAAACGTGCGTTCATGCCTTATGGTGGTATTCGTATGGCAGAGCAGTCCTGTCAGATGTATGGTTATGAGCCAAGCCCGAAACTGCATGAGATCTTTACAAAATATCATAAAACGCACAGTGACGCTGTCTTTGAGGTATATACACCGGAGATGAAGCGTATGCGTCATAACAAGATCTTAACGGGTCTTCCGGATACGTATGGTCGTGGACGTATCGTTGGCGATTATCGTCGTGTTGCTCTTTACGGTATGGATTACCTGATTGAAGAGAAGCAGAAAGATTTTGCCGGTACAGAGCGTCGTGCAATGCGTAGTAAAGATTATCGTATCCGCGAAGAGCTGGCTGAGCAGATCAAATGCTTAAAAGATATGAAAGCTCTTGGTGAGATTTATGGTTTTGATATTTCAAGACCGGCTAAGAATGCAAAAGAAGCATTTCAGTGGTTATATTTTGCATATCTTGCAGCGATCAAGACACAGAACGGTGCAGCAATGTCCGTAGGTCGTGTATCTACTTTCTTGGATATTTATATTGAGAGAGATATGGCAAACGGTGTATTGACAGAGAAAGAGGCACAGGAATTAGTAGATCATATTACGATGAAATTCCGTATGGTTAAGTTCGCTCGTATTGAGTCTTATAACCAGTTGTTCTCCGGAGATCCTGTATGGGCTACTGTAGATGTAGCTGGTATTGGTATGGATGGACGTTCTCAGGTTACGAAGACATGTTTCCGTTTCCTGCATACGTTAGAGAACATGGGACCTTCTCCAGAGCCTAACTTAACAGTATTGTATTCCTCTAACTTGCCGGAAGCATTCAAGAAATATGCAGCTCATATTTCTATTGCAACAAGTTCCGTACAGTACGAGAATGATGATGTTATGCGTCCGGTATGGGGCGATGATTATTCTGTATGCTGCTGTGTATCTGCAACAGAGACAGGTAAAGAGATCCAGTTCTTCGGTGCTAGAGCAAACCTTGCTAAGTGCTTGCTTTATGCGATCAACGGTGGTGTTGATGAGAAGACCAAGGAGCAGGTTGGACCGAAGTATCGTCCGATCACATCCGAGTATCTTGATTACGATGAAGTTATGGAAAAATATGATGAGATGATGACATGGCTCGCACAGACTTATGTAGAGACATTGAACATGATCCATTATATGCATGATAAATATTACTACGAGGCATCTCAGATGGCACTTATCGATACCGATGTAAGAAGAACATTTGCTACCGGTATTGCAGGTTTCTCACACGTTGTAGATTCTCTGTCAGCTATCAAGTATGCTAAGGTAAAAGTGATCCGTGATGAGGATGGATTAGCCGTAGATTATGAGATCGATGGGGATTTCCCTAGATATGGTAACGATGATGAGCGTGCAGACGAGATCGCAGTATGGCTGCTTCGTGAGTTCATGAGAAAGCTTCGTAACTGCCACACTTACCGTGACTCTGAGCCTACCACATCAATCCTTACGATTACTTCTAACGTTGTATATGGTAAGGCAACCGGTTCCCTTCCGGATGGAAGAAAAGCAGGAGAGCCACTTTCACCAGGTGCTAACCCTGCATACGGTGCTGAGCAGAATGGTTTGCTGGCATCCTTGAACTCTGTAGCAAAATTGCCATATGAGGAAGCATTGGATGGTATTTCTAATACGCAGACGATCAACCCGGATGCATTGGGACACAATCCGGATGAGCGTATAAAGAATCTTGTTCAGGTTATGGATGGATACTTCGATCAGGGTGCACATCATCTGAATGTCAATGTGTTTGGCAAAGAGAAGCTGATCGACGCTATGGAGCATCCGGAGAAAGAAGAGTATGCAAACTTCACGATCCGCGTGTCCGGTTATGCAGTTAAGTTTATCGACTTGACAAGAGAGCAGCAGCTCGATGTAATTGCCAGAACATGTCATGAGTCTCTGTAAGTTGCAGCGAAGCACATTTTCAAAATGACTTGAGAATGCGACGGCATATGCGATTGAATATTCATCTTTGAGAATGTTTTCGGCATGTATGATCTGTATAAACCAAAGAAATATGGGGCAGTCTTTTCTATAAAGGGCTGCTCCTTTTCTGCTACAGAGGTGGACTTAGAAAGGAAAGAAAACGATGGAACAAACAAAAGGTTATGTACATTCATTAGAGAGTTTTGGATCTGCAGATGGTCCCGGTGTGCGATATATTATTTTTTTGAGTGGCTGCGCAATGCGTTGTCAGTTTTGCCATAATCCGGATACGTGGGATATGCAAAAGGGAACTCTATATACTGCCAAAGAATTAATTGATAAGGCTTGGCGCTATCGCAATTATTGGGGCAAAGACGGTGGGATCACCATTAGTGGCGGAGAACCGCTTTTGCAGATCGACTTTCTGACAGAGATATTTACTTTGGCGAAAGAAAAGGGGATTCATACGACGCTTGATACAAGTGGAAATCCGTTTACCAGAGAAGAGCCGTTTTATTCCAAGTGGAAAAAATTGATGGAAGTAACAGATCTTGTTATGCTGGATATTAAGCACATTGATGAGAAGGTACATCAGACACTTACCGGACAAACCGGGGAAAATATCAAAGAGATGGCAAGAGAGATGTCGGATATGGGGCAGCCAATGTGGATACGTCATGTGCTCATCCCGGGGGATAACAGTCAGGATAAATATCTGATCGAAATGCGGGAATTTATCCAAACATTAAAGACGGTAGAGCGCGTAGAAATTTTGCCGTATCATACACTGGGTGTATTTAAATGGGAACAGCTTGGAATTGATTATCCGCTGAAAGGCGTTAATCCACCGACCCAGGAAGAAGTGAAACACGCAGAAGAGTTATTAGGTATTTAAGAGATTTATAAGTGGTTGTAAAGTCTTACGGACGAGGTTACGGATATGGGAAATAGAACAAACAAAAGAATGCAGTGGGTGATTCGTTTTGGGTGTATTTTGGGACTGATGACAGCACTTTGCGGTTGCTCCTCTACAGAGGTTGTTAAGGTTGCTAAATATGCGGCGAAAGAGGCGTTAAAGACAACCGCGCCACAGCAGGATCGCTCAGAAGGAGAAAGTTCCTCGGCAAAAGATGCGGATGGGAAAGATTCCGACAGTGCAACGCAGTCTTTAGATAATTTAAAAGATTATGCGGCGTACAACGGGGAACCATATGTGGAACTGAATGATAATGTTCCGAATTTCACAACCCGTGAAAAAAACAACACCAAAGCATTTGAGAATTATCATCGTCTGGATGCATTGGGACGTTGTGGCACAGCTTATGCCAATATATGCAAAGAGCTTATGCCGACGGAGAAACGTGGTGCGATCGGTATGGTAAAGCCTAGTGGATGGAACACTGTTAAATACGATGTCGTGGATGGCAAATATTTGTATAACCGCTGTCATTTGATCGGATTTCAATTGGCAGGTGAAAATGCAAACAAAAAAAATCTGATCACGGGGACTAGATATTTAAATGTAGACGGAATGCTTCCTTTTGAGGATGAAGTGGCAGATTATGTTAAAGATACAGATCACCATGTTTTGTATCGTGTTACCCCTGTTTTTAAGGGTGATAATCTAGTGGCAGAAGGAGTCGAGATGGAAGCTTATTCTGTGGAAGATAAAGGTAAGGGAATATGTTTCCATGTATTCGTTTATAATGTGCAGCCGGGCGTTACGATCGACTACGCAACCGGAGAAAGCAGGCTGTCTAAATAATCGCAATCATACTAACTTCTCTCGTTTCGTCAAAGAACATTTTGGCGAGACGAGAGGGGTTTGTTTTATATAAGAAAGATTTGTTTTGTATAAGAAAGATTAGTGTTGACTTTTAATGATAACGTACATATAATATATAGAACTTCAATTATGGAGTGGCTACGAAAACTCTTTGCACTGCATTTAGCTACAGTACAAACTGAACAGGCCGGATATCTTATCTGGGGCCGGGTCACATCGTGACAGTGGAATGAATTGTTTCATCCGCGGGACAGTAGTATTACTGGTTCTTCGCGGATGTTTTTTAATTAATAGGAAATTGCTGTTGTGTAGCGTGGCATCATCGCAAAGCGCTGGCTTTGCTTTTTTTATTTTTTATTGGAGAGGTTATTATGAGCATTCAAAACAACAAAGACAATATGGAAACAGTAGCAATGCGGGTGTGCATTGTAAGTATTTTTGGCAATACAATATTGTCATTGATCAAATTGCTAGCCGGTGTGATCGCTCATTCCGGAGCGATGGTCAGTGATGCGGTTCATTCTGCATCGGATGTGTTTAGCAGTATTATTGTGATCGTTGGAGTGAAGTTGTCTGCACAGGCTTCTGATAAGGAGCATCCATATGGACATGAACGGTTGGAGTGTATTGCGGCACTTCTGCTTGCAAATATTTTGTGTCTTACCGGTATTGGAATTGGCTATGGAGCTGTCAAAAATATTATAGCGGGAGATTATGCACATTTGCAGACACCGGGACTGCTTGCAGCAGCTGCGGCAATATTGTCTATTATTTCGAAAGAAGCAATGTTTCAGTATACTAAATATCATGCGAAACGTGTGGATTCCGGAGCACTGATGGCGGATGCCTGGCATCATCGATCGGATGCATTTTCTTCTGTTGGTGCTTTGATTGGTATTGTTGGAGCACGTTTAGGATTTCCGGTTCTTGATTCTATTGCCAGTGTAGTAATCTGTTTGTTTATTGTAAAGGCAGCGTATGATATTTTTATGGACGCAACGGACAAAATGGTTGATCATGCCTGTGATGATGCATTGGAGAATGAGCTTCGGAAGTGTGCCTGTAGAGAAGAAGGTGTGCTTCATGTTGATATTATGCGTACTCGTGTGTTTGGAAATAAGATCTATGTTGATATTGAGATCAGTGCAGATGGCAACAAAACGTTATTTGAGGCACATGAGATCGCAGAACATGTACATGACGCGATAGAACGCAATTTCCCAAAGGTAAAGCATGTTATGGTGCACGTCAATCCGCATTTGCTGTCGGAGTAAGCAAGGTGTGGTGCACGTCAATCCGCATTTGCTGCCAGAGTAAGCAAGGTGTGGTGCAAATCAATCCGCATTTGCTGCCAGAGTAAAATGGCGGCAAAATAGCAAACCATCTTTTCAGATCCCTTAAGTGAGAATACACTTGGATAGCAGTGTGATCACTTGAGGGATTTTTTCGCTGGTCAGGCCGGAATAATTAATGATCAGTGTATGTGCCGGAATATTAGGGCTTCCTTTTTCATAATATTCGGACAAAAAAGATAGGTGAAGACCACATTCTTTTGCTTTTGCAGACAAAGCATCATCTGGGAGTGAGGTATCAATATGCAGCAGAAAGTGAAGTCCTGAATCTTCTTCTGCGATATTACAATGTGTGGCAAGTGCGCTATTAGCAATGGCATCCAGCAGTTCGTCACGTATTTTGCGATAATAAGTACGCATACGGTTAATATGTTTTTCGAAATAACGGTCTTCAATAAAACGTGCCAACGTATACTGCTCAAAGTTGGATACGGTACAAGAGTAAAAGGACAGGCGTTTTGCAAACTGTTCCAGCAAATGTTTAGGCAATACCATATAGCTGATTCGTATGGTTGAAGAAAGGCTTTTGGTAAAGGTGTTCATATAAATGACACGTTCTGATTGGTCGATACTTTGCAGCGTTGGGATAGGTTTGCCGGATAATCGAAATTCTGAATCATAATCATCTTCAATGATATACCGGCCCGGCTGCCTGGTTGCCCAAGCCAACAGTTCATAGCGGGTCCCGATCGGAGTGACGATGCCGGTCGGAAAATGGTGGGACGGTGACAGATGTACAATTTGTGCTCCGGAAGATTCTAATTCCAGTGCATCGATACCCTTAGCACTGATCGGTATATAGCAATATTTGACACGACTATTTTCATATATTTTCGCAATCTTATGGTAGCCGGGATTCTCAACTGCATAGACTTTGTCCTGACCGAATAATTGAATCAGAAGACCGTATAGATACTCGGTTCCGGCACCGATAATGATCTGCTCCGGTGTCACGTCCATACCTCGAAAATCTTTGAGCTGTGTGCAGATGGCGTGACGAAGATCCCATACGCCACCCCAAGGAGGTGTCTGCATCAGTTCCACGTGACGGTTGAGAAGAGTCTCGCGGATCAGTTTAGACCAGACAGAAAATGGAAATTGCTCCGGATTCATTTGGTTGCTGGCAAGATCCACCTTATATTTGTCGGGCATACGTAGACTGTTCGAAGTGGAAGATGTTGTTTGCGATATGGAGAGAGTAAGGTCAGATAAATTTCTGACATAAAACCCTTTCTTGGGAATGGAGTAAATGTATCCTTCGGCTTGAAGCTGGGCGTAGGCATTTTCTACGGTAATATTGCTAACCCCTAGATTTTTGGCAAAACTACGCTTTGATGGCAGCTTTGTCTCGGCGGTCAGATTACCGCATAAAATATCCTCGCGGATACATTGGTACAGATGGTGGTACAGGCTATCTGACCCTATATTAGTAAATGAATACGTAAGCATTGGTATTATATCCTCCAAACTGACTATACTGACTATGGTTAAATTGGATATTTTCACATGGTCAGATTATAGTATACTTTACTTCAGTTACATTTGCAAATAATTCCGATAAGTTTTGTCGGGATGCCTTATGTAAAGAAATCAAACTTCGCACAGCCGGAGCTGTTGTCTGAAGCTTGAGTAAAGAAAATGGTGTTATGAGAATATTGTGTCTGTGCACACTTGATACAATATTGAAACGCTTGAAAATGTGTGCAGAAATGAGGATAGTATGAGCAGACAGTATGAATTAAACAAAGAATTGGCACAGATGTTAAAAGGTGGCGTGATCATGGATGTTACGACTCCGGAGCAGGCAAAGATCGCTGAGGCAGCAGGTGCGTGTGCTGTTATGGCATTGGAGAGAATCCCGGCAGATATTCGTGCAGCCGGAGGTGTATCACGTATGAGTGATCCGAAAATGATCCGTGGTATTCAGGAAGCAGTATCTATTCCGGTTATGGCGAAATGCCGTATCGGTCATTTTGTAGAGGCGCAGTTATTAGAGGCAATTGAAATTGATTACATTGATGAGAGTGAGGTACTTTCTCCGGCAGATGATGTTTACCATATTGACAAGACAAAGTTCCGCGTTCCGTTTGTATGTGGCGCTAAGGATTTAGGAGAGGCACTTCGCCGTATCAACGAGGGAGCTTCCATGATCCGTACCAAGGGTGAGCCGGGAACCGGTGATGTTGTTCAGGCAGTGCGTCATATGCGTATGATGAACAGTGCAATTGCTAAGATTTCCGCTATGCGTGAGGATGAACTGTTTGATGAAGCCAAACAACTTCGTGTACCATATGAGCTGGTTCAGTATGTACATGAGCACAAGAGACTGCCGGTTGTAAACTTTGCAGCAGGTGGTGTTGCAACTCCTGCAGATGCCGCATTGATGATGCAGCTTGGTGCAGAAGGTGTCTTTGTAGGATCCGGTATCTTCAAGTCCGGTAATCCGGAGAAGCGTGCAAATGCGATCGTAAAAGCAGTTACAAATTATACCGATGCGAAGATGATCGCAGAACTTTCTGAGGATCTTGGAGAAGCTATGGTTGGTATTAATGAAGACGAGATTGAATTATTAATGGCTGAGCGAGGCAAATAATATACTTGGCTCAAACTTCCCACACATCAAAGTCTCACAGCCATATATTGCATATTATGTCGGCAATAAATAGAACATTTTGCAGATGACAAACTAAATTGTTCTGTCATCCGCGAACTAAGATAATTGCCGCAGAACGCAACGTTTTTACGTGATTTCTTATTTTGTTAAGTCTCTGATGCATACATGCCTGAAGGAGTGTCTGAGTTGTCCCGGTTTAGCAAGGTATCATCCATTTTTGGACGGGACGCTTTCGCTACAATTCGCTACGTCACGTTACTTAATGTCTCTGAAGTACGAGACATAAGTAACGACGAGCGCAAAGTCCCTTTCAAAAATGATGAATACCTTGCTTCCGGGACTTCGAGTTCTCCGTAAGGCATGTAAATCATCCATCAGAGACAACAAAATTTAGAAATCACTGTAAAAACAAAATGCGGCAAGGCAATTACTATAGTTCCCGGATGGCAGAAACCACCCTTTGGTGGCTGCAAAATGTAATATAGTCATTGACATAATAAGCAATATATGGTTCGGGTAATAACTTCCGGTATGGGAAGTTTGAGTACTTAAACTTCTCATTATAAGTAATATGTAGTTTGATCATATTTTTCAGTATGGGAGGTTTGGGTTATATACTCACTGATAGTGCAGAGAAAGGAATGTAAGATTAGTATGAAAGTTGCAGTGTTGGCAGTACAGGGTGCGTTTGAGGAACATGAAAAAGTGTTGCAGGAGCTTGGGGCGCAGACGATCCAATTACGTCAGGCAAAAGATTTAGAGGAGTCGTTTGATGCATTGGTGCTTCCGGGCGGTGAGAGTACCGTTCAGGGTAAACTTTTACGGGAGTTAGATATGTATGAGCCGCTGCGCGCAGAGATCGCAGCAGGACTTCCGGTATTGGCAACCTGTGCCGGTCTGATCCTTTTGGCAGAACATATCGTTGGAGACGATACCGTTCATTTTGGAACATTACCGGTGACGGTGAAGAGAAATGCATATGGAAGACAGCTTGGAAGCTTTCATTATGCGGAAGGCGAGTTTGTCGGGATCGGAACCTTTCCGATGGAATTTATTCGTGCACCATATGTGGAGAGTGTTAGTGATGGAGTAGAGGTGCTCGCTGAGGTGGATGGCCGCATTGTCGGTGTTCGCTATGGCAAGCAGCTTGCAGTAGCTTTTCATCCGGAACTGGGTGGAGATCACCGCATTCATCAGTGGTTCTTAGAGGAGTTTATAAAGCAGTAATTTTTAGTGTGATGATACCTGTTCTTAAGGAATAGACGGAAATAGCCGATATCAATATTGCGTGGAAGATCACGCGGTATTGGTATCGGTTATTTTTTGATGGGGAGGATTTTTTCGATGATTACGAATAGTAAAGAAATTTTGTCGCAGGATGAGAAGACGGCATTGCGGGAACGCATTCAGGATATATGTAAAAAGGCAGTGTCGGAATTGATGGATCCAACATCTCAGATGAGCGATGAAGAGAGGGCACAATACGAGCAGAAGATTTTTCAAAAGCTAAAACAGGGGAAACGCTTGTCTTCGGCAGAGATGAATTATTTGCAGATTCATAATCCAACGATGTATCAAAAGGCATTGCGGGTTCAGAATGCTAAGGAACGTTTGCAGACACGTTTGGAACATTGTCGTTCCAAAGAGGAAGCAAACGATGTGATCGCAATGGAAATGAGTGCAGTTAGTGATAAAGATCCGGACAGAGAATATATGCTGGCAGGATTACAGGAGACGGCCAAAGAATATCGTCAGGACAGCCACTACAGCAGACTTCCGGATACGAGGGAACAGGCTAAAAAAACGAAGAATCGTGCTTATCATTTTGAAGAGGACGATTCAAAGAATACCGTGTATTCGCCAATTATTGAGGTGATGGAAAGTCTGCCCGTGTTTGATCAAATATCATAGCGATTTCTGCCGGACAGAGAAATACCCATCATAAGAAGACCCCACTTTTTAAGACTCTCTGTTTCTCATTTTCCTAATGTTTGTGTGATCATATTCAAAATCTGCTCTTTGTCAGCCGGTTTCAAAATATATCCCGCCGGCTGTAGCTGCAAAACGCTGGTTTTGCTCTTTTTTTCTTTGAACTTGGTTTAAAAATTTGGAAAATTATGCTGATTAGTGGTACAATTGAAACATCATATCATCATGCAGAGGAGGAAATGAAAATGAACAGACAGAACAAGAAACGAATGTCATTGTTATTGGTGTTTTGTTTATTAATAACAATGGGTGGCTTTGGAAACCTTAAATGGGCAAATGCAGCGGATACCACTATGGCTGTGGCAGATGCAGAAGCAACGGAAGAGCCTGTGCCTACAGGTGTTCCGAATTATACTGCAGAACCACAAGCTACGGGAACTGATGACGATTTCCGCGTTGGCATTTCTTATGTGTCTAAGGATTGGAAAGAGTCGCATATGACAGATTTTACTACCAATCAGGTGATGCAGATTACGGCAGAAGGAAATTATTCTATTAGCTATACTGTGGGAAGCGATTACAACATGGATATGCTGTGGTTGGATACAAATCTATACCAGGGGTCAAAGGTAGAAGTGGATGTCACAGGTGTGACAATTACATCTGCAGATGGTACTTCTAAGAGCTACACCGTTGACAATGGTGGATTGAAGACCCCGGGAAGCCTGTGGGGATATCGAGATTCTAGCAATTATAACAATTATGCGGCTACAATCGTAAATCAGTATTTGCATTATTACAATTATACTACCAATGGACATAGCAATTATAATGAAAAATACACAGAGTATGGTTTCAATGATACAGATACGATCAATATGTTTGATCAGACACCGATAGAAACAAAAACCGGATCTAAGGTTACCCTTGATTTTACTGTTGTAAAAGAGGAAGATCCTATAGTGCATGGTACACCAAATTATAGTGCCGAGCCACAGACGAAAGGAACAGATGAGGATTTTCGTGTAGGCTTGACATATATATCGTCAAATTGGACAGAGCAAAATTTTACAGACTTTGCAACAGAGCAGACAATGCAGATTACAAAAACAGGAGATTATACTATTTCTTATACGACAGCAGCAAATGATGATATGCTGATGTTTTGGCTAGACACCAACTTGTATAAGGGAAGCAATCGAAGAGTTGATGTTACGGGCGTGACAATTAGTTCTGCAGATGGTGAGACGGTTAATGAGTATACTTTGGCAAATGGTGGGATTCAAAATCCGGGAAGTCTGTGGGGTTATCGCAATGGTGATTATTCTGAAAATTATGCAGCTATGGTGTTAAATCCTTACATGAAATATGCTTCCTATATTCTGCCTTCGAGCACGAATTATAGAGATGAATATAAAAATTGTGGATTTACATACAGTGATCCTATTAATATGTTTGCGCAGAATGTGAAGACATTAGGGGAAGGAACCAAAATTACGGTAGCGTTTACGGTACGTGCAGACAAAACTACAGGAACACCGATTGCTTCTCCAGAGGTTTCGGAAGAGCCAACTAAAGCACCAGTCGTTTCGGCGAATCCAACGGAATCGACAAAAGATCCGGAAGCTACTAAGAATCCATCAGTTACACCGATTGCTCCAACAGAACCGACTGACGGCAAGAATGCCAATGATGTTGCAGCAATTAATAAGATCATTGCGGATCAGAGAGCAAAAGGGGCGACTGTAAGTGAAAATTTGGATGATACCAATCAGTATACTTGGAAAGACGGAAGACTGGTAGAAATAAAATGGATTTCCAAATTGGATACAACAATAGACTATAAGTTGACAGGGGATATATCTTTTAATGACTTAACAGCATTAGAAACTATTGATTGTAGTGTAAGTTATGGATTAACTTCAATAGAAGTAACAGATTGTAAAGCGTTAAAGGCGCTTAAGATATCGCATTCTCAGATAACGACACTGAATATAGAAAACAATGTGGTACTTCAGAAGTTGGACTGTTCATGTACAGAGATCTCTGATTTGGATGTCAGTCATAACCCGGAGTTAGAAGAATTGGATTGTAGCAGTATTCCGATTAACTGTTTGGATGTCAGTCATAACCCGGAGCTGAAGAAAGTGGATTGTGGCTATATCCAGATTAAGCATTTAGATGTGAGCAAGTTGGCAAATTTGCAAAGTCTTTCCTGCAATAGTTTGGAGATTGAAAGTTTGGATTTGAGTAGTAATAAGAAGTTGGAGGTGTTATCATTTGACTTCTGCGAACATATTAGCAACATTGATTTATCCAATAATGTAATGCTAAGGGAGGTGTCATGTGTTTATTCTTCCATTAATGTTTTGGATGTCAGTAAAAATGTGGCATTGGAAAAACTTGAATGTTATAATACGAATATCCAAAGTTTAGATGTCAGTAAAAATGTAGAATTACAATTTTTGATATGCGATTCAACTAAATTGACAACTTTGGATGTTACTTGCAATACTAAATTAGAGTATTTGTCTTGTTCGTGTACGGACATTCTGTATGTAGACATCAGGAAATGTAGCAAAATGACGAAAGAGGATGTATACTGTGATTATGAAATGTTAATTGTGTACAATGAAGAAACCGCACAAATAGTTCCCGAGTGTGTTGCACTTCACAAAATCGTTACAGAGCAGAGAGCGTTAGGGGCTCAGATTGATGATTACTGGGATGGTGAAGATTATGACTGGGAAAACGGTCATTTGACAAGGATTGACTGGTTGCAGCGAGGCTTGAAAGGAAAGATTTCATTTGCAGGATTACCGGCATTGGAAATAATCGCTATCAGCGGAAATGAGATAACGGAATTGGATGTTAGCAACATCCCTGATTTGAAGTGCTTGGAATGTGAGGACAATAAGATTACCAGATTGGATATACGAAATAATAAGAAGCTGACAAAATTTACCTATGATGATGGTGTTAAGGTGATTCGTACAGATGATGATCTGGAGCCAAGTGTAAAGCCGAGTGCAGCACCAAGTGTGACACCGAGTGTGGCACCAATTGCCCGTCCAACGAACAAGCCTCAAAAGACTACTGCTCCGGCGGCAGTGGGTACGACACTGAAGGATAAAAACGGTTCGTATAAGGTAGTATCTTCTAATAAGAAGCAACCAACGATTTCCTATGTACAATCAGCAAAGACAAAGGCGGCAAGCGTTACAGTGCCGGATAAAGTGACGATCGGTGGCGTGACATACAAAGTAACAGCCATCGCACCAAAAGCTTTTGCGAATAACAAAAAGCTGAAAAAAGTAACGATCAGTAAAAACATTACATCCATCGGCAAAAATGCGTTTGCCGGATGCAAGAAGTTGAAGAAGATCACGATCAAATCAACGAAACTAAAGAGCAGTTCTATTGGCAAAAATGCCTTTAAGGGAACTGCAAAAAAACTGATTGTTAAAGTGCCTAAGAAACAATACAAGGCATACAAAAAGTTCCTGAAGAAAAAGGGAAATAAGACGATCAAGGTAAGGAAATCATAATTTAAATATGCAAAAAGATGGAATAATGTGGAGATGATTCGCATTGTAACGATCGGGCTATAAAAATATGTCCCGAACCAAAAAATCGCTTAGACTTGAGGTTTAAGCGATTTTTTGACTTTTTTGAAAAAAATTACGAAAAAAGTTACCAAAGTTTTCCTCAGGGTTTTGTGGATAATATACAAAAAAGTAGCCTGCCAGCAATTCCGAAGTTGCCTGTTGATACAATCTTTCAAAATCATCGGGTGACATATAATCGCAATGACTATGAATTCGTTTGGTATTATAAAACGTTTCCAAGTATTCAAATACCAGGCGGTATGCATGTTTGTAATTGCTGATCTTAAAGCGGTTCAGCCATTCTCGTTTTATCAGCGAATGAAAGGATTCGATACAGGCATTATCCCAAGGAAAAGCTTTCTTGGAATAGCTTCGATTCATTTTTGAGACTATGAGAAAAAGTCTGTAAATAAGATTCTTCTATGATAATGAAGGGCAAAAAATTCTTTGTCAGAGCTTTTTGCCCTTTAGTTATATATAACAGTTGAAAAATGACATGTCAAGAGCAGGCGGAGTTTCCGTCTGCTCTTGGTTTACAATGTAATGTACTATTTCAGCAAATGTACTATTCCGGTAATCGTCCTTCATACATAATACTCAATTCGCCGTAGACCTGCCCCCAATTTCGGATTCTTGTCGTCCACTTTTTCGTTGCTTCAAACGTAGCCAGATACAGGGCTTTCAGCAGGGCTGTATCGCTCGGAAATACGCTTCTCTGGCGGTTCAGTTTGCGGTAGGTGGAATTCAGGGATTCAATCGCGTTGGTCGTATAAATGACCTTTCTGACGGTTGTTGAGAACTTGAAAATCGGGGATATGGCATCCCAGTTTTCTTTCCAGCGTTTCATAGAATTCGGATATTTCGGAGTCCATTTTTCTGTCACATGATCTAAGGCGGCCAGTGCTTTCTTTTCATCAGCAGCCTGATAGATAGTTTTTAGATCCGTTGCAAAAGATTTTCTATCTTTATCCGGAACATATTTCAGGGTGTTCCTTACCTGATGCACGATACAACGCTGATACTCTGTTTTAGGAAATGCTGTAGCGATTGCTTCCTTGATGCCGGTCAGTCCATCGGCGCATATGATCAAAACATCTTTTACTCCTCGATTTTTCAGTTCATTCATGACAGAAATGTAATTTCATCAAAGGAAACTGTTCCACGTATTGACAAAACTCTTCGGCCTGCTTCAGATCCCCATAAATTGCACAGATCAATGCAGCAGCTGTTGCCAAATAGGGCGTTTGCTGTATTTCTTCCACCGAAAATACTTTCAAATATTTACGGCAATGTTTAAATCCGTTCAAGCAACATGGACATGCCAAAATACGTACCATTTGATCTCTCAGTGTATCAAGATCCCTATTTTTCACCAATTCGTCTAATTTTTGCTGGTCAAAAAATTCATTATCACGATTTTTCATAAAAATCATCCACTCCCTTCCCGTCACGATATAAACTGCATTTGCCTTGTACATCTATCATATGGAGATTCTATCCATTCGTAAACTACCCGAAAGGGTAGGACTTCTTCCTTTTGTTATGACTTCCAATTTGTAGCATCGTGGATCTGCCTGTATATTGTGGATTGAAGGTTATTAAACTCGCAAATCCGCTCCTTCAGAGCTTATTCGCTTGTTACACAAGCTTATTTGCTCGTTAATGAGCCCAGTGTGCTCATTATATCATAATAATTGCGCATGTTTTCTGCGCATAATAGAGTTTCGAAGACACTCCTAAGATGAGCCCAGTGTGCTCATTATATCATAGTTCGTGTAGGAACATGAGAGATGACGATAAGTTTGAGTTATTAAGATTCTATAAAAATAACGTGAAATGCGTTGCATTTCAAAGAATAAATCCACTATAATGAGTAAGGTCCTCGTTATAGTGGATTTATATACATGAATAAGAAACTGCTGTTATGTAGTGTGTTATCACCAAGAATTGCTTTAGCAATTCTTGTAAAGCAAAGCGCCTGCTTTGCCTTTTTGTATAATAAATATAGGAAGGGTTGGTTATGAAATGAAGCGAGTAGTAGTAACAGGTATGGGTGCTGTGACGCCAATTGGAATTACGGTAGAGAAATTTTGGGAGTCTGTTTTGGAAGGAAAGGTTGGTATAGGACCGATCCAAAACTTTGATACGACACAGTATAAAGCAAAGTTATCGGCAGAAGTAATAGATTTTGATCCAAAAGCGTATATTGAACCAAAAGCTGCCAAACGAATGGATCGTTTTAGTCAGATGGCAGTGACAGCTTCCATTGAGGCGATGCAGGATAGTGGTCTTAACATAGAGGAAGAAGACTCCTACAGACTGGGCGTTTGTGTTGGATCCGGCGTGGGAAGTCTCATGGGAATTGAACGTGAATACGATAAGATGTTAGCCAAGGGACCGGGAAGGATACATCCGCTTACAGCCCCATTGGTCTTGGGAAATATGGCAGCAGCCAGTGTCGCTATGTATCATGGCTTTCAGGGAAAATGCATTGATGTAGTGACTGCCTGTGCAACCGGAACCAACTCGATCGGAGAGGCGTTTCGCTCTATACAGCATGGAGAGGCAGACGTGATCCTAGCGGGAGGCGTTGATAGTTCGGTAAGTCGCTTTGGTGTTGCGGCATTTCAGGCACTCACTGCATTGACCGATTCCGAAGATCCGACAGCTGCATCCATTCCGTTTGACAAGCGTCGTAATGGATTTGTTACCGGAGAAGGTGCCGGTATTTTTGTATTAGAAGAATTAGAGCATGCCAAAGCAAGAGGCGCACATATTTATGCAGAGATTGGCGGATACGGAGCAACTTGTGATGCGCATCATGTTACGACTCCGCTGGAGGATGGTTCTGCAGCCGCACGTGCAATGACGCTGGCGATGCAGGATGCCGGTGTGGCTCCGGAAGAAGTGGATTATATTAATGCACATGGAACAAGCACAAAATACAATGACTTATTCGAGACGAGAGCAATTAAGCTCGCTTTTGGAGATAGTGCATATAAAGTACACATTAATTCCACGAAATCCATGATCGGCCATATGTTTGCAGGCGGTGGTGCCGTAGAATTGATCACCTGTGTCAAATCGATCAATGAAGGATATATTCATCCGACGGTCGGTCTGCTCGAGGATGACCCGGAGTGCGATCTGGATTATACAAAGGGTGAAGGCATTCATACGCCGGTGCATATTGCGATCAGCAATTCATTAGGATTTGGTGGGCATAATGCAACAGTACTGGTGAAAGAATATCAGGGTTAAAGCAGGGAGGCTTTGCGATGGAACAGCGAATTATACAATATGTCTCTTATCTGAAAGGTATTTACCTCAAAGAATACGATGATGAAGAACGGAAAAAAATATGTGAGCAGGTGCTTGTGCAGATTGGATTTTTTCAGCATGAACGACTGATTCATTTGATCGTCACGGTCACTTTTGCGCTATTGGCGGTAGTGACCTTTGGTATATGCGCAGTGGCCCCTTCTGTGCCATTTTTTGGACTGGAGTGTCTCCTGCTTGTGCTGCTGATCCCTTATATCAGACATTATTATATTTTGGAAAATTCTGTACAGACGATGTATCGTTGTTATGATAAATTAAGCAAAGAAGCGTTTCATGAAATTCCGAAAAAGGGAGAGAACAAATGAGAATACCGAAATTTTTGGACGCGTCCGGGACGATTGGTTTTGTTGCACCGGCCTTTGGCTGTAATATGGAACCTTACCGGAGTGGTTTTGATGCTGCGCAGAAAACGTTTGCGGCATTGGGACATACCATGATACTAGGCCCGAACTGCTACGAAGGCAGTGGAATTGGGATTAGCAATACACCGCCAAAATGTGGAGAGGAGATCAATACATTTTTTGCAAAGCAGGAAGTAGATGTGCTGCTTTCCTGTGGTGGTGGCGAATTAATGTGTGAAGTGTTGGATTATATTGACTTTGAACGGATCGCTGCATTGCCGCCTAAGTGGTATATGGGATATTCGGACAATACGAATCTTACATTTTTGCTTCCAACGCTTTGTGATACTGCCGCGATTTACGGACCTTGTGCACCGGCGTTTGGAATGAGAACATGGCATCCGGCAATACAGGATGCGTATGATCTGTTACGTGGCAACAAGCAGGAAATACATAGTTATCCATTGTGGGAAAAGGAATCCTTAAAGACGGAGGATAATCCGCTGGAGCCGTATCATGTTACGGAACCGGTCGTATTGCACTGTGAACCTGCAGAGCAGCCGATCCGTATGGAAGGGCGTTTGATCGGTGGATGTTTAGACTGCTTAGGAAATTTAGTCGGTACCAAGTACGATATGGTAAAAGAATTTGCGGACAGATATCAGGAGGACGGATTGATCTGGTTTATGGAAGCGTGTGATCTGAATGTTATGAGCATACGTCGAACATTGTGGCAATTATCGCATGCCGGCTGGTTCCGGCACGTAAAAGGATTTTTGATCGGGAGACCGTTATCCTTTGGGGAAGAGGCTTTTGGTATGGATCAGTATGAAGCTGTAGTTTCTATGCTTCGTCAATATGAAGTGCCGATCGTTATGGATGTCGATATCGGACATTTACCGCCGATGCTGCCGATTATTAGTGGTGGCAAAGCGAGCGTGACGGTCGCAGATGGTGCGTTGGATATTCAGTATAAATTTTAATCTTACAGTAATAGAAAGGCGGAGATATGCCTAAATTTAGTGTGAAAAGACCATTTTTGATCTTGGTCGGTGTTATTATTGTATTGGTACTTGGAGGTGTCAGCTATTCTAAAATGACAACGGACCTTCTGCCAAACATGAATATGCCATATATGATGGTGATTACGACCTATGTGGGGGCTGCCCCGGAAAAGGTAGAAAAGGACATTACAGAACCGATGGAAAGTGCAGTTGGTACTGTGAATGGTGTAAAAAAAGTAACCAGTAATTCTGCAGAAAATTCCAGTATGGTCATGCTGCAGTTTCAGGATGATACGAATATGGATGCTGCCATGGTAAAAGTGTCTTCGGCGGTCAATCAGTTGGAACTACCGGATACAGCGGGACAGCCGATGATCATGGAAATCTCGATGGACATGATGTCAACGGTTATGGCAAGTGTCGATTATGAGGGCAAAGACCGTGTGGAACTTGCCAAGTTTGTGGATGATAATATTTTGCCGGCGCTGGAGCGCGGTGATGGTGTGGCAAGTGTTTCGACAAATGGTATGGTTGAGGAATCAATTGAGGTTGTATTAAACCAGGATAAGATTGATGACGTCAATGCCCGTGTGTTGGAAAAGACAGACAAGGCACTCGCAGAAGCCAAAAAGAAAATTGATGATGGCAGCAAAAAGCTTCAAGAGGGGAAAAAACAGTTAGAGTCTCAGCAGAAGAAACTGTCGCAGCAACAGGGAAAACAATCTGCACAGCTTGCAAAGTTCAGCAAGATGATGAATCAGGCAATTGCGACAAAAGTTGCGTACGAATCCCAGCTTGCAAGCTTAAAGGCGAGTCAGTCGGCGTTAAATGGTGAGAAGAAAGCCTATACGACAAATAAAGTAGTATCCTCGTATGAGCAGATGAACAAAGGATTTGCGACAATTCAGAATAGTTTTGCCAAGGGTGGAACTGCTTATCAGGCAATGTATACGACGATTTACAAGCAGATCTTAAATACAATGGTACAGGAAACGCTGAAACAGACCGGTCTTAATGTGACAGTGACGGACAGCAATGTAGACACGTATTTGAAACAGCTTGGTAATGCTGCAGATACTCTAAAAGAAGCAGCTGGAACACAGGCAGAAAGTGCGACGGCAACACAGGCAGTGAAGCAGAAAGCCGCATTGCCAACCAGTGTCAAGGATGCGATCGACAATCCGTCCAAATTGACGGCTTACAAAAACATGCTCAAAACACAGGGACAGAGTAAGATTGCCAAGTCGATGACAAAGAAGAGTCTGAAATCCCTGTACGATATTGTAGAAACTCGTATCCCGCAGATCGATACAGAGCTTGCGAACTTAAAGACTGAGATCGCAGCCGCACAGGCGGTCGTAAAGCAAGTGACAAAGTCTATCAGTAAGGCGGAGAGTCAATACGAGAAAGTTGAAACCGGTAAGATCACAGCGGCCGCGGCGTTTGGTTCTGCCAATGCACAGATGGCGTCCGCAAAGTCGACTTTGGAAAATAGTGAAAAGGAGTTAGATAATGCGAAGAAATCCTTCCATAACTCCAAGAAAGAGGCGCTCAAAAAAGCGAATCTTGATCAGATGTTGACGAAGGAGACACTGGCAGGTATTTTGACGGCGGAAAACTTTTCGATGCCGGCAGGATACATTAATGAAGATAAGACACAGTATTTGCTCAAAGTAGGAGATCAGTATAAGAGCATTGATGCCCTCAAAAAGACGCTGCTCTGCCATATGAAAGATATCGGAAATGTTCGCCTGCAGGATGTGGCGGATATAACAGTAGTAAACAATAGTGCAGATTCTTATGCAAAATTAAATGGTAACGATGCGATCATTATTGGTGTTTCCAAAGCGAGTACAGCAGGAACGTCTACGGTGTCCAAAAACTGTGCCAAGAGCATGAAAGAACTGGAAGAAAAATATGATGGTCTGCACTTCACAAAGTTAATGGATCAAGGTGATTATATCAAAATGATCGTTGACTCCGTTATTTCTAACTTGTTGTGGGGAGCATTATTAGCAATCGTAGTATTATTCCTGTTCTTACAGGATATCCGTCCTACGGTAGTCGTTGCTTTCAGCATTCCGCTTAGCGTACTGTTTGCCATTGTGCTTATGTACTTTACGAACATAACGCTGAATATGATCTCTTTGTCCGGTTTGGCATTGGGTGTTGGTATGCTGGTTGATAACTCGATCGTCGTCATTGAAAATATCTATCGATTACGAGGAAAAGGAGTTTCAGCAGCACGTGCAGCAGTGATGGGAGCCAATCAAGTGGCAGGGGCTATTTTTGCATCAACGCTTACGACAATCTGCGTATTCCTGCCGATCATCTTTACGGATGGTATTACTCGTCAGATCATGCAGGATATGTGTTTGACGATCGCTTACAGTTTGAGTGCAAGTTTGATCGTTGCGTTGACTGTTGTACCAACAATGGGTGCGACACTTTTGCGTAAGGAGCCAAATCGAAAGCATCGATTCTTCCATGCTGTTCAGGTGGCTTATGAAAAGATTTTGCGGTTCTGTTTGAAATGGAAAGCGGTTCCAATCTTGATCGCCGTATTTTTACTTGGTTTTTCTGTTTGGAAAGTGACACAGATGGGAATTGTATTTATGCCGGAAATGGGCAGTGAGCAGATGTCCTATTCCTATACGATGCCGGAAAAAACATCGACCGAGCAGGATTACGCATTGTCAGATGAGATTGCCGGAGAAGTGCGTAAGATCAAAGGTGTTAAGACGGTTGGAGCGTTGATGGGAGATAATTCTTCCATGATGGGACTTTCGACGGGCGGCGGAACCAGCAAGTCTTTTAATGCAATGATCATTTTGGATGAAGAGTATGCTGATCAAAATAAAGAGATAGCAGCTAAGATCGAAAAGATCCTGAGCAAGAAGAAGTTGGATGATTATTCTGTATCCGAATCAAATATGGATATGTCGAGTATGATGGCATCTGGTGTGCAGGTCGATATTTACGGCAAGGACACAACGAAGTTAGAAAAGATCAGCGAAGATGTGATGAAAATGCTCGAGAAAACTGACAAGTACGAGGATATTACCAATGGGCAGGAAGAGGGCAAAAAAGAACTTGTTGTCAGTGTGAATAAAGATAAGGCGATGCGCTATGGACTTACGGTAGCGCAGGTCTTCCAAGAGCTGTCCGGTAAATTATCCACGGATAAAGAAGCGACAACGATCACGGTAGATGATCAGGATTACAAGGTCAAACTTGTCGATGATCGTGATGAATTAAAGACGAACAACCTACTGTCTTATAAGTTTGAAACGACAGTAACGGACGATCAGGGCAAGCAGAAGAAAGAGACTCATAAGCTGAAAGAATTTGCGGATGTGAAAGAGGCGAAGAGCCTGACAACGTTAAAACGTGAAAACCTTTCAAACATGATCTCGGTAACGGCATCGGTTAAGGATGGCGAAAATGCAACATTGCTTAGCCGTGATCTGCAGAAGCAGCTTGACAAATACGAAACACCGGATGGCTACGATGTGAAGATTTCCGGTGAGAGCGAGACAAATAATGAGATGATGAAAAACATGCTCCTTATGATCTCGCTTGCTATCTTATTCATTTATCTGATCATGGTAGCGCAGTTTCAAGGACTTTTGTCGCCGTTTATCGTGTTGCTTACAATACCGCTTGCATTCACCGGTGGATTGCTTGGTCTTTTGATCGCAGGCGAGGAATTGTCTGTTATGTCAATGATGGGATTCTTGGTATTGGCCGGTGTCGTTGTAAACAATGGTATTGTGTTTGTAGATTATGTCAACCAGCTTCGTCTGGATGGCGTATCCAAAAAAGACGCATTGGTGGAGACAGGGGTTACCCGTATGCGCCCGATCTTAATGACGGCGCTTACGACAGTTCTTGCTATGTCAACGATGGTATTTAGCACAGACACCAGTGCACAGATGTCTCGTGGTATGGCGATCGTAACGATCGGAGGATTGCTGTATGCAACGCTTATGACATTGTTTATTGTTCCGGTATTCTACGATATCTTCTATCGCAGAAAGATGAAAAAGATTGACCTTGGAGACGAGAGCAATTTGATGGATGAGGATAAATAAAGGGACAAAAAAGCGCGTGTTGTTAGCAAAACTCGAATAAAAAAAACTATATCGGAAATACTTTCTTGTAAAGAGCTGGGTATCTGCAATTGTAAGGCAATACTGCATTGAGCGAAAACAGAGAAAGGTGTGATGTAGGTTTGAAGAAACAGCAGGGAATACAAAGTGTGAAATTTGAAGAGCCACCGATCATTTGCGCTGCTGCATCTGTAGTAGGGCAAAAGGAAGGGGATGGCCCATTTGGTGATGTATTTGACCAGATCGAGTCAGACCCTAAGGTTGGTGGAGATACATGGGAAGACGCAGAAGGCAGACTTCAGGAGCGTGCCGCAGAACTTGCTATTCAAAAAGCAGGCTGTGGTAAAGAGGCGATCCGTTACATTGTGGCGGGCGATCTCCTGGGACAGCTTATGGCGTCTTCTTTTGGTTTAGCAGGATTTGATAAACCGTTGTTTGGGGTGTATGGAGCCTGCTCGACGATGGGAGAATCCATCGGGATCGGTTCTATGCTTGTAGAAGGTGGATTCGCAGATTATGTACTTGCAATGACTTCCAGCCATTTTGCCAGTGCTGAAAAACAATTTCGTTTTCCGCTAGGCTATGCAAATCAGCGTCCTAAAGCCTCGACTTGGACGGTGACAGGAAGTGGAGCCGTTGTGATATGTAAAGGGGATCAGAAACAGGGAATGGCCAAAATTACCGGGATTACGACCGGAAAGATCGTTGATTATGGTGTGAAAGATACGATGAACATGGGTGCCTGTATGGCCCCTGCAGCCGCATCGGTGGTCGCAGCACATTTCAAAGATTTCGGAACAGATCCGTCAGAGTATGACCAGATCATTACAGGAGATCTGGGGATGGTTGGCAAAGATATTTTAATCGACATTTTGCGGTCAGAAGGGTATGATATTGCAGATCGTTATATTGATTGTGGTATTGAGATATATGGCAGGGATGCACAAGCACAGGCAGGCGGCAGCGGCTGTGGATGCAGTGCGGTCATGCTTGCCGGGTATGTGTTGAAACAGTTGGAGATCGGAGAATGGAAACGAGTGTTGTTTGTTCCAACGGGAGCATTGCTGTCAGTCGTCAGTTTTAACGAAGGTAATAGCATTCCGGGAATTGCACACGCCGTAAGATTGGAAACCCTTATTTCTAATTAACATGACTCAAACTTCCCATAACGAAAATACGGCAAGGCAATTGCTATAGATCTCTTACGGCAGAAGTCAATCTTTAGTAACTGCAAAATGTTTAGTGGTCATTGACATAATCAGTAATAGGTGGTTGTGGACAAGTTAAGGCATGGGAAGTTTGAGTAACATTACAATAAATTAATGATAATTATTTGATAAAAAGGGTCAAAAATAACAAATAATTAAAGGAGAAGATCCCGGTTGTAAAGTGGAAAAATAGGAAATAAAAAATAGACAAAAAAATCATTATTTTTGATGATCTTGAATGCAAAATTAGTGGAAAGAGGTGTATCACATTGGATTATATATTGGCGTTTATTGTTGGCGGTCTGATATGTGTTATTGTGCAAATATTAATGGATAATACAAAGCTATTACCTGGACGGATTATGGTACTGTTGGTATGCAGTGGTGCTGTACTTGGGGCAATCGGTGTGTACGAGCCATTTGCTAAATGGGCAGGAGCAGGGGCGACAGTCCCTTTGCTTGGCTTTGGAAATGTCCTATATCAAGGAGTAAAAAAAGCGGTAGATGCAGAAGGATTTATTGGTTTATTTAAGGGAGGATTTAGTGCATGTGCAGTAGGAGTATCTGCAGCGTTAATTTTTGGATATTTGGGTTCTCTCATATTCAAACCGAAGATGAAAGATTAGTGAAATGTTAAGGTTTTAACGGGTGCTTTGGAAAAATGTTTCTTAATTCGTTATTTTTGTGTTGCAAATTGAATAAAAAAAAACAAAAATAAGTAAAAAAATATACAGAACTAACAAAATTTTAAAAATCCCTTGCAACTGCGCTCTATTGGGTATAAACTTGCCATTGTAAGCGTTAGTAAATGTATAAATTCTTTGATTGATTTATTTATGAAAGGGAGAAGAAAAATGGCTAAGACAATTAAGAAAGCAACACAGACCAAAGCACCAGCAAAAAACACATCTGTAGAGACTGCAATGAAGGCAGTAGCAGCTAAGAAACCTGAGGTGAAAGCTGCAGCACCGGCACCTGTTAAGAAGACAGAGGAAAAACCTGCTGCTAAGGCAGAAGTTAAGCCGGCTGTGAAAGAGACAGTAAAGAAGGCAGAAGAGAAAGTGGCAGAGAAGAAGACAAGAAAGCCTAGAAAGAAAACTGTTAAGAAACCGGTAGAGAAAATACAGGAAGTATTTGTTGAGTTTGATGGTGAGCAGTTTAAGACAGCTTCCATTATTGAGAAGATCCATGAGGTATATAAGGCTGAGGGACATCGTGTTGGAGCTATCAAATCCCTGCGTGTTTATATTGATCCGGTAGAGCGTAAAGCATACTATGTTATCAATGATAAAGCAGAAGGAAAATATGTTGAGTTTTAATTTGGTCATTCATTTATAGAAATTGAATAGTGTACGAAATGTTGTACATAGTAAACGACAGAGATAAGCGGTAAACAACTTGTTTCTGTCGTTTTTTTATTTATAACTCAAACTTCGCACACCCGAATGTGTGCCAAAGTTCCATAATAATTATTACGCGACACATTAATTAATATATATGCAGCCTCATAGTCCCAAATTCTGTCCGGTGTATTCTTGACAGATGGTATAAAAAGTGTTATATTTGCATAACGTAATGTTAGCAGAAACATTTTGGTGAGCGTTTTATATAACGCATCTACCGGTTACAACAAGGGGTTGTACTGGTTTCGACGGGCTCACTGCAGATGGAGAAGCTGTCCGTGGTCGGACACCACGTAAAAAGTTCGATTTAAAATTAAACGCTGAAGATAATTTAGCATTAGCTGCCTAAGCGCAGCTCATCGGTCTTAGCGCCCCGCCGCTAAGGTAGCCGGTGTCATACCTGCGGGACACTCCGTTGTCAAAGCTTTGCGATGACGGAAAATCTATGAAGCTACCAAAGAGCATAGCCTGTTAGTGGGCGCTGCTTGGAGGGAATGTTAAAACACTGACTATGACAGTAGAAGTACATTGAATCTGGGTTCGGACCGGGGTTCGACTCCCCGCAGCTCCACTCAAGCTAAACAAGTCGAACTCTCCGTTCGATATTATCGTATATAGGAATATATTTTGTTTAGTATATCGCTGGAAGTAAAAATAACGGCACTGTATATTGCGAAAGCAATATACAGTGCCGTTATTTTTATGGAATAGGAAATCTGCATATTTGATAGGATCGGTTAGGATAGTGCTTCTTAAAAATAGGTCTTGCAACTGACTATATGAATTGATAAAATAATGAGTGCTGTGTGTGGTATCAAAAGATGCCAGCAATGAAAATAAGGAATCGGTACTAAAGTACACAAGACGTGTTTAGAAATGGAGGCATTTTATGGGCGGATTTTTTGGTGTGGTGTCCAAAGAAGATTGTTTGTTTGACCTGTTTTTTGGAACAGATTATCATTCGCATTTAGGTACGAGACGAGGCGGCTTAGCGGTATACGGAGAGAATGGATTTGATCGTTCAATCCATAATATCGAGAACTCCCCATTTCGTACAAAGTTTGACAAAGATGTGCAGGAAATGAAAGGAAATATGGGAATTGGCTGTATTTCTGATTATGAGCCACAGCCGCTGATCGTGCGTTCTCATCATGGAACGTATGCAATTACAACGGTAAGTAAGATCAATAATATGGATGAGATCGTTCAGGATATTTTTGATACGGGACATGCACATTTCTTGGAGATGAGTGGCGGTGACATTAATGCAACAGAGTTGGTAGCTGCGCTGATCAATCAAAAAGAGAACCTGATCGATGGTATTCGTTATGCGCTTGAGACGATCGATGGATCCTTGACTTTGATGCTGCTGACGCCGAAAGGAATTTATGCGGCCAGAGATAAGTATGGACGTACACCAATCGTAATTGGACAAAAGGAAAATGCGTATTGTGTGACGTTTGAAGACTTTGCATATCGCAATTTGGGCTATCATGATTATAAAGAACTTGGTCCTGGGGAGATTGACGTCATTACCACAGAGGGCGTCAAAACGTTAGTTGCTCCGGGCAAAGATATGAAGATCTGCACCTTCTTATGGGTATACTATGGTTATCCGTCCAGTTCCTATGAGGGAGTCAGCGTTGAGGAAATGCGCTATCGTTGTGGTGCCTGTCTGGCAAAACGTGATAATGTCAAACCGGATATTGTAGCAGGTGTACCGGATTCTGGAATCGCGCATGCGGTCGGTTACTCCAATGAGTCCGGCATTCCATTTTCCAGACCATTTATTAAATACACTCCTACATGGCCACGTTCATTTATGCCAACGATCCAGAGCCAGCGTAATTTGATCGCCAAGATGAAACTGATCGCTGTTCATGAATTGATCAAGGATAAAAAGCTGCTGCTGATCGATGATTCTATTGTGCGTGGAACACAGCTTCGTGAGACAACGGAATTTTTATATGAAAGTGGTGCGAAAGAAGTACACATCCGTCCGGCGTGTCCACCGTTAGTATATGGCTGCAAGTATTTGAACTTTTCGCGTTCCTCTTCCGAAATGGATCTGATCACACGACGTGTGATCGCAAAATTGGAGGGAACGGACGAGGTGCCAAATGAGGTATTGCAGCAATATACCGATCCAAACTCTGAGAAGTATGATCAGATGATCGAGGAAATTCGTAAAGAATTGAAATTTACTTCACTGCAGTATAATCGTTTGGATGATATGCTGGAATCTGTTGGTATTCCGGTAGAAAATCTCTGCACATACTGCTGGGACGGCAAAGAATAATCGACTGTCCAGACAACAAAAAATCGAAACATAATGAAAAGGCATTACAGTTTCCACGTAGGATCCTGTAATGCCCTTTTGAATGTCAGAAAAATGCCTAACTAAAGCTTCCCATACCTCGAGTTGTCCGAAAGGCATGTAAATCATACATCAGAGACAACAAAATTTAGAAATCACTAAAAACGTAAATGCGGCAAGGCAATTTCTATAGATCCCTTATGGCAGAATTGAGTCTCTGGGAACTGCAAAATGTATAGCAGCTTTTGACATAATAAGCAATATGTGTCCGTGTGAGATAGTGGGGTATGGGAAGCTTGAATGCCTTGATCTTAAAAGAATAGGCACATGGCCAGGTAACCGATGCTCCAGTGTAGGAAGAAGCAGCCCCAGATTGTTTTTTGCTGTTCGAAGAGGATTCCGAGCGCAATGCTTAGCAAAAAAGCACCCATCATGAAAATAAAACCATAAGGAAGATGCATTAACGTAAAGAGCATTGACGTCAAAAAGATGCTGACCGGGATCTGGTGTTTGACACGCATTAAGTTTTTGACGCTGGTTTGAATGACACCACGTGCTAAAAATTCCTGCAGCAGTGCAGTGAATAAATACGTGACGGCACCATGCACAGAGCCACCCATAAAGTTTTGTTTGACCGGAGCACCAAGAACACGTAAAAATAATTTACCCACAAGCAGCACGGCTATTGCAAAAAGACAGATCGTTGCCGTTTGCTTTATATTGGAAAGAATATTTTTTCTTCGCGGTATCAGACCGACATCTTTTAGAGAAAAACTCGTAAAAAAGATGATCTCCAAAAACAAGATCAATGTCATTGCCTCGATCATTAGTGTATAAAAGGAGGCTTTTAGTGGAATATGTAAGGTGAAGCGGATGAGGCTCCAAGCGGAAAGATACAGCGTAATGCATATCACGATACCGGCAAACAGAAGTGCACAGTCGCGTTCGTGCTGCTTAAGATTTTCGGCATCGGAAATATCTTCAACAAGTATAAGCATACCATATTCAGAATCTGCACTTGTTGATTGTTTGACCAGACTGATAGTAATGCGCAGATGCTTTTGACCTTCTGGGGTTGTGTATGTTGCCGTTTCTTTGGAGGAAGGGCAGTTCTTTTTGGAACATTTTTTGAACAGTCGGTTAAATGCCTTGTTTTTGCGGGAAGAGAGCAGTGTTTCTGCAAAGGATTGTCCTACCAGTGACTCTTCCGACAGATCAAAGATCTGTGTTGCGGCAGAATTGACATAATTGATCAAACCGTCTGCGGTTACGGTAATGATGCCGTCGCTCATATTTTCAAAGATGGTTTGCTTTTGCGTTTTCGTGACTCCATCGGATTGTACCAGATTGTTCGATAAACCGGGTGTCAATCGATTATTTTGTGTAGTCATATATTTATACATCACCTTTCTTTTTGTTGCACAAAGTAAGTGCACTTTCTATTTTACGATATTATTGCCCGTTTGAAAAGATGAATCAAAATTGCATCCGTTTAGATAGTATGCTACAGTAAATGAAAATGTGTAAAGATATATGTGTCAGAAAGGGGATTTTGCATGGCAAAAAAGTTTTATGCGGTAAAGACAGGACGAACACCGGGAGTTTATGGAACGTGGGCTGATTGTAAAGCACAAGTGGATGGCTATTCCGGTGCCGTTTATAAAAGCTTTCCGACGGCGGCAGAGGCGCTTGCCTTTGTGACAGGAGAGACGAAACAGGTCGAAAGATCCGGCGTGGTTGCCTATGTAGATGGCAGTTATCACAGCGGGACCGGGGAATTTTCTTATGGCGTTGTGATCTTACGGGATGGGAAAGAACTCTGTTTTCAGGAGAAGTTAAATGATCCGTCGCTTGCAGCAATGCATAATGTCGCAGGGGAGATCAAGGGTGCAGAATGTGCGATGCGATACGCAGTTGCCGAGGGGCTGTCAGAGATCACGATCGTGCACGACTATGAGGGGATCGCAAAATGGTGTCTGGGCGAATGGAAAGCTGGCAAAGAAGGGACACAGGCTTATAAAGCATTTTATGATAGTATCAAGTCCCAGGTACATGTGACTTTTCAGAAAGTAAAGGGGCACTCAGGGGATCACTATAACGATATGGCAGATATGCTGGCAAAACAGGCATTAGGGATTGTCTGATCTTACAGATCATGTAAGGTACTCAAACTTCGCACATCCAAAGCTACTGCCAGGTCACAGATTGCTTATTATGTCAGAATACTAAGTATTTTGCAGCCACAACATAGCGATTTCTGCCAGCAGAGAACTATAGTAATTGCCTTGCCGCAATTACGTTTTAGGTGATTTCTAGATTTTGTTGTCTCTGATGATTGATTTACATGCCCTTCGGGAACTCGAAGTCCCGGAAGCAAGGTATTGATAATTTTTGATGTGCGAAGTTTGAGTAGGGTATACAATACAGCCAAAAATTGTGAATGTAAAAAAACTTTACATAGATTTTACATAAGATTTATTTGGACTTTGCAACTACTATGTAAAATGTATGTAAAAATAACGCACCAGAACCAGATAACTTGTGTGCGTGGAAATGAGGATAAGCATGGATATATTTGGCGTATTGACAATGATAGGCGGGCTTGCTTTGTTTTTGTATGGAATGCATGTGATGGGAGATGGGCTTGCCAAGACTTCCGGTGGTAAACTGGAACAGATTTTGGAAAAATTTACCAGTTCACCGATGAGAGCGGTGCTTTTGGGTGCCGGTGTGACGGCGGTGATCCAGTCGTCATCGGCAACAACCGTTATGGTGGTTGGATTTGTCAACTCCGGGATCATGAAACTCAATCAGGCGGTTGGCATTATTATGGGAGCCAATATCGGTACCACGGTGACATCATGGCTGCTTAGTCTTACCGGTATTCAAGGTGACAATTTATTCGTAGAATTGCTCAAACCAAGTTCGTTTACACCGATTTTAGCAATCGTTGGTGTTAGCATGATCTTATTTGCCAAGTCGAGCAGACCGAAAGATATTGGAACGATCATGATTGGTTTTTCGGTATTGATGTTTGGTATGGACACGATGAGTGAAGCAGTGAAACCACTTGCAGATGTGCCAGAGTTTACAAGACTGTTTACGGTATTTGAGAATCCGATCTTAGGAGTGATCGCCGGAACGATATTAACGGCTGTGATCCAAAGTTCTTCCGCATCGGTAGGTATTTTACAGGCATTGTGTCTGACGGGAGCGGTCAGCTATTCCTCGGCCATTCCGATCATCATGGGTCAGAACATTGGAACTTGTATTACTGCATTGCTTTCCGCGGTAGGAGCCAACAGAAATGCAAAGCGAGCAGCGTTAGTACATTTTTACTTTAATTTAATTGGTACGATTTTGTTTATGGTGTTGTTTTATCTGTTAAATGCGTTCATCGGATTTTCCTTTATGGGTCAGGCAGCAGGTGTCATGGGTATTGCCATCGTGCATACGTGCTTTAACGTATTAGCAACTTCATTGCTGCTTCCATTTCGGAGTATCCTGGTGCGCCTGGCAACTTGGACGATCCCGGAAAGTGCCGAAGAGAAGCAGATGGAGACAACGTTACATGTGTTGGATGAGCGTTTCTTAGAAAAACCGTCTTTTGCAGTTGCACAGGCCAAAACAGCGGCATTGCAGATGGCAGAGGATGCCAGAAATTCAATCAGATATGCGATCGACCTGTTTGAACAGTATGATGAAGAACAGGCAAAAAAAGTGGCAGAGCTTGAGTCGACCGTGGATCATTACGAGGACGAGATCGGAACCTATTTGATGAAGATCGGAAATGCGGAGCTGTCGGATGAGGATTCACAGTCGGTATCGCTTATATTGCACTGTATCGGTGATTTCGAGCGTATTTCCGATCATGCCTATAATATTATGGAATCGGCAGAGCAGTTCCATAATATGAAGAAAAAGTTTTCCGATAAGGCAAAAAAGGAGCTGCGTGTTTATGAAGCCGCAGTAAAAGATATTGTAGATATAACTTTTGATGCGTATGATCGGTCAGATATTATCAAGGCGAGTCGGGTAGAACCGTTAGAAGAAGTGATCGATCGCTTGAATGATGAGATCAAGAAAAAGCATATAAAACGTCTGCGTAAAGGCAAATGCACGATCGAACTTGGTTTTGTATTATCGGATCTTACGACTAATTTTGAACGTGTGGCAGACCATTGCTCCAACATTGCGGTATGTTTGATACAGACGCAGGCAGACGGTTATGAAATGCATGAGTATTTGGATAAATTGAAAGAGGATGAAGATCCGTTCTTTGAACAGATGTTTGAAGAGTACTGCAAAGAATATCGGTTGCCATCATAGCGCACAAAGGAAAGGTTTGGTGAAAGACAATGGCACATATTTATATTGTAGAAGATGATGTGAACATTCGGGAGATCGAGGCGTTTTCCCTCAAAAATTCCGGATATACCGTAGAGGAATTTGGTTCTGCCAAGGAGTTTTGGAGCCGCATTTATGAAAAGGTACCGGATCTGATCGTGTTAGACGTGATGTTGCCGGATGAGGACGGATTATCTATTGTCAAAAAGCTGCGTCAATGGGCAGAATCCCGTTATGTTCCCATCATTATGGTGACGGCCAAAACAACAGAATTAGATCGTGTCAAGGGGCTGGATCGTGGTGCAGATGATTATCTTACAAAACCGTTTGGCGTGATGGAGTTGATCTCCCGTGTAAAGGCATTATTACGTCGAAGCATGCAAAATCATGAGATCAGGCAGATGAAGGTTGGCGAGATCGAACTTAACGATGAGAAACGTCAGGTTAAAGTGTCGGGGGAGCCGATCACGCTGACTTATAAGGAATATGAACTATTAAAAATGTTAATGAGCAATACAGGGATCGTGCTGCAGAGAGAGGATATTATGGTGCGTATTTGGGGCATGGATTACGAGGGAGAATCCCGCACCTTAGATATGCATATCAAAACACTGCGCCACAAACTGGGGGATGCAGGTAAAAAGATCCGAACGGTGCGTAACGTAGGATATCAATTGGAAGAGTGATAGGAGATAATGAACCATGCGAAAACGAATTAATTGGCTTTTCGTATTGTTGACGATAGTGGCAATCATAGTAACGACTTTGCTTGCCACTATTGTCAATTATACAGTACTGAAACAGGAAGTGATCGATGATCTGCGTATTTATGCACAGACCTTAAAAAAGACGGTGTACGCAGATCAAAAAGCGGAAAACGGTCAGGTTAAGATCGCAACGCCTCTTCGTATTACTCTAGTAGATACAGACGGAGCGGTATTGTATGATTCTGAGGCAGATGAAGCATCGATGGGGAATCATAAAAACCGCGAGGAGATCAAGGAAGCTCTCAAATATGGCGAGGGAAATACGATACGTCATTCAGAGACGATCGGAGACAATACGATTTATTATGCGGTGCGTTTGGACAATGGTAATATACTTCGTCTGGCTAAGAATAGCAGTAGTATTATAGGAATTTTAATGTCAGCACTGCCGATCATGTTATCGTTTATATGTATCGTTATCATTGTATGTATTTTCGTGGCGCATTTTCTCACGAAAAGTATTGTGGCGCCGATCGATGAACTTGCACAGCATATTAACGATTCGGATGTAACGAGTGTGTATAAGGAACTTCGACCGTTTGTGCGAAAAATACAAAAGCAGCACAAAGAGATATTGCAGACAGCAGAGATCAGACAGGAATTTACGGCAAATGTCTCGCATGAGTTGAAAACACCGCTTACTGCAATTTCCGGTTATGCGGAGTTGATCAGTCATGGGATGGTGCAGGGAGATGATGTACTCGCTTTTGCTGCTAAGATCCATAAAAATGCAAATCGGCTGTTGTCGTTAATTAATGATATTATCCGTTTGTCGGAGCTTGACTCGACCGGACCGGAACTTCTGTTAGAAGACGTTGATCTGCAGACGGCAGCAGGGCGTTGTGTGGAGCTGCTGCAGATGAGTGCACAGAAGCATCAGGTGCAATTGACGACGCAGACGGAAAGCTGTGTGATCCGAACAAACCTGCAGATGATCGATGAATTGATGTACAATTTGGTGGACAATGCGATCCGATACAACAAAAAGGATGGATCGGTGTGCCTGAACGTTGGAATGGCAGATGAGTATACCGCATATTTGGAAGTGAAAGATACCGGTATAGGTATTCCAAAAGAGCATCAGACTCGCGTGTTTGAACGTTTTTACCGAGTGGATAAGAGCCGATCAAAGTCAACAGGCGGTACGGGTTTAGGCTTGGCGATCGTAAAACATATTGTTGTGCAGCTTCATGGTACTTTGTCTCTCAAGAGTGAACCGCAGGTTGGTACACAGATACGAATAGAATTACCAAAGTCGCTGAGTTGATTACAGGATTGCCGGAGTTGCTGGGTTCATAAATTGCCGAAGTCGCCGGGTTAATTATTGACAAATTTACGCAATATAGTACAATGAAAGGTACTGTGGCAATTTTGCACAGTACCTTTATGAATTATTAGATATGTCGGGCGTACGGACAGCAGTGATTTGGTTGTCAGTGAGACTTTAGGCATAAGCCGGCAGTGATCAGTTTGTGAACAGTCTTTGCAGAAAGTACGCACAGGAACGGAGGAAGTTATGGCAGAAATGTACAACCATCACACAGTGGAAAAGAAATGGCAGAAGGTATGGGATGATGAGAAAGCGTTCCATACACCAAACGATTATACGAAACCAAAGTTTTATGCGTTGGTAGAGTTCCCATATCCATCCGGACAGGGACTTCACGTAGGACATCCAAGACCATATACGGCATTGGATATCGTCGCAAGAAAACGTCGTATGCAGGGCTACAATGTACTTTACCCAATGGGATGGGATGCTTTTGGTCTTCCAACAGAGAACTATGCGATCAAAAATAAGATTCACCCTAAGATCGTAACGAAGAATAATGTAGCTCGTTTTAAGGAGCAGTTACACTCTTTGGGATATTCTTTCGATTGGGATCGTGAGATCAATACGACAGATCCGGAATATTATAAATGGACACAGTGGATCTTCTTAAAGTTATTCAAAGAGGGTCTTGCTTATAAGAAGGAAATGCCGATCAACTGGTGTACCTCCTGTAAGGTTGGTCTTGCTAACGAAGAGGTAGTAAATGGCGTATGTGAGCGCTGTGGTTCTGAAGTTGTCCGCAAAGTAAAGAGTGAGTGGATGCTTAAGATCACAAATTACGCTGATAAGTTATTAGAGGGATTGAATCACGTAGACTACATTGACCGCGTTAAGACTTCCCAGAGAAACTGGATCGGACGTTCCGAAGGTGCAGAGGTTGACTTTAGTATTGCCGGCAAAGAAGATAAACTCCGTGTTTATACGACCAGACCGGATACGTTATTTGGTGCTACTTATATGGTAGTATCTCCAGAGCATCCGATCATTGATAAATACAAGGATGAGATCACAAACTGGGATGACATTGTTGCGTATCGCGAGATGGCAGCCAAGAAGTCTGACTTTGAGCGTACAGAGCTTGCTAAGGATAAGACCGGTGTTGTGTTAGGTGGTTTCAAGGCAATTAATCCGATCAACAATACAGAGATCCCAATCTGGATTTCTGATTATGTATTGATGACTTATGGTACCGGTGCGATCATGGCAGTGCCTGCACACGATGACCGTGACTGGGAGTTTGCGAAGAAGTTCGGACTTCCAATGATTCAGGTAGTAGAGGGCAAAGAAGGTCCTGTTGATATCAATGAAGCAGCATTTACGGATGTAGCAACCGGACAGATGGTAAATTCAGGATTTCTGACCGGATTAAGCGTAGAAGAAGCGAAGGAAAAGGTAAAAGATTTCCTGACAGAGAATAAGATCGGTAACCGTAAAGTAAACTATAAATTGCGTGACTGGGTATTCTCCCGCCAGAGATATTGGGGAGAGCCTATTCCAATCGTACACTGCGAGAAATGTGGGTACGTTCCACTTGATGAGAGTGAGCTTCCACTGCTGCTTCCGGAGGTAGACAGTTATATGCCAACAGACAACGGTGAGTCGCCACTTGCGGCAATGACGGATTGGGTAAATACAACATGCCCATGCTGTGGTGGACCGGCAAAGCGTGAAACAGACACGATGCCGCAGTGGGCAGGATCATCCTGGTATTTCCTGCGTTATACGGATCCACACAATACAGAAGCACTTGCCAGTCCGGAAGCATTGAAATATTGGCTGCCGGTTGACTGGTACAATGGTGGTATGGAGCATACGACCCTGCATTTGTTGTATTCCCGTTTCTGGCACAAATTCCTGTATGATCAGAAAGTTGTACCGACACCGGAACCATATCAGAAGCGTACGTCTCACGGCATGATCCTTGGTGAAAACGGTGAGAAGATGAGTAAGTCCAGAGGAAACGTTGTAAATCCGGATGATATTGTACGTGATTACGGTGCAGATACACTGCGTACGTATGAGATGTTTATCGGTGCGTTTGACTTGAGCGCTTCCTGGTCTGAAGATGGTGTGAAAGGATGCCGCCGTTTCTTAGAGAGAGTTTGGAAGCTGCAGACACTCTTGACAGAAGGTGATGAGTATTCCGCAGATATGGAGATCAAGATGCATCAGACGATCAAGAAAGTCAGCGGTGATTTCGAGAATCTGAAGTTTAACACAGCGATCGCGGCAATGATGTCATTGATCAATGACTTCTATAAGAAGAATTCGATCAATAAGGCAGAATATAAGACACTTATTACATTGCTCAATCCGGTTGCACCGCATATTACCGAAGAACTTTGGGAAATCGTTGGGGGACAGGGCAGATTGTACCAGCAGTCTTGGCCGGAGTATGTCGAAGAGAAGACCGTAGAGTCTACTGTGGAGATCGCTGTTCAGATCAACGGTAAGACCAAAGCAACAATTTCTATTGGCAAAGAAGATCTGAAAGACGATGTGCTTGCTAAGGCAAAAGAAGCTTTGGGTGATAAATTGAGTGGTAACATTATCAAAGAGATTTATGTGCCGGGGCGTATCGTTAATATTGTAGCAAAATAACATGCAGCAATGAAACGGTCGTTGCGAAATAGTATTTTATGATGTTAATAGTCCATTTCCTTGGCGGAACGGTGGTTAATGTTTTGCCTTGGAAATGGGCTTTTCATGTTTGGAAGGAGGAGCGTTATGAATATCGCTGTATTATTTACCGGAGGGACGATCGGGAGTACGTTAGCCGGAGATGTGATCGGTACGAAAACCGGAGCAGCGGATGGTCTGTTAGACACGTTGCCTTGTGTAGAACGAGATGGTCGTGTGGAAGAAATCACCTATCAGGTATATCATCCGTATACACTTCTCAGTGAAAATAGTACCGGATTAACGATCGCACAGTTGGCTCAGAGCATTCGAGAGGTGGTCAGTGAGGCGAAGTATACAGGCAGTGCAAAGGTGACTTTAGAGAAAAAAGAAGCAGCAGAAGATAGTGCTGCTATGTATTCCGGGTTAGATGGAGTGATCATTATGCATGGCACAGATACGTTGGCATATTCAGCGGCTGCGATGGGCTATCTGTTTGGCGATTGTGACATTCCGATGGTTTTTGTGTCCAGCAACTATGTATTGACAGATCCAAGAGCAAATGGTGCTTATAATTTTCAATATGCTGTGCAGTTCTTAGCATTTGACTGCAAGCAAAAAGGTGTGTATGTTTCGTATCAGAATGGGGATGGGATCCCAAGGATTCACTTAGGAACAGCGATCATTGGACATCAGCCTTACAGTGATGAAGTGTATAGTGTTGGTGGTATGGAATACGGTCATTATGAAAAAGGCACCAAGTGTTTCGTCGCCGGAAAAGTGTACTATGCATGGAACAATGCAGAGAGGCTTACCGATAGACCTTCCCTGCAGGCACCGGATCAATGGGATGCACCGATCGGGTTGATCTACCCACATCCGGGGATGCGTTATCCGATGAACTTTGACGGAATACAGGCAATTTTGCATCATACGTATCATGCCGGCACGATCTGCAGTGAAACACCAGAAGCGGATAAATTCTTTTATGAGGTGGCAAACCGGAAAATCCCCATTTTTTTATGCGGCATGGATGCGGACATGGTTTACGAAAGCACATACGTCTATGAAAAATACGGAATGATCGTATTACCGATGGCATCGCCGGTAGCAATGTATATGAAACTGTGGCTTCTGCTATGCAGCGGATACTCAGCAAAAGAATGGATGACCAAACCGATTCCGGGCGATCTCCCCAATTTTAGTATATGACGCAAACTTCGCATACCCTCAACGGTCTTTCACCCACATATTGCTTATTATGTCAAAAGCTGCTATACATTTTGCAGTTCCCAGAGACTCAATTCTGCCATAAGGGATCTATAGAAATTGCCTTGCCGCATTTACGTTTTTAGTGATTTCTAGATTTTGTTGTCTCTGATGTATGATTTACATGCCTTACGGACAACTCGATGTCCCGGAAGCAAGGTATTCATCATTTTTGAAAGGGACTTTGCGCTCGTCGTTACTTATGTCTCGTACTTCAGAGACATTAAGTAACGTGACGTAGCGCATCGTAGCGAAAGCGTCCCGTCCAAAAATGGATGATACCTTGCTTCCGGGACTTCTCAGACAATCCTTCAGGCATGTATTCATCAGAGACTTAACAAAATAAGAAATCACATAAAAACTCTGCGTTCTGCGGCAATTTTCTTAGATCTCTTATGGCAGAACAATTAAGTTTATCGACTGCAAAACTGCTAATTTGCTGCTGACATAATAAGCAATATGTGGTTAGAACATGACAGTGGGTATGCGAAGTTTGGGGATGAGATTTGTAAAATGTTATGTTTGCTCTTGACATTTTGGTAGAATGATACTAATATATTTTCTGGATGTTGTTAGCAGTCGTAAGAGTAGAGTGCTAACAAGGACGGACGCATCTGGCGGTGATGCGGCGGATCAGTGTCTCGGCGCACTTGACACAGGGTTCGTTTTTTATAGGAAAGTGTGCAGAAACGAGGATTATTATGCAGAGCAGAACAGGTAGCTTATCAATTGAATCTGAAAATATGTTTCCGATCATTAAGAAATGGTTGTATTCTGACCATGACATTTTTCTTCGTGAGTTAGTTTCAAATGGCTGCGACGCCATTACTAAGTTGAAGAAGTTAGAAATTATGGGCGAATATGATATGCCGGAGGATTACAAGGCACAAATACAGGTCGTTGTTGATCCGGATGCTAAGACAATTTCTCTGACCGATACCGGTCTTGGTATGACGGCAGATGAAGTAGACGAGTACATCAATCAGGTTGCCTTTTCCGGTGCAACGGATTTCTTGGAGAAATATAAGGATAAAACGAACGAAGAGCAGATCATAGGTCACTTTGGACTGGGATTTTATTCTGCGTTTATGGTATCTGACAAAGTTACGATCGACACGTTGTCTTGGCAGAAGGATGCTACACCGGTTCGCTGGGAATCGGAAGGCGGTATCAATTTTGAAATGTCAGACGGCACAAAAGATACTGTTGGTACAACGATCACCCTGTACCTTTCCGAGGACAGCTTAGAGTTTGCGAATGAGTATCGTGTCAGAGAGATTTTGGACAAATATTGTTCCTTTATGCCGGTTGAGATCTTCCTTTCCAAAGCAAACGCAGAGCAGGAATATGAAACGATCGATGCAGCCGATGTTCGTGAAGATGATGTTGTTGTAGAGACGATCGTAGAGGAAGCGAAGACTGAAGAACGCGAAAATGAAAATGGAGAGAAAGAGATGGTCGAGGTCAGCCCTCGTAAAGAAAAGGCAAAGATCAATAAACGTCCGGTTTCTATTAGCGATACGAACCCACTTTGGATGAAACATCCAAATGAGTGTACCGATGACGAGTACAAGGACTTTTACCGCAAGGTATTTAACGATTACAAGGAGCCGTTGTTCTGGATTCATTTAAATATGGATTATCCATTTAACCTCAAAGGTATTTTGTACTTCCCGAAGGTTAATACAGAATATGATAATTTAGAGGGTGTTATCAAGCTTTACAACAATCAGGTATTTATTGCAGATAATATTAAGGAAGTGATCCCGGAGTTTTTGATGCTTCTCAAAGGTGTGATCGATTGTCCGGATCTGCCGCTTAATGTATCCAGAAGTGCATTGCAGAATGACGGATTTGTAAAGAAGATTTCGGATTATATTACGAAGAAAGTAGCCGATAAGTTGTCCGGTATGTTCAAAGTAGACCGTGAGAATTATGAGAAATATTGGGATGATATCAGCCCATTTATCAAGTATGGCTGCTTAAAAGATCAGAAATTCCGCGAAAAAATGACGGATTATCTGATATTTAAGGATTTGGACGGTAAGTACATCACCTTGCCGGATTATATCGAAGAGGCTAAGAAAAACGAGCCTGTAAAAGAAGAGACAGAGAGTACAGAAGCAAAGAGCGATGAAACAGCAGATGCCGAGAATGGTGCGGATGCTGATAATGCAGACAAGGAAGAAGAACCGACAACGGTATACTACGCAACAGATCTGCAGCAGCAGAGCCAGTATGTCAATCTGTTCAAGGAGCAGGGATTGAATGCGGTCGTATTAACACATACGATCGATCAGCCGTTTATTTCACAGTTAGAACAGGGAGATCTGAAGGTGAAATTCCAGCGTATTGATGCAGATCTGACGGATACGATGAAAGATGAGGAAGACGAGGATACATTAAAAGCGCAGACGGATGCGTTGTCTGAAATCTTCAAAAGAGCATTGGGTAAGGATCAGCTTGAAGTAAAAGTACAAAAACTCAAGAATGAAAAGATCTCCTCAATGATTACATTGTCAGAAGAAATGCGTCGTATGCAGGATATGATGAAAATGTACAGCATGGGCGGCATGGGTGGCCTCGGAGGAGGAGAGACATTAGTGCTCAATTCATCGAATGCATTAGTGCAGTATATTTTGGAGCACAAAGATGGCGAGAATGTGGATATGTTCTGCAAACAGTTGTATGATCTGGCGATGTTAGCGCATAAGCCGCTTGCAGCAGATGAAATGACAGAATTTGTAGCACGCAGCAACGAGATCATGATGCTGCTTGCTAAATAAAAGGGACCATGATGTTGGTCGGCAGCTAATAGAAGAATGTAGTAACAATGGGGACGGCGTGTATGCGTTGTCCCTTTTTTATTTTATAGGAAACTTCTCGTTTCCTATAAAGTAAAAAACGCTCCGCGAGGATGCTTTGCCACCTTACTCCTAAAATCTAAAATATTTATAAATTTAAAATAAAAAGATTGACTACTGGTCATTTTTGTAGTAGTATACAGCAAGAGTTAAAAATGACTGTCAGTCATTTTTGATATTTATTCTCAATAAGGACCGGATTGTCATGGTATCCAGATGCTTTTGACAGCATGGTTTATTAAGATTTAGGAGGGATTGGATGATTAACATTGGCAAGTGGATCACAAAACACAAGAATATCATTCTTGTTATTGCGTTTATCCTGCTGATTCCGGCTGGAATCGGATATGTCAGTACACGTGTGAATTATGATGTACTTAGTTATCTGCCGGAGAGCTTGGAGACGATCAAGGGACAGGATATTCTGGTGGATGAGTTCGGTATGGGAGCGTTTTCCATGGTAGTCGTGGAAGATATGCCGATGAAAGATGCAGCAAAGTTAGAGAAACAATTAGAAAGTATCGATCATGTCAAAGATGTTTTATGGTATGACGATGCAGTGGATATTTCGGTGCCGACCGAAATGATTCCGGAAGATCTGCGAAAAGCATTCTTTAACGGAAAAGCGACGATGATGATCGCGTTGTTTGACGATACGACATCAGCAGATGATACGATGGATGCGATCACGCAGATACGTAAAGTCGTAGGCAAGAATGTTTATGCAAGCGGAATGTCCGGTGTAGTTACTGATATTAAGAACCTGGCATTGCAGGAAATGCCGATCTACGTCGTGATTGCAGGTTTGCTGTCACTGGTAGTCTTGTTCTTGACAATGACTTCCTTTGTGACACCATTGATCTTCTTGTTGAATATAGGAATGGCAATCGTATTTAACTTAGGAAGTAATGTTTTCTTAGGAGAAATATCCTATATCACGCAGGCGTTAGCCGCGGTGCTTCAGTTGGCGGTGACGATGGATTATTCCATCTTCCTGTTAGAGAGTTACGAAGCGAACAAGGAACGATATGAAGGCGACAAGAAACGCGCCATGGCACATGCGATCAGCAATACGTTTACATCGATCACGGCAAGTTCGATCACAACGGTTGCAGGATTCGTAGCACTTTGTTTTATGACGTTTAAGCTTGGCGCTAATATCGGTATTGTAATGTCTAAGGGTGTTGTTATTGGTGTGATTGCTTGTGTAACGGTACTTCCGGCAATGATCCTTACCTGTGATAAAGCGATTGAGAAGACGACGCACAGATCACTGATCCCATCCTTGGATAAACTATCACATGGCATTGTCAAGGGACGTTATGTAGCATTGCTGTTGTTCCTGATCGTGTTAGTACCGGCAATACACGGTAATAATAATTACAAGATTTACTATAATATTGATCAGTCTTTGCCGAAGAACATTCCAAGTAATGAGGCGAATGAGAAATTAAAGAAGGAGTTTAATATGAGTAACATGCATATGATCCTTCTGAAAGATGGTCTTTCTGCCAAAGAAAAGAGTGCGATGAGCAAGGAAATTGAAAAGGTAGATGGTGTGAAATGGGTGATCGGTTTGAACTCGTTAGTAGGTTCCAATGTACCGGAGTCTATGATACCGAACAATATCAAGAAGATGCTCAAGACAGACAATTATGAACTGGAATTTGTAAGCTCTGATTACAGTTCTGCTACTGATGAGGTAAATTCTCAATTAGCAAAGATTGACAAGATTGTCAAAAAATACCAAAATGATGGTATGGTGATCGGCGAGGCGCCAATGATGAAAGATTTGCAGGATGTAACGGATGTCGATCTCAAGACAGTAAATAATATTTCCATCCTGGCGATCTTTGTTATCATCTTGATCACGTTTAAGTCGATTTCCATTCCGGTGATCTTGATCTCGGTCATCGAATTTGCGATTGCATGTAATATGGCAGTACCGTTTTATACGAATACGTCGCTTCCGTTTGTGGCGAGTATCGTTATCGGTACGATCCAGCTTGGAGCGACCGTAGATTATGCGATTTTGATGACAAGTCGATATCATAAAGAGCGAACGGAACGTGGACAGAGTAAGAAGGATGCAATCCGCATTGCGCATGAGACATCGATCAAGTCGATCCTTACCAGTGGATTGTGCTTCTTTGCCGCAACCTTTGGTGTATCGGTATATTCGCAGGTAGATATGATCGGATCGATCTGTACACTGCTTTCACGTGGTGCGATCATCAGTATGATCGTTGTTATCTGCGTTCTGCCGGCAATGCTTTGGATCTTTGATGGTGTGATCAAACGCACATCTTGGAACATGATCAAGGCAAATGTAGCAAAGAGAGATGCAGAGAAGAAATGATGGAAACAGATATCAAACATTTTGGAATGAATGATATCGAGATGCAGGAAAATGCAAACAGCAAATAAGGAGGAGCATTATGCGACAAATGAGTGGAAAGAAACGTGTAGTAATGACAGGAATCAGTAGTTTATTGGTTGCCGGGCTGGTTGTCGGAAATATAGAATATGCGACACATACGTATCGATACGACAGCAAGGTGCAGGCAATGGCTGCTAACAATAAAGTAGTAGAGCAGACAGCAAGTTTTGCGTCATCTAAGAAAAAGAGTACCGTTAGCAAAGAGGAAACCGTATACGCAACCTTGGATGCAAACGGTGGTGTGACGGATGTCATTGTATCCGACTGGCTCAAAAATTCCGGACAGGTAGATGGTGTCAAAGATAGCTCTACATTGAAGGATATTACAAATACAAAGGGCGATGAGAAGTTTACACAGAGTGGTGACAGTCTTACCTGGGATACTTCCAAAAACGACATTTATTATCAGGGAACAGCAGAAAATAGCGAGCTTCCGGTTGGTATGCAGATCACTTATAAACTGGATGGTGAGAAAGTAGCTCCAAAAGATATCGTTGGCAAGAGCGGTAAGTTAGAGATGACGATCAAGTATTCTAACACATCTAAGAAACAGGTTACGGTAGCAGGTGAGAAGAAAGATATTTACACACCATTTTTGATGGCAACCGGTATGATCCTTCCGGTCGATAAATTCGACAATATTGATATTGACAATGGTAAGGTATTATCTGAGGGAGAAAACAACATTGTGATCGCATATGGTATGCCGGGTCTGTCTGAGAGCTTGGACTTGAAAAATGTTGATCTTGGAGATGATGTGGATGTCGATACCGATGAGTTAAACGACAAGATTACGGACTCTGTTAAGATTACAGCCGATGTCAAAGATTTCTCTATGAGCCAGACTTATACGGTAGCAACGGCAGACTTATTTAAGGATATCGATATTGACAGTGTGGACGATCTTGATAAATTGGATGACAAGATCGATGACATGAAAGATGCCGGCGAGCAGCTGGTAGATGGCACTAAGTCTTTGAAAGACGGATTAAATACATTGAATAAGAACTTTGCAACGTATGCGAAGGGGATTAAGTCTGCCAATAAGGGAGCAAAGACATTGAACAAAGGTGCTAAATCTTTGAAGAAAGGAACCAATGCGTATACAAAAGGAACCGATCAGTTGTTAAAGGGTGTCAACTCTTATGTGAAAGGTTCCAAGTCACTTGGTCAGGGTGTAAATTCCTATACCGACGGTGCAAAACAGATTGCCGATGGATTAAATACACTGGACAAATCAACCAAGACATTTCCGAAACAGTACAAGACATTCGGTGATGGCGTACAGACCTTCGTTGGTGCAGTAAGCAAGATGATGACCGAGGAAAACATGAAGCAGCTTACCGATGGAACCGCAGCATTAAAAGCCGGTGTGAAATCTGTGGATGATGGTGTAGGGCAGTTACAGGCGGGCATGAAACAGGTGAATGGACTGGTAGAGAATGCATTGCAGCAGCAAAATGAGCTGAAAGCACTTCTTGCTAATGACAGCCTGACAGCAGAGCAGAAAGCAGCGGTCAAAGAAGCACTCACAGCATTGAGCAGCGTAGATATCGTCACAAATGGTAAGGCAGATGGCGAATATGATAAAGATGGCAAAGCAGATCTTGCAGCCGGTCTTGCAAGTATCAAGGCTGCTACAGACACAAAATCCAAGGAGCAGAACCTATACAACGGTGCAGCAGCATTAGATACAACAGCACAGACGATGTCCGGATATGCTGCACAGCTTAGAGGAAGTGCAACACAGCTTTTGGATGGTGAGAAAACTGTCCGTGATGCAATTACTCAGATCAGCACCAATATTACAAAGCTTTCAAAGGGTGGCAAGACACTTACAGCGAACAACAAGAAGTTAAAGAGTGGTGCAGCTGCGATCGTAAAGAATTCATCAACGATCACGACGAACAGCAAGAAATTAACGAAGAACAGTTCTGTATTGCGCAAGGGTGTCAAACAATTGGCAGCAGGAACCAAATCCTTATTTGCAGGCACAAAGCAGCTTGACAAGGCTACAGGAACGGTATCGAGTGGTATTTCCAAGCTGTATAAAGGTTCTGATAAATTGAATGACGGAATGAATACCTTCAAGAAAGATGCCATTGATAAGTTGGCAACAACGATCACGGATGTAACAGATGGCCTGGACGGAACAATTGACCGTATAAAAGGTATTCAGAAAGCTTCTGAGGATTACCAGAGTTTCTCCGGAATTGACAACGACATGAACGGAAGTGTAAAGTTTGTATTGTCAACACAGGAAGTTAAGAAAGATGAGTAATATATTAAGGGGGTGGACGCATGAGTAAGATCGATCAAAAAAAGCGAGAGAAGAAAGAAGCACTTCTGCTCTCTGCATTTGAATTGTTCACAGAAAAAGGAATTCAAAATACGTCCATCTCTGAAATTGTAAAACGGGCAAAGATGGCGAAAGGTACTTTTTATCTTTATTTCAAAGATAAATTTGACATTCGCGATCAGTTGATCGCAAGACAGGCGAGTGCATTGTTTGACCGAGCTAATGAAGAACTCAAATTGAATGATGAGTCCAATTGGGTCAGCTTAGAGGAGTGTATTGTAGCACTTGCAACACATATTGTTGATCAGCTCAATGAGAGCCCTGTATTATTACGATTTATTTCTAAAAACTTAAGCTGGGGTGTTTTTTCAAATATTCGTATTGCCGGCATGTCCAATCGGAACTGCATGGATATCTTCGAGGAGCTGCTAAAGCAGTCCGGGCGCAAATTTCGACAGCAGAATTTAATGATCTTTATGATTGTTGAATTGGTAAATGCAACCTGTTATAATGTTATTCTACAGAAGCAACCGGTCACCCTGGAAGAGTTAAAGCCGGAGTTAAATACGGCGATCTGTGGCATTATCAGCCAATTTGAGATCGCGGATACGGAACAGGAGTAGTGGCTCCTTAGAATAAAGTGGTATTGTATTTGGCGAGGCACTGGAAATGGAGAAAATAATGGGCGAGATAATGCAGGAGCATGTAGATCGTCTGATGATGCTTGGAACGTTATCAGCAGACGAATTTACAGAACTGTTGCGATATCGCAATGCGGAGACAACCGAGTATCTGTTTCAAAAGGCAGAAGAGGTTCGAAAACAGCAATTTGATAAGGAAGTCTATCTGTGGGGTAGACTTCCTTTTTCTAATTACTGCAAAAATGATTGCAACTACTGTGGGTTAAGACGCAGTAATCGTTTTGTGAAGCGGTATCGTATGAATATGAAAGAAATATTACAGTATTGTCACGAGGGTTATAGGCAGGGAATTCGCAATTTTTTGCTGGAAAGTGGGACAGATTTTTATTTTTCGGAGGCAAATTTTGCAGAAATTGTGGATGCGGTACATAAGCATTTCCCGGACTGTACGATCATATTGAATGTGGGGGATCATACCAAAGCGGCATATTTACATTGGATGCATTTAGGTGCCGGAGCAGCTATGCTTAGCCATGATGCCTCGAATGAATTACAATTCAAGAGGCTGCACTCTGCTAATATGTCGTTACTTCGGCGCAAGCAGGGAATGTGGGAACTGCAGGAGATGGGATATCATACAGGAACAGGATTTTTGGTCGGAACACCTTATCAGACGATAGAGAATGTATCTGAAGATCTGCTGTTTATGAAGCAGTTTATGCCACAGATGATACAGATCGCACCATTTTTGGCAGCAAAACATACGCCATTTGAACGGGAACGCGGTGGTAATGCGGATATGGTATTATACTTGATGGCAATTGCAAGATTGATGTTTCGGGGAAGTATTCTTATTGCAGATCCGAGTTTGGAACAGGCGATGCACGATGGACGGAAGAAGGCACTGCAGGCAGGGGCTAACGTTGTTGTTGTTGATATTGTTGACGAGGCATTGCGCGGTGCATACGCCGTTTATGATGAGCACACTATTCATCGTCAGCAGGAGACGATTAAGTCTTTCGAACAGCAGATACGGGAAAAAGGTTATGAAGTCGTCCGAAAGGCCATCATGTAATTCCCAAAAGTAAGGTAGAAGACAGCAGCGAGTGAAGAACGAAGATGGAAACATCTAATGTCAATTATCGAAAATATAAGAAACAGATCGTGGTGAGAGAGAAATATGAGAAAGAGAAAGATGATTGTTTGCGCATTAGAGGAAGAGTGGATCGCAAGATTGTTGGAGCGATTGAGCCAGGAAGAATGGCAGACTCAGATGATCGATCATGCAGAGACGTTATGGGAGGTGCAGGCTCCGTGCTCGGCCATTATGATACAGGAAGAAGAGTTGACGGAGGCGTATCGATGGAGAACGAAAGATGCAGGTGACAGTATATGTCTGCAGGCTTTTCAAGAATTTGCGGAATGGCAGAAGGTACCAATTATCGTGATTTTACAGCAAAGAGATGATCGGTTGGAAGAACAGCTTTTGCGAGCCGGAGCTGCAGAATGTGTCTGCCCGGAGCAGTCGACCGATCTGGCAGCCTGTCGTATAGCACGGGCGGTGTCGAAAAATGTCGTATCAGATGTGCCGATGACGGAATGGGAACGTGTTATAGTGGATAGCGAGGGTGGACAAGTTCAGATTGACGGGTATCCTATTCATATGTCGAGAGAGGAATGTATATTGTTGAAGCGGTTGCTGCAGGCAGAGGGAGCTGTGGTATATCGGGATGAATTGGTGGAGAATTTATGGAGCGAAGTATCTGTGCACAGCCGGAGAAGATTGGATGGTGTTGTGCAGCGGGTGCGCAAACGTTTATATGGAACAAGGCTTTTTATTGTGTCCAAATATGGAAAAGGGTATTATCTGCAGTATCATAAAGAGGAAAATGGTTCTTGTTTTGTATGATTTCAGAGTCGCGTTAAGTATCGTATCTATTGTGGATGATTTGAGGAGAACAGCTTAAAGCATACAAAGGGCATGATTGACGGATTTTTTGAGAAGGAGTAAAATAGATGATATCAGGAGGAATAGGATCATGAATATATTGACTTGGGATGGTCTTGCTGACATTGATTCGTTCCATGGAGAAAGAGTTATGATCATTGATGACAATGAAATTAATCTGGAAGTCATGCAGACAATATTTAATGATTTTGGATTGCATACAGATGCGTTTGTGAGTGGACAGAAAGCATTAGAAAGCTATCAGAATAGTGAACCGTTTTCATATCAGTTTATATTGATCGATCTGAATCTATACGGTATGGATGGTTATGATATAGCAAAGTTCATTCGTAGTGCAGACAGGCAGGATAGTAAAGAGATTCCAATATATGCTGTTACTGCTAATTTACTTCCCTCAGCGAAAATGAAAGCAACTGAATGTGAGATGAATGGATATGTTGACAAACCGGTAAATTATGCAGCATTGTTAGAGATGATCCATAGCGTGTTGGGCGTATAAATTTACTCACACTTCACACATCCAAAGATGCTGTCGGATTATATATTGCTTACGATATCAAGGAATATTGAGGATTTGGAGGACAAATAAAAAGTGAGAAAAACTGGACCATTACGTGTGATTATTGATGTCAAAGGAATGGCAGAGGTGGATGAGGAAGATCTGAAGCAGCAAATTGTCGTACTGCAGGAACATTTTCTCTTTAATACGTTAAATGCGATCAAAGGGGCTGCGATATTAGAGAAGGTATTGCTGCCGGAGCTGCTGGATGGTTTTTCGGACTGCCTGCGTTATCAGTTTCAATGTTTTCGCGTCAATAAAACAGTATCTTTTCGTGAGGAAAGAAAGTTCATGCGAACGTATTTGTCCATGGAAAACTATCGGTTTCAGGGGATGACGATACTGTGGGATGTTGGTGCCTGCAATCTGAAAGTGCCGCCGATGGGGATTGCATTATATGCGTCGCGTGCTGTCAATGAGTGTATGTCGACCAGAAGACGTCAAATTGAAATTCTTGGTGGGGTTTGTCAAAATAAGTATATTCTTACCATTCGCAATTCGTATGAGGAGTTATCAAAAAAGGAAGCGGACGAAGGTGAGCTGATACGTCAAAAATTGAGAATATGGTGGAGCTTTTCGGTAGAAGGAGATATTAGCTGGGAGATTGAAGGTGATGAAATGGTTGTAACATTTGCATTACCGATAGAGGCGGAAGGTCAGAATACCTAAACATCTCGGATCGATGGATCTTGATTAAAATTTGATGGAAGGAATGTAGGGATGGTATGAAAACGATCATTGTCGATGATGAGATCATGGCGATCAAATTAGTGCGTAACTATTTAGAGCGTGACAAGCGTGTAGAGATTGTCGGAGAGTGTCTTGATGCAGGGGAGGCACTGCAGTGTGTTCGGGAGCGTGCCGTCGAGGCGGCATTCTTAGATATATGTATACATGGTTGTATGGATGGTGTTGAATTGGGTAAAAAGTTAAAGGAACTCAATCCACAGATCGTGTTGATCTATACAACAGGTAATGCACAGTACGTTGACAATGCAATTGATGTAGAAGCGGACTTTTATTTGATGAAGCCATTAAATGCGGCAGAACTCACTTTTGTCGTCAAGAAGGCGAATGAACTTGCTTTACAGAGAAATAAAAGAATCTTTGCAAGAACGTTTGGACATTTTGATCTGTATATTGATGGGAGTCCGGTTATGTTTCGCAGTGCGAAAGCAAAAGAGCTGTTGGCTCTTTTGGTGGATCGAGAAGGAGGTACTGTGACGACAGATCAGATCATTGGAACATTGTGGGAGAACCGTCCGAACGATGAAGCAACGCAGAGCTTATGCAGCAAGATCGGTAAAACATTGATCAATGAATTAAAACAGTATGGTGTAGAGGATATTATCGTGTCAGGAAGAGGCATCAAACGTCTTAATACGGATCTGCTGGAATGCGATTTGTACCGTCTATTACAGCGTGAACAGGATGCGCAGGACGCATTTGCGGGAGATTATATGCTGGAATATAGCTGGGCAGAAGATCGAATGGCGTCATTAAGCCGATTTTTACAAAATTAAATATCCCAACTTCCCATACCTCAAATCCTACACAACCACATATTGCTTATTATGTCGATGGTTTAATTATATTTTGCAGCTGATATATAGTGGGTCCTGCCATCAAAAAACTATAGAAATTGCCTTGCCGCAATTAGTTTTATAGTGATTTCTAAATTTTGTTGTCTCTGATGATTGATTTACATGCCTTTCGGAAACTCGAAGTCCCGGAAGCAAGGTAATCATCATTTTTGAAAGGGACTTTGCGCTCGTCGTTACTTATGTCTCGTATTTCAGAGACATTAAGTAACGTGACGTAGCGCATCGTAGCGAAAGCGTCCCGTCCAAAAATGGATGATACCTTGCTAAACCGGGACATCTCAGACAATCCTTCAGGCATGTATTCATCAGAGACTTAACAAAATAAGAAATCAACTAAAAACTCTGCGTTCTTCGGCAATTGTCTTAGTTTTTTTGATAGCAGGATAATTTATGTTATCGGCTGCAAAATAGCTATTATTTTATCGACATAATAAGCAATATGTGGTTTTGGAATAACTTTCGGTATGGGAAGTTTGCGTTAAATATACATTTTTTTTCAAAAAACCCCTCTAATTCCATTTCAATTCCATTTGAAATCCATAGTAATGCTAATTCAGGTTCTATAATTAGACATGGAAACTGAAAAAAAGCAATGGGATGTCGATTCTAAACAATTGATAGGGACTAGGAGGACAAAATGAAAGATGATATCCGTGTTATACTGGCAGACAACAACGTACAGGACAGAGAAAGCAAAAAACGATTATTAAATGAACAGGGAATCCAAGTAGTGTACGAAACAGGAGACGGAAAAAAAGCGCTGGAAAACATTAAAAAGTTAAAGCCGGATGTTGTAGTCATGGATATGATCTTACCGGGAGTAGACGGTTTGGAAATATTAGAAGAATGCAGAGAATTTACAGAGTACAAGCCTTTGTTTATCATTGCCACGGCACTTCGACGCGAGGGATTGATCGAACAGGCATTAGCACAGGGAGCAAACTATTATATGATGAAACCGTTATCAGCAACGATGTTGATCAAACGGATCAGACAGATCGCAGCCAGTGTAGGCGAAGGGGAAGAGGGACAAGCTGCAGTACATAACAGCGAAGAAAAGCAGCTTGTATCCGCGCCGGAGTATACGGATACTGTGAAGGAAGATTCAAAGAAAACGATAAGACAGGTTGTGAAACCTACAGAACATTTGATCAAAGATCCGTCGGATAAATACACCGGCAATCTGGAGATTGACATTACGAATATATTGCTGGAGATCGGAATGCCGGCACATATCAAGGGTTACCAATATATTCGTGAAGGCATTATGATGTCTTTTGCAGATCAAAATATGTTGCACTATATTACAAAATTTTTGTATCCAACCATTGCAAAAAAATATCATACTTCTTCCAGTAGTGTAGAACGGACGATCCGTCATGCGATAGAAGTTGCATGGCGCAGAGGGAATATGGAGACATTAGAGCACGTGTTTGGAAATACGATCTCTGCAAATCGCGGCAAACCGACCAACTCAGAATTTATGGCACTTTTGACGGATAAACTGCGTTTAGAGTATCGTATGCGTGAGGCTTGCTGATCGATCCGAATGTGAAAGACACACGATCTGTAAATCCTGCTGAGCGTGTTATGCGGCAGGAAATGGCAGTATAATAGGTACAAACTTGACGGAATAGCGTAAAATAAGGTATAGTAATAGAGTTGTCGTTAATAGATGACTCTATTACTTTTTTGCGTATACACGTATGCACGGGTACGATGACACGACCCTCTGTTTGGTTGGATATACATAGGATAGCTGAGTGCTCGGAGGGGAATTATAGAAGGAGGTACTAGCAAATGAAAACAAATTCAATGATGTCGATAGATGATGCATTAGATGCAAAATTTAATGAACTTGTTGTAAGTTGTATGAAATCAGGAGCGATCGACCTAAACTTATATCAGGAATATGATGTAAAGCGGGGATTGCGTGACAGCAATGGAAAAGGTGTATTGACCGGATTGACTGAAATTTCAGATGTAACAGGATACCGTGTTGTAGATGGTGTCAAGGAGCCGGCTGATGGTATGCTGTACTATCAGGGGTATGATGTCAAAAATTTAGTTGGAGATGGCATTGATAAACGATTTGCCTTTGAGGAAACAACATATTTGCTATTGTTCGGTTATCTGCCTAATAAAGAGCAATTGGAAGTTTTCCATGGGATCATTGCGGGCTTGCAAGAACTGTCCGGACAATTTGTGCGTGATGTTATTATGAAGGCGCCAAGTGCAAATCTGATGAACGGATTGCAAAAAAGTGTCTTGACTTTGTACTCTTACGATGCTAATCCGGATGATATTTCGGTATCCAACGTACTTCGTCAGTCATTGCAGTTAATTGCGAAACTGCCATTGATCGCAGTTTACAATTACCATGCATACAGACATTTTCACTTCTTTGACAGTTTGGTGATCAAGCCTGCTAAACCGGAGCTTTCGACGGCAGAAAACATTTTGCAGATGTTACGTCCAAATGGAAAGTATACTCCATTAGAAGCACGTGTACTCGATGCTGCTCTTGTGCTTCATGCAGAGCATGGTGGTGGTAATAACTCGACATTTACCAATCACGTAGTAACGTCTTCGGGTACAGATACCTATTCGGCAGTCGCAGCATCCATTGCATCTTTGAAAGGACCGCGTCATGGTGGAGCTAATTTGAAAGTGCAGCAGATGTTTGCAGATCTTCATGAGCATGTTACGGATCTGGAAGATGACGATCAGATTCAGGAATATTTGCAGGCAGTACTTCGTGGAGATGCTTTTGATCATTCCGGTCTGATCTATGGTATGGGGCATGCGGTTTACACGTTGTCCGATCCGCGAGAGGTGATCCTGAAGGATTATGCACAGAAATTAGCCGAAAGTAAAGGAATGCTCAAAGAGTACAGTCTTTATGATAGAGTAGAACGCATTGGAACGCAGTTGCTATCTCATAGAAATCATGTGGTCAAACCGATCTGCGCAAATGTGGACTTCTATTCAGGCTTTATTTATACAATGCTTGGTATTCCGGAGGAGTTATTTACACCGATCTTTGCAATTTCTCGTATTGCAGGATGGAGTGCGCATCGTCTGGAAGAACTTGTAAATCGAGGTAAGATCATTCGTCCGGCATACAAATATGTTGGACATCACAGATCGTTTGTTGATGCCAAAGACCGTGGGACAACAGAGGAGTAATCTCTATAGGGATACAGGAAAAAGATAAGAAAGGTATGGTAATTGTATGACAACAGTATCAAGTTCCAGCATTGCTGCAATATTAGTGGCGTTTGCTGCCTATTTGTTATTCATGATCGTGATCGGTGCAATCTGTATGCGCCGCACCAATAGTTCAGAGGATTATTTCCTCGGAGGCAGAGGCTTAAATGCATGGGTCGCAGCACTCTCAGCGCAGGCGTCTGACATGAGCGGATGGCTGCTAATGGGTCTGCCGGGTTCGATTTATGCGTTAGGTACCGGCCAGGCCTGGATCGCCATAGGGTTATTTTTAGGAACCGTTTGTAACTGGCTGCTGATTTCCAAAAGACTTCGCCGCTATACGATCGTAGCAGGTAATTCTATGACACTGCCGGAATTTTTGGAGAATCGTTTTCATGACAAAAAGAAAGTGCTGCTTTCCATCTCATCTGTCGTGATCATTATTTTCTTTTTAGTATATACAGCGTCAGCCCTTGCTTCGGGAGGTAAATTATTTCATACGATCTTTGGTATTGACTATCATATCGCGCTGATCATTGGCGCAGCGGTTATTTTAACTTATACGTTTATGGGTGGATTTTTGGCCGTATGTACGACAGACTTTGTGCAGGGAATGCTGATGCTAGTTGGATTGCTGACTGTACCGATCATTGCTTTTGCGTTAGTCAGCGGCAAGTTTGCAGCCAACATTGACCACACACAGGTAGCTGGCGGTTATGATGCATATATGAATCTGTTCATGAACGGCGGCAGACCATATAAATTTGTGGAAATCTTATCGCAGCTTGCATGGGGATTAGGATATTGCGGAATGCCTCATATCTTGATACGTTTCATGGCGGTAAAAGATGAGAAAGAGTTGAAAAAATCCAGCGTGATCGCAATTTCATGGTGCTTTTTATCTTTGGTAGCTGCCTGTTTTATTGGCATTGTCGGAAGAGCTTATCTGGTCGATAATGTACTGACAGGCGGACAGACAGAGAGTGTCTTTATCACAATGATTGAACGCGTATTCACCAAAAATATAGGAATTCCATTTGTTGGCGGATTGTTCTTGTGTGGAATTTTGGCGGCAATCATGTCAACGGCAGATTCACAGCTGTTGGTTTGTGCATCTTCGGTATCAAAAGATATTTACAAAAGTTTTATCCGTAAAGATGCAGACGATAAACGCATCATGAAAGTGACTCGAATCACAGTCATCGTTGTTGCATTGATCGCGATCGTAATTGCTTGGGATCCGGAGAGTAGTATTATGGGTCTGGTATCCGATGCATGGGCTGGTCTCGGATCGGCTTTTGGACCGGCGATCGTGTTGGCATTATTTTGGAAACGCGCTAATATGCCGGGAACGGTTGTCGGAATTATTACCGGTGGATTGACGGTTCTTATATGGGACTACATCCCATTGATGGGTGGCAAGACGCTTGCAGTGACGACTGGTATTTATTCTCTGTTAATTGGATTTATTTTGAGCCTTTTTGTTAATGTGATCGTTAGTCTTGCAACAAAAGCACCGAGTGCTGAAATTGTTGCAGAATTTGAAAAAGTCGATGCATATAGCGAATAAAAATACAAAGCATATTCCATACTAAGGAATGCAATAGATTCTATTTCGTGTCATACGAAATTTCAGAAAGGTATGGTGAATGCTTTGAAAAAGAAAATGTTAGGTTTTGCGGTGGTTACAGTCTTGGCGGCAGCATTGATGGTTGGATGCGGTAATAAATCCAAAAATAATTCTGCTACATCACCTTCTTCCGGTAATGGTGCAACGGATATGCCAAATGAGACAGAACTTCCAGAGAGTACCAATAATGCTGCAGATGATGCGGGAAATGCCGTGGATGATGCTGTAGATGGTGCGGGAAATGCTGTGAAAGATGCCACGGATGGTGTAGAAGATGCTGTAGATGACGCTGTAGATGGTACAGAAGATGCAGTTGATGATCTGACAGGTAATGAAAAAGACAAGACAAATGATCATGCAAATTCTAAAACAGATGATACAAAGAGCAAAAAAAACGATAATAAACGTTAGAATAGACGGCATAACACGATATGATATCGGAATGTCGTAATAGAATTAAAAAAAACGCACAGGATGCTAAAGCAGAATGCTTCCTGTGCATTTTTTTATTTCTTTATAGGAAACGTCTCGTTTCCTATAAAGCAAAGAACGTTCCGCGAGGATGCGCATCTCGCGGAGAAGAAGTTAGCTGTAAACAGCACCGCTCGAGCGCGAAAGAGTCGCAAGCGACTCTTTGTTCTGTTGTGTGACGTCGCATCGCAAAGAATGGCTTTAGCGATTCTTGCCCTTTTGAGATGATTCCTCCGTGAGATGGATGCGGTAAAGAACGGCATCGCGATTTTTGTATATAAGATCTTTTTCCGGTTTCATGCCAAGATTTTTTGCAGTATGCAGTGATCGTACATTTTCTTTATCAATGACTGCAACAATATTGTCAATATCCAGAGCTTGATAGGCATACTGAAATACTGCACGGCAACATTCCAGCGCATAGCCGTAGCCCCAATGATTACTATCTAACAAATAGGACAACATGATCTCATCCTGTCCGTCAACAACATGGTTCTCAATTCCACAACGTCCAATGAGCCCACCGGAAGTTTTACTGAATACGCCCCATAATCCGTAGCCGTAGAAATTGTATACATTACGGATATAGGCAGCCTGTTTTGCCATCTCCATTTCTTTATAATCGTCGATGTCATCAATGAATTTGGCAACCTCGGGATCCTTATAAATCGGATATAAATCCGGAATATCCGCAACGGTCAGTTCGCGAATGATCAGACGCCTTGTATTTGCAATGGTTACCGGTATTTTTTGTTTGCGCTGCCAAACATGCAGAAAAAACGAAGGAGTAAGTCCTTCGAAACTTTCCAACAAAACATCGGCACGTGATAGATCCTGCTTGCCGGAATGTGGATTGTCGTATCCGACGCAGGCGATTCCGGCGGCGATCGCCGCTTCGACACCATAAGAGGAGTCTTCAACGACAATGGCTTCCTCTGCGGATACGCCAAGCTTTTTAAGTGCTAGTTGAAATGTGTCAGGAGCAGGCTTTGGATGGGCAACATTTGAACTGGAAACGAGCTGATCAAAATATTTGCGGATGCCTAATGAACTGACAACAGCGTTGATCTCAGCAGGATTAGAGGAGGAGGCAATCGCTAACTTCCAGCCACTGGTAGCAAGCTTCGGGATCAGCTCGCAGATGCCGGGCAGGGAAGGATACCCCTCTTCTTTGTGGATTTCGCGTTTGGCTTGATTTAATTCCGCCAAAAGCTCTTCCGGAGATAAAGAAAGAGAAAAGTCTGAGATAACTTTTTGTGCCATATTTGCAGTGGAACTGCCAATAAACTGTTCATGATAGGACATGTCGGCATCTGCACCATATTTGTGCAGTACTTTCAGTGCTGCTCTGCCATGCTGTGGTTCGCTGTCGATAATGACACCGTCCATATCAAAAATAATCGCTTTTAATGTTCGCATTGTATAGAACACCTCCCCGTAAATTCGCTATTGAACCTTTATTATAGCAGAAAAATCATTGTGCCACAATCTCAGTCATGGTATAATTATAAAGGTGATTTATATATATGCCCCCGAGGAAATAGAGAAAGGACGAAAGAAGATGGCAGTGATCAGACCGTTTTGTGCAGTGCGCCCGGCAGTAGAATATGCCGATAAAGTAGCCGCATTGCCATATGATGTATATAATCGTGCAGAAGCGAAGAAGGAAGTGGAGAGAGAACCGTTATCCTTTTTGGCGATAGACCGCGCAGAGACACAATTTGAGGATAGTGTATCCGTATATGCACCCGAGGTGTATGCCAAGGCAAAAGAACTGTTCGAGGAACGTATCTCTCAGGGGATTTTTGTAGAGGATAAGCAAAGTGCTTACTATATTTATCAGTTGGAGATGAATGGACGCACTCAGACGGGTATCGCAGCGTGTGCCAGTGTAGACGATTATCTGGATGGCACGATCAAGAAGCATGAAAATACAAGAGAAGAGAAGGAACAGGATCGTATTCGGCATGTAGACACTTTGTCTGCACAGACCGGACCGATCTTTTTGGCATATCGTTCCCAGGCAACGATCAACCAATTGGTGTCTAAGATCATGGAAACGCAGGAACCGTTGTATGATTTTACGGCAGCGGATGGTATTGCACACCGTATGTGGAAAGTGACAGAAGAAGCGGTTACCACATTACAGGAGGCTTTTGCCGGAATACAGGAGATTTATATTGCAGATGGGCATCATCGTGCAGCATCCGCAGTCAAAGTCGGCTTGAAACGCCGTAAAGAACATCCGGATTATGATGGAACAGAAGAGTTTAATTATTTCCTTTCCGTACTATTTCCGGACGATCAGTTAATGATCATGGATTATAACCGCTGTGTGAAAGATTTGCATGGACTTACGAAAGAAGCATTTTTGAAGGCTGTGGAAGAGTGCTTTGATGTTACTGTCTTGGATGGTGCGAAGCATCCGCAGGTAAAGGGACAGATCACCATGTATTTGGAAAATCGCTGGTATTTGCTGCAGGCAAAGCAGGAACTGCTTGCTATCACGGATCCGGTTGCCGCATTGGATGTGTCATTGCTACAGGAATATCTGTTAAAACCGGTGCTTGGTATCGAGGATCCAAGGACAGATGAGCGTATTGATTTCATTGGAGGAATCCGAGGCTTGGAGGAATTGGAACGTCGTGTGCAGACGGACATGACGGTCGCATTTGCGATGTATCCGACTTCGATCGGAGAGCTGTTTGCTGTGGCTGACGCGGGGCTGCTTATGCCGCCGAAGTCGACTTGGTTCGAGCCAAAGCTTCGCAGCGGATTGTTGATGCACCGCATTTGATCCGGCCTAAAATCAATGTTTGCGGCTCGAACAGAGCCATGGAGATTTGCATATGAAAGAATTTTTTTCTATTGAAGGACCGTTTATGCAGTTTTTTGGAAAACTGTGGGATATTATATTATTAAGTGTTGTATTTTGTGTGTGCAGTATTCCGATCATTACGTTTGGGATGAATTGTATTGCACTGTATTATACGGTTGTAAAGGTGGTTCTGCCCGGGGAGAGACATGCTGTGCGGACGTTTTTAAAAATGGTTCCCCGCAATGCAAGACAGGGACTGCCGCTTGGAATATTGTTTGAAATAATTATCGCTGTTTTGACGTATTCGCTTATAGTGATCCTGCATAACGATATGGGAGCACTCGGTGTGTTTTTTGGTGTTGTGTTTGTTATGTTGTTTATGATCGTGTTAGTAGTTATGGCGTATGCATTTCCAATGTCTGCACGTTTTGAAAATACGATCGGAGAAATTGTTGCTAACAGTGCTTTTATGGCATTGGAACACTGGAAAGAGACAACATCTTTGCTGATCCTGCAGGCGGCATTTCTTGTTGGAATGATATTGATCGTGTATATTCCACCGATCATACTGATCTTGCCGGGAGCAATTATGTGGATGCAGGCAAAATTGTTGGAGCCGGTGTTTGACAGCTACTTAAAAGAGGGGGGGAGCAAATCATGAAACAGAGACTATATGATCTGATGGATTGGGAAGCCATTGAAGCAATCGTTTATTCGGAAGAGGATCATCCTCAGCGTGTACTTGGACCGCAGAAGGTAAAGGGCGGTATTTTAGTGCAGGTATTTGTGCCGGGAGCAGTTAAGGCAAAGCTTCGTCTTAAAAGTACAGGTAGAAATTATACAATGGATCAGTCAGACGATGCAGGCATGTTTGCAGTTCTTTTGCCGGGAAAGACAATCACAGAATATACGATCATTGCTTCCTATGAAGATGGTTCTAAAGTGGAGTTAGAGGATCCGTATCTATATCAGGATTTATTCGGGGCGAATCACATTGAGCGTTTTGAAAAAGGGATTCACCGGGAAATATATCGTTATATGGGTGCGCATCCGGCTGCAGTACGCGGCTGTATGGATGACACAGACATTCTTTGGGATGTAACGGAAGATGATGTGAAAGACGATGCAGCACTGTTATATGGAACACACTTTGCGGTGTGGGCACCGAATGCAATGCGTGTCAGTGTTGTTGGGGATTTTAACGGCTGGGATGGCAGAAGACATCCTATGATGCGTCAGGGAGATTCCGGTGTATTTTCGCTTTTTATTCCGGGGATCGGACCGGGTGAATTATATAAATATGAGATTAAATCAGCACCGCAGAAAGTGACGATGAAGACAGATCCATATGGGTTTGCCTGTGAAAAGAGGCCGGCTAATGCCAGCATTGTGACGAATCTGCAGGAGTACCGCTGGAACGATGATAAATGGCTTGCAAAGCGTTCTAAAAGGGATTACACCAAGGAGCCTATGAATATCTATGAAGTTCATTTGGGATCTTGGAAAAGGCAGCAGGGAACAGAAGATGGATTTGTCAATTACCGGGAGCTGGCACGACAGCTTGTGCAGTATGTTCAGAAAATGGGATATACACATGTGGAGTTACTGCCGGTCATGGAGCATCCATTAGACGAGTCTTGGGGTTATCAGGTGACTTCGTATTATGCACCGACTTCCAGACATGGTTCGCCGCAGGATTTTATGTATTTTATGGATACGATGCATCAGGCCGGGATCGGTGTTATTTTGGACTGGGTACCGGCACATTTTCCAAAAGACGAGAATGGATTGGCGAGGTTTGATGGAACTTGTCTGTATGAGCATGCGGATCCGAGACAGGGAGAGCATCCACATTGGGGGACATTGATCTACAATTATGGAAGACCGGAAGTTGCCAATTTCCTGACGGCCAATGCATTGTTTTGGATCGAGCAGTATCATGCAGATGGAATCCGTATGGACGCTGTAGCATCAATGTTGTATCTGGACTATGGCAAACAGGACGGGGAATGGGTTGCTAATATGTACGGCGGCAATGAGAATCTTGAGGCAATAGCCTTTTTGAGGGATTTAAGCGATGTGATGCATGAGAGAAACAAAGGTGCATTACTGATCGCAGAGGAATCGACGGCATGGCCGAAAGTGACAGAGCCTTCGACAGTTGACGGTTTAGGTTTTGATCTGAAATGGAATATGGGCTGGATGAATGATTTTACAACGTATATGCAGACGGACCCGCTGTTTCGCAAGGGCCGACACGGCATGCTTACGTTTAGTATGATCTATGCATACAGCGAAAAGTTTGTGCTTGTATTCTCGCACGATGAAGTGGTGCATCTGAAAGGCTCTATGTTTGCAAAAATGCCTGGTGAGCCGGAAGAAAAATATGCGAATCTTCGTGTGGCATACGGTTTTATGATGGCACATCCCGGCAAGAAGCTGCTCTTTATGGGGCAGGAGTTTGCACAGGAGACCGAATGGAATGAGAAGCAGGAATTGCCTTGGGAGCAGGCAGAGGAGCCGGATCACAAGGCATTGCAGCAATATGTAAAGGCATTGAATACGTTTTATCAAGAGCATCCGGCTTGGTACGAGACGGATTTTGATGCAGAGGGTTTTGAATGGCTTAGCAGTATGGATGCCGATCACAGTATTATTACCTTTATGCGGTATGATGCGAAGAAAGAGGAGCGGCTTCTGGTGGTGTGTAATTTCACTCCGGTTACGTATGAGAATTTTAAGATTGGAGTGCCTGTTGCCGGAAAATATAAGGAAATCTTTAATAGCGATCAAATTTCCTTTGGTGGAACAGGTTGCATTAACGCAAGGCAAAAGAGTGCGAAGAAGATACCTTGGGATGGCAGGGAGTATTCGCTGACGATTTCCGTGCCGCCGTTAGGAATGAGCGTATATCGCTGTGTGCCGACCGACACGATGACAGCGACCGTTCCGTCGAAACGTGGAAGCGCTAGAACAGGAAAAACAGTAAAAAAGAGGAAATAAATGATGTTGTATGATAAAATGGGAATAGGCATGATGGAACTGCAAAATGCAATGCTTGCAGTGCAGGATAATACAACCGTCAAGGAGCTGACCAAGGTAATGGGGGATGACTCTGTTTCCAATGAAAAAAAGACCAGCTTTTTATTACAGTATTTATTAGATCAGCGAGAGCCGCTGCTTCGCTTCGGTCAGACGTTGCTGATCGCTTTGATTGTGTTTGTGATCGGCCGTAAAATGGTGAAGCTGTTACTTCGTTTTACGGATCGCTGGATGGAGCGGCGCAATGTAGAGGTTAGTGTCCGCAAGTTTGTGATGTCATTAGCCGGCGTTATCTATAATGTGCTATTGATCTTTGTGGTTGCAGGTATACTTGGTGTAGGAACCAGTTCTATTGTGGCTATGGTCGGATCGGCAGGATTGGCGATCGGCCTTGCTCTTCAGGGCAGTTTGGCCAATTTGGCGGGTGGGGTTTTGATCTTACTTCTCAAGCCGTTTCAGGTTGGAGATTATATTATTACGCCACAATCGGAGGGAACCGTACAGAGTATTGATATTTTTTACACACGATTGACGACAACGGATAATCGGGTGATCGTGATACCGAATGGAACGATTTCTAATTCGGATATTACCAATACAACGAAGCAGGATAGGCGTTTGCTTGTTTTGGAGTTCTCTGTCAGTTATGATGCAGATGTTGCATTGATCCGAGACATTTTACTCAAAGAGATGAAACACAGTAGTGACATTTTGGTGACAGAGCCAATGAGAGTTGTTGTGACCAGATTAAGCCCTGTGAAACTGCGTATGAATGCGAAATGCTGGGTAGAAACATCAAAATACTGGGATGTTTATTATGATATGTTGGAGAGGATCAAAACATTGTTACAGGAACAAAATATCTCCATAGGATAAGAAATTAGCAGAAATAAGAGGTGACGATAATGATCAAGTTTTATCGAACAGATGACCGTAAAATTCATGAGGAGGGTGGAATTGTTCCGGGAGGATGGATTGATATGGTCAATCCAACAGTAGCAGAGGGTGAGTTGATCGCCAAAAGACTGCAAATTGATATTCAAGATCTGTTGGCCGCTTTGGATGAGGAAGAAAGTTCTCGTGTGGAATTGGAGGATGGATATACGTTAATTCTGGTGGATATTCCAACAATTGAGATTCGTCATGATAAAGAAGCATATACGACAATCCCACTGGGTATTATCTTGACGCAGGATATTATCATCACCATTTGTACAGAGGAAACTCCGGTGCTGCAAGCGTTTGTCAATGGTCGCGTGAAAGAATTCAGTACCAAGAAGAAAATGCGTTTTGTGTATCAGATTCTGTTCCGTGTGGCTGCGTTATATCAGAATGACCTTCGTGTTATTGATAAGAAACGAACCGAGATTGAGGAACGCATTGATGATGATACCGAAGACGTAGATCTGATCGATCTGCATGCATTAGAATCAACATTGGTATACTTTGCGACATCTTTGCGTGCAAATGGTGTTGTCTTAGATCGCTTGACACGTTATAAGCGATTGGAACAGTATCCGGATGACACGGATCTGTTAGATGATGTCATTGTCGAGAACCGGCAGGCGATCGAAATGACAACGATATATAGAGATATTATCAACGGAACGCGTGAGCTGATGTCTTCTGTGCTTGATAATCGTTTGAATAATGTCATGAAAATACTGACGATTGTAACACTGGTTATGGGTATTCCGACTCTGATCTCAGGAATTTACGGTATGAATGTTTCCAGTAAGTGGATGCCGTTAGCAGATACACCGCATGGTTTTTCCATTATCTGTCTGCTCATCGTGTTTATTTGTATGATTGCAATGTTCTTATTAAAGAAAAAGAAAATGTTTTAGCCGGTTAGGCTTACATGACAGTAATGTATCAGGAAATAAAAAAGCAAAGCCAGCGCTGGCTTTGCTTTTTTGTTCCTAGAAAATTGCCACCCTGTACAATTTATTCTTCAGCGAGATAAGCTTCATATTTAGCGATCACTTCTTTCATAGCCTGTGGTCCCGGAGCACCGATCGTATTACGCTTAGCAACACAGGTTTCCATGCTGATCGCATCATAAATATCTTCTTCGAATACCGGGCTGATCGCCTTATACTCTTCCAAAGACATCTGACCCAGTGAAATATTCTTGTCAATGCAGTACAAAACGAGCTGTCCGACAATGCCGTGTGCATCGCGGAATGGAACACCATGATTTACCAAATAATCCGCTGCGTCAGTCGCATTTGTAAATCCACCCTCAGCGCTTGCACGCATACGGTCTTTGCGGAAGGTGATCGTGTCTAGCATACCATTAAATAATACGATACATCCTTTCGTGGTATCAATAGCATCAAAGACAAATTCCTTATCTTCCTGCATATCTTTGTTGTAGGCCAAAGACAGTCCCTTCATCGTAGTCAACAGAGAGATAAGAGAACCGTATACACGACCTGTCTTACCGCGGACAAGCTCTGCAATGTCCGGATTCTTCTTCTGTGGCATGATACTGCTTCCGGTAGAATAGGAGTCATCAATATCAATGAACTGATATTCGTTCGTGTTCCAAATGATGATCTCTTCGCAGAAACGGCTCAAATGCATCATAATGATGGACATAGCTGCACTAAATTCGATCAGATAATCACGGTCAGATACAGAATCCATACTGTTTAACGTTGGACCGGTAAATCCAAGCAATTCTGCGGTGCGTTCACGATTGAGCGGATAGGTTGTTCCGGCAAGTGCACCGGAGCCGAGAGGGCAGTAATTCATGCGCTTATAAATATCCTGCAGACGGGAACGGTCACGGTAGAACATTTCGAAATAAGCACCCATATGATGTGCTAAGGTGATCGGCTGTGCTTTCTGCAAATGAGTAAAGCCCGGCATGATCGTATCAATATTTTCCTTCATGATCTTTAACAGGCTTTGCAATAAACCGAACAACAGGTGCTCCATTTCCTTGATCTCTTTGCGGGTATATAATTTCATATCCAAAGCAACCTGATCGTTACGGCTGCGTCCGGTGTGCAGGCGTTTGCCGGCATCGCCAATGCGCTCGATCAAATGTGCCTCCACAAAACTATGAATATCTTCGTGCTCTTCGGTAAAAACAAGTTTGCCATCACGAATATCATCGCGGATCGACTGCAGACCTCCGATGATCGCTTCTTTGTCTTCGTTGGTCAAAATTCCCTGCTCAGCTAACATTGTGACGTGTGCAATGCTGCCTTCAATATCTTCCTCATAAAACTTCTGGTCAAAAGAAAGAGAAGCATTAAAGTTATGTACTAATTGATTGGTTTCTTTCGTGAAGCGTCCGCCCCAAAGTTTCATAGTGGTAATCCTCCATTTTATGTAGTAAATTATGCTTTACGGTGAAATGTGCTTTACATAGTTAAATCTGCAGAAACAATGGAAGAAAAACATTCTGCCATCCGGTTACTGCAGATTTAACGGTAATTTTTACGCTTAGTTGTTAAAATTAGTCCTCTGCTTCTGGTGTTGTATCTGAGAACTCAATAAAGTCATCATCAAAATTGTCACCAAAATCATCCGCATCAAAGTCATCCAGATAATCGCGTTCCAGATGGCGGAAAACAGCATAAGCAATAGCTGCAACTGCTGCAACTGCGCCTATGATAGCGAGTGCAATGATGATGCCGTTTTTGTTTTTCTCCTCTAACTCTTTCTTGTGGAGAAGTTCGTTAATCTTTGCTGTATTCATTAATTCTTCGAGCTTATTTGACATAGCGCCACATCCTTTCCCTGATTGGTCAATTGTTATACGAATAGTATAACACATCACACGTGCAATATCTATATTTTTTTAAGTTTCGCAAAGGAAGCCATCATGCGCCTGGTTGAGCCATTATCGAAGTCGACAGTCACTTCGTGATCCCCATTTTTTTCCTTGAGAGCAATTACGGTTCCCTCACCAAATTTTTTGTGTTTGATGCGGTCACCCTCACCGTAGGACAGTGTGCCGGATGTGGTCTTGCCGCTATTTCCTTTGTCAAATATCGAGCTGTCCCGCAGAGAGGATCCTTTGGAGCGATAAATATCTCCAGCCTGGGAAGAGCTTCCGATCCCTTTGCGGATCAATGGATTGCCGGCAAACAGGTCAGCTCCGGAACTGCGTCTGACTGCCTGTTTGGCACTTCGTTCTGCCATAGGATCCCAAGTAGATGACGCATTTGTGCGTACATTTGGAAGTTCGTTCATGCGAACCTGATGATACGACTGCCTGCGGCTTTCAGTAAAGGAATTGCCGCTAAAAGGAGAGGAAGCAGTTCGGGAACTATCCTGAAAAGCATCTCCATTTTGCTTGAGCAGATACCGCGGGATTTCATTCAGGAATGAAGATGGACGGTTGTATTGCTGCTCACCATTGCGAAAACGGCTTCGTGCACAGCTTAGCGATAATTTCTGTTTGGCGCGGGTAATACCGACATAACATAAGCGGCGCTCTTCCTCCATTTCCTCCGGGTCATCGCCCATGACAGCAGCATATCCCGGGAAAATACCGTCTTCCATGCCGACCAGATATACATAAGGAAATTCCAATCCTTTCGCGCTATGTAATGTCATAAGTAACACCATGTTGTTGTCATCGTCTACCGTGTCAATATCTGCAACAAGAGCAACTTCCTCCAAAAATCCGCTGAGCGTTGGCTCCTCTTCACAGTTTTCCTCATAAGTGACCACTTTATTAATGAACTCTTCGATATTTTCAATACGTCCGTTGGCTTCTTCGGTATCCTCTTCCTCCAGCAGGCGGACATAACCGGTTTCTTCAATGATCTCACGGATCAGATCTTCCAAGCTATACTCGGGAGATGCTAAATGTCGCTTGAACGATTCGATCAGACTGACAAAACTGCCCAGCTTGCCGGCGCTGCGTTTGATGCCGTCAATGTATTCGTAGTTTTGCAAAGCACCGTAAAAACTGGTCTCGTGCGTGAGTGCATAGTCGGCTACCCGGTCGATCGTCGTAAGACCAATGCCGCGCTTCGGTACATTGATGATTCGTTTTACGGAAATATCATCTAAACCGTTTTCCACCGTGCGCAAATATGCCAACAGATCCTTGATCTCACGGCGCTGGTAGAAGTTTACCGCACCGACAATACGATATGGGATATTGGCCGTCACCAGTTTTTCCTCCAGTACACGAGACTGTGCATTCGTACGATACAAAATGGCAAAGTCCTTGTAGTCTGCGTCGCCGGTCTGTACAGCGTAAGAGATACCGTCGGTAACAGCCTCCGCTTCTTCGTATTCATTACCATATTGTGCAAAATAGATCGGATCACCTTTTTCCTGGTCTGTCCAAAGCGCTTTATCCTTACGCATGGAGTTATGACTGATCACAGCGTTTGCCGCATCCAAAATATTTTGGGTGCTTCGATAGTTTTTCTCCAGCTTGATCACTTTAGCGTCAGGATATTCGGTCTCAAAGTTCAGGATATTATATATATTGGCACCACGGAATTTGTAGATAGACTGGTCATCGTCACCGACAACACACAGATTCTGCTCGCGTCTGCCATCTTCTCCGGTAGAGTCAGCCAACAGGCGTACAAGCTCAAATTGAGCTGTGTTAGTATCCTGATACTCATCGACCATAATATAGCGGAAACGGTTTTGGTAATAGTCCAGGATTTCCGGGTTATCCTGCAATAGCTGAATAGTCTTCACGATGAGATCATCGAAATCCAATGCATTTGAGTCGCGAAGACGTTTTTCGTATTCCCGATAAGCTCTGGCATATATTTCTTTGAGATAGTCACCGGCAGCACGGCGTTCATATTCTTCCGGAGTGATCATCTCATCTTTGGCAGATGAGATAGCACCGAGTACACTACGTTCTTTGAACTTTTTGGGGTCTAACTGCAGATATTTCAAAATATCCCGCATTAATGTCCGTTGGTCGTCTGCGTCATAGATCGTGAAACTTCTCGAATAACCGAGAGCTTCAATATGGCGGCGCAGTATGCGCACACATGCGGAGTGGAAGGTGCTGACCCATATGTATTCTGCACCGGAAGTAACAATATTATCAACTCGCTCACGCATTTCTCCGGCAGCTTTATTGGTAAAGGTAATGGCAAGGATGTTCCAAGGGTTGACGCCATATTCCTCGATCAAATAGGCGATACGGTGTGTCAATACACGGGTTTTGCCGGACCCGGCACCTGCTAAGATCAGAAGTGGTCCCTTAAAATGTTTAACTGCTTGCTCCTGCTCAGGATTTAATCCTTCTAATACGTTCATTCGTCACCAAGCCTTTCTTTAGAATCGAATATGATCGCGGTAATTCTTTGCCGCTTCAAAAAAATGCATTAGTCCATCTTTGTCGCCGTCAGCGATCTGTTGTTTGGCAGCGGTCAAAATTTCTATATATTTGTCTAAAAAACTGCATATTTTGTCGGAGTTGGTCAGACAGATATTCTGCCACATTTCCGGAGAAGAGGAAGAGATTCGCGTCGTTGTGTGAAATCCTCCTGCCGCAAGTGTGCCGTAGGTACCGTCTTCATCAAGGGCAGCAACCGCATTGACCAGTGCCGCAGATATTACATGTGGACCGTGGCTGATACCGGCTACTACGGCATCGTGGTAATCCGGGTCGAGCAAAATACAGTGTGATCCGATGTCGTGAATGAATTGTTCCATCCATGCAACATATTCCGGTCTGCTCTCTGCAAACGGTGTTAAAATATAGTATTTATCACGGAAAAATGCAGATTCAGAATGTTCATAACCGGTCTTTTCAGAGCCGGTCATTGGGTGCCCGCCTACAAACTGCTCACAGAGACCATGTTCTCTGACTGCAGCAAGAATATCGCTTTTGACACTGCCAACGTCTGTCAGCAGGCAGTCTTTGGAAAGATAAGGAAGCAGCTTGTCCAAATAGGCGATATTTTTGATGACAGGTGCGCATAGAAAAATACAGTCACAGTCAGCAAACTCAGCGAGATCTGTTGTGATCTTGTCTAAAATCCCATCCATTGCAGCCAATTCGAGGCGTGGGTGTGGTTTGGTAATATAGTAATTGTATGCCATAAGTTCACTGTCCGGATACTGCTCGCGCAGTGCATGTGCCACGGAGCCGCCAATTAATCCGAAACCAATAAATCCAAAACGATGCATCGTTGTCATAATAATTTTTACATTCCTTTCAATAGAAACATATGTTTGCGTTCTGTTCTATTTTATATGACGATAGTGAGCGTGTCAACTTGAATTATTGCATAAAAGCAAGTATAATGTTTCTTGTCATGCTCTGTCCTAAAATTTGGATAGCATAGGATGGACTGTCTTGTGATCTGAATGGAAAGACGATACTGCAGACTGAGACAGCAGAGTAAAGAATATACTTGGAAAGGCAAGGAAATTTATGAAGCAACTAAAGAAATATATCGGTGGAGCCGGCGATGTGTTGGGCATAATCGGAAAGACTTTAGGAAGTTATTTAGGAGTTGTTTCCAATATAGCGGGGACGATCATCGGCATTTTTGCGACGGTATTGGTAATTGCCGGCATTGTGGGATTATGCTTGTATGTGAAGTTTTTGCCGATGTTTACCGAAGCCAGAGAGACGGTATTCGACAAGTTAGTCAATATGAGCGAAGATGACTTTGTGATGAAAGAAGATACCGTTGTTTACGACAAAGACGGTAAACTGGTCGGTTCTGTAAACGCAGGAAGATATAAATACGCGGAGATCAAAAGTATTTCTCCATATTTGTATAATGGTTATATCGCTGTGGAAGATAAGCGTTTTAAGACGCACGGCGGTGTGGATCTGCTTGCAACGATGCGTGCCGGCGTTGCGTTAGTCAAAAATGGCGGAGACATCAAGCAGGGCGGTAGTACGATCACACAGCAGGTGATCAAAAACAATTTATTGACACAGGAAAAGAGTTATACACGTAAAATGATCGAAATTATGCTGGCACCAACGGTGGAACAAAAGTTCACCAAAGACAAGATCATGGAATTTTACTGTAATAGTAATTATTACGGGAACCGCTGTTATGGTGTAGGGGCAGCGAGTGAATATTATTTTGGAAAATCAGCAGCAGATCTCGAGCCGTATGAGGCAGCAATTCTGATCGGTCTGTCCAATAATCCATCTGCCTATGACCCGGTGAATAAACCGGAAGCGGCATTAAAGAAACGGAACGAAGTACTTAAAAAGATGTACGATGAACAGGTGATTACACAGAAGCAGTATGATAGTTCTGTCAAAAAGAAGATCAAGATCCAGCAGTTGACCAAAGACGGTACGAATGAAAGTTATGTGGTAAGTTATGCAATCCACTGTGCTGCGCTGGCTCTGATGGAAAAGGAAGATTTCAAATTCCAGTATACGTTTAAGAACAAAGAGGACTATGAGAGTTACAACGAGAAATACAGCAATCTGTACAGCCAGAAGACCAACGACATCCGTGAGGGTGGATACAAACTGTATACGGCAATTGATATGAAAAAGCAGAAAAAGCTGCAAAAAGCTGTTGATAAGGGACTTGCCTACAGCAAAGAGAAAAACTCGGACAAGACAAAGTATGCACTGCAGGGAGCAGCGGTCTGTGTAGATAACTCCACCAATTATGTTGTGGCGATCGTCGGTGGCCGTGGCACGAAGGATTCCTATAACCGTGCTTATTTATCAGCACGACAGTCCGGTAGTTCGATCAAACCATTGATCGATTATACGCCTGCCTTTGAAACAGGAGCCTATTCACCATCTACTGTTGTAAATGACCAGCCGATTGAAAACGGACCGAAGAATTCCGGTGGCGGTTATCGTGGCAGCCTGCATTTGCGTGAGGCGGTACAGCGTTCGATCAATACGATTGCATGGCAGGTATTAGAAAAGATCACACCGAAATATGGTATGTCTTTCTTAGATAAAATGCATTTTCATAATTTGAGTTATGTGGATAATGACAATTTATCGTTATCGCTCGGCGGATTTACCGAAGGTGTCCGCGTAGTCGATATGGCAAAGGGCTTTTCAACACTTGCCAACAACGGAAGTTATAGTGAAAAAACCTGTATTCAAAAAATAGAACATGTATCAGACGGAACGGTATATAAGAGCTCTAATGATACGACACAGGTATATACTGAAGATGCGGCTTGGATGATGACAGATGTATTGAAAGGTGTTTTGAATGAGCCGTATGGTACCGGACGTTCTCTCAAATTAGACAATGGTCAGATCGCAGCCGGTAAGACCGGAACGACCAACTCCAGCAAAGATGTATGGTTCTGTGGATATACCAAATATTATACAACTGTAGTATGGGCCGGCTATGACACGCCGAGAGCTATGCCGGGCGTATATGGTGCATCTGTTCCGGGAGGTATTTGGAAGAACTTCATGAATCAGATCCATAAAAATAAGAAGCCACAGGATTTTACGGCACCATCGGGTATTTGTCTTGCAAAGTATGACGGCAAGGGAAATATGATCAAAGGAACAGAAAGCACGGATCTGAAGCGTACATCGGGCAGAGACTTCTTCTCGATAACGATCCTGAAAGCAAAGGCAGCGTATGCGGACAACTTGGAAGAGGCATCCTATGAGAAAAAAGTTCGTCGTAAGCTGGAAACATTTGAAAAGCTGACAATTCAGAGTATGGCAGATTACTATACGTTAGAAATCAGTTATCAGGAGCTTCGCGATATGATCTCTTCAATTGAGGATGATGATATCCGCAAATCATATGCGACGCGTGCGAAGAACAAATATGATTCGCTGAAAGACGAGACTGTAAAGTGGAAAGATGTTGTGAAAGCATATGAAGAGCAGCAGAAGGAGTCTAATGCAGAACTGGCCCGTGAAAAGAAAACGGCGTCAAAGAATGCAAGAAATAAACAGCTTCGCAAAACCAGGGTTGCGCTTGCTAATACAAGATTGAAGGCATTACGTGGCTATGATTATCAGCCGGACAACATGGCGACTCTGTTAGAAAAAGCCAAGAGTGCGGTAGAGGCATGCAGGGGATATTCAGAATATGCAAGCTTAAACAGCAAATACCAGACTTACCGTACCGAATTATATATGTTGCCAACGAAAGCGGAATATGATGCACAGAATAATCACCATACTCCGGGAACCACAAGTATACCACAAGCGACAGCAACACCAATGCCGACAGTAACGGCTCAGGCTGGTGCACAGTAGAAATTGGAAATCGGAAGAAAAGAGGACATATATGGCAGAAGATAGAAGAGAGCAGGAATTGCGTGCGGCGGCAAAACAGCTTGCCGGGGTACAGAGACAACATCGGCCGGATCAGACAGCAGCCGCACAATCACAGGCGGGTCAGAAAGCACAGCCACAGAGAGCAGCGCAGCAGGCGACAGCCCAGACAGCAGCCGCACGATCACAGGCGGGCCAGAAAGCACAGCCGCAGAGAACAGCGCAGCAGGCGACAGCTCAGACAGCAAATTCCAACGGTAGCGGAAAGGCTCTGTCCGGGCAGCAGATACAGCAGATGCGGACGACAAATACACCTGCGAAAGAATCCATGTCACAGACAAAGCAGATCCAACATCAGTTGGAACAAGAAGTCGCAGATATTATGGATGCAGAATCCTTTGCGGATCTCGTCTTTATCGATCCGGATCCTTTGCCGGAAACGTCCAAGAAGGAAGAAGGTCGTACCGGTTTCTTTGCAAAGAGAAACAAAGAGACAGATGCAGCCACAAAAGCACAGACACCACAGGAAAAAGATAAGGAGACAGTCGTTTCTGCAGGACATACCGGATATAAGGAGACAGCTGTAGACAAGACGACGGAACAGGCGCAAGAATCGGATAAACAGGAAGAACAGATCGAGAAACTTCAGAAATGGGGCAGGATCGGTCAGTGGTTTCAGACTTTTTGCTGGATGCATATTCCGATTTTTGGATTCTGGTATATGGTTGTACTGGCTGTTCGTAAGCGGACGCCGGAAGAAAAGAAAACCTTCGCCCGAGCCTATGTATTGTACCGAGTGCTTGTGATGCTGTTGGCGCTTACCATTTTGTATGTGTTCTATCGAATGGGACTGAGTTTCGTAGAACAGATCCTTGCCTACATTGATATGCACTCCTAAAAATTGCTATAGTTTTTTGGAAGGCAGGATAATTTACTTTACAATATATTTTAAGTAGCAGACGTTTATTGAGAAAAAACATCAATAAGCGTCTGTACTTTTTTATAGAAAACCGTTATTCTATAGTATGGTTAGTATAAACTAACCAGCTTGAGTCTTACCGGTCATACAATATGAAGAGGTCATAAGCAATATATGATCTCGGTATATCAGGGAGGTTTTGCGTGACTGGTGCTGTATAGAAGAAAGGTATGGTAAACGAATATGTTTTTGGAAATTCATGATCTGAGAAAGGGATTTGGCGAGGGAGAAAATCGAACAGAGGTATTAAAAGGGATTTCTTTTGAAGTAGAGCGTGGAGAAATCTGTGTACTGCTCGGACCCTCCGGATCCGGAAAGTCCACTTTGCTCAATATTATAGGCGGGATCGATAATGCGGATGCAGGATATGTTGCTATTGACGGAGAGCGAACTGCAGACATGTCCGAGAAAGTATTGACATCATATCGGCGTAAACACTTGGGCTATGTGTTCCAAATGTATAATCTGATCCCGAATCTGAATGTCAAGGAAAATATAGAAGTGGGAGCTTATTTGAGTGACTCGCCGTTAGATATTGATGATCTTTTAAGGACATTGGGGTTGTATGAGCATCGTCATAAAGTGCCAAATCAGCTTTCCGGTGGTCAGCAGCAGAGAACGGCAATTGGCCGAGCAATTGTGAAAAACCCGGATATCCTTCTTTGTGATGAGCCGACAGGTGCCCTTGATTATAAAACGTCTAAGGAAATCCTCAAATTATTAGAGGACGTCAATCAGAAATACGGCAATACGATCATTATGGTTACTCATAACGATGCAATCAAGCAGATGGCAGACCGTGTGATCCGTTTTAAAGATGGGCAGATCCGCAAGGATTATCATAACGAAATAAAGATTCCGGCAGAAGAGCTTGATTGGTAAGAGAGGTGGGACGAGATGAAAAATCCATTAAACAAGCGTTTGCCAAGGGAGTTTAAAGGAGAAATGGGAAAATATATGGTAATTTTCCTGTTTATGATAATGACGATTGGATTCACATCCGGGTACTTTGTGGCAAACAGCAGTATGCTGCAGGCAAGTGACGAAAGTTATGACAAATATAATATTGAAGATGGACATTTTGTTGTAAAGGATGAGATTTCAGCATCTTTACAGCGCAAATTGGAACAGGAAGATGTCAAAATATACAAGGATTTCTATAAGGAAGAAGCTGTCGATACGGATAATGATGGGAAGAGTGACGGATCGATCCGCGTGTTTGCAGAGCGGGAGAAGGTCAATCTTATCTGCGTGATGAAGGGAAGTATGCCAAAGGGTAAGGCTGAGATCGCTGTAGACCGCATGTATGCAGATAATAATGATATTGCCGTTGGAGACACGATCTGCATTGGTAACAGTAAAAAGAAAGTAAGCGGCTATGTTGCCTTGTCGGATTATAGTGCTCTTTTTTCGGATAACAGTGATATGATGTTTGACGCGACCAAGTTTGGTGTGGCGGTTATGACAAAGCAAGGCTATGATTCTCTCGCTAAAGAGCATGAAAATTATCAGTATGACTGGAAATATAATACGGCACCAAAAGATAAGAAACAGGAGCAGAAACAGTCGGAAGATTTTATTAATGCATTGGCCGAAAAAACATTTCAGGCAGGTGTTACGATTTCCTTAGCATTACCGGCATACGCTAATCAGGCGATTCATTTTGCAAGTGATGATATCGGTGGTGATATGGGAATGATGATCGCGTTATTGTATATACTGATCGCTATTATGGCGTTCGTCTTTTCGGTAACGATCCGTCATACGATCACACGGGAGTCCGCAGTCATCGGTACATTACGCGCCTCCGGATACACCAAAGGAGAACTGATGCGTCATTACTTAGCGGTTCCGATGACTGTCACGTTTCTTGCCTGTGCACTTGGAAATGTACTTGGATACACGTATTTTAAGGGCATAGTAGCAGATATGTATTACGGCAGTTACAGTCTGCCGACTTATGTGACGATTTGGAATGCAAAGGCGTTCGTTATCACGACAGTGGTTCCGCTGATCATTATGCTGATCGTGAACGTGCTGTCACTGCAGAATAAATTGCAATTATCTCCGTTGCGTTTCCTGCGCCGAGACCTTGACCGCAAAAAGAAAAAGAAAGCGATGCGTTTGCCGAAGTGGTCGTTTTTTAACCGTTTCCGTATTCGCGTGATCACACAAAACCGTTCCAGTTACATTACGTTGTTTGCCGGAATGTTATTTGCCAGTCTTCTGCTGTTGTTTGGTATGATGATGATTCCACTATTGTCTCATTACAAAAATGAAGTGGTAAACGGAATGCTTGCGGATTATCAATATGTTTTGAAAGCGCCCGTACGGACTTCAGATGATCAGGCAGAAAAATATTGCATGACCTCTCTGATATATAAAGGTTCCAAAGATGAGTCGATCAGCATTATGGGATTAGAACAAAACAGCAAATACTTTAAGCATAGGCTGCCCGAAGATGGAGTTATGATTTCGGATAGTTTTGCGGAAAAATACGGTGTGAAAAAGGGAGACACCTTACAATTGCAGGATGAATATTCCGGTAAAAAGTATCGTTTACGTGTAAAGGAAACCGTTGCCTACGCAGCGGGTCTGTCCGTATTTATGGACATTGACAAGTACCGTGATACGTTTGATGAAGAAGTGGATATGATGCAGCTTGCGATGAGTTATCCGGAAGTGCTGTTGGCGCAGCTTTCCACACCGGAAGAAAGTAAATATTTTACCGGGTATTTGTCGGATCGCAAATTGACGGATATTGACGAAAAATATGTGGATAGCTGCATTACTGTTGACGATATGACAAAGTTATCCAGACAGTTGGATGTTTCCATGGGATCTATGTTTCAAATGATCAATGTATTTGCGGTATTGTTGGCGGTACTCCTGATCTATCTGCTCACCAAATTGATCTTGGAACGGAATACTACGTCCATTTCGATGGTTAAAATTCTCGGTTATGAAAATAAGGAGATCGCAAGGCTGTACCTGTTAGCAACCAGCTGGGTCGTAGCTCTCAGTACTCTGGTTGGTTTTGCCATGGCAACGTTATTTATGACCGTGATCTATAAAGCAATCATGATGGAATTTAACGGCTGGCTTACCTTATATTATTCACCGGATATTTATCCGAAAATGTTTGTTATGATCATGGTTTCTTATGCAGTTGTTGCAGCGACACAATATCATAAGATACAGAAGATCCCAATGGACGAAGCGTTGAAAAATGTCGAATAAAATGGATTATTTGCAACGGGTTGTTGACTTTATCCTTGTCACAGAGTATCCTAATGAAATAGATGATCATTAATACATGGATCAATAAAGGAGGACACTCAGTGCAAGAATTTGATATTAATATTTTTGCCAACAGCAGTCAGGCTTTCTGCATTGTCCGTGTTGATCTGGATGAAGGTGGAAAGCCTTTCTCATATACTCCGGTATTTTTCAATCAAGCTTTGATGAATCTGGTTCGTGTTGAAGAGGGACGAACAATAGAAGAACAGTGTCCTATGCTATTTCAAAATATGAATCCGCGGTGGCTGCGTATATTTTATAATGCAGCGTATGAAAATCATAAAAGTGAGATAGAGGATATTTCAGAAGAATATGGCAGATATATTCGTGTGCAATGTTTTTCTGCAGGCCTTGGATACTGTGCCTGCATCGTCAATGATATTTCCAAGCAGATGTTGACAGAACGTTTCAAAAGTGAATTATATGCGAATATTTCCCACGAAATCAGGACGCCTATGAATGCAATAGCGGGGATGTTATCTCTTATGTATATTCATTTGGAGGAACCGGATAAACTGGAACAATATCTGGAAAAGATTGCAGACTACGGCGATGACTTATTGAATATATTGGACAAAGTATTGGATATGAGCCAGATCGAACTCGGCAAAGTAACATTGGCAGATCAATTGTTTGATATGACAGAAATGATAGAATATGTTGCTGCACAATTACAGCCGGAAAGTACGGCGAAACGACAGCAGGTCAAGATCATAAGTGACGGACTGGTACATAAAAAAGTTGTTGGTGACAGGGGAAGAATACAGCAGATATTGCAGTATCTGATGGAGAATAGCGTGAAATTCACCCCGGAGCAGGGAATGATCACTGTTACCCTGACAGAACGTGCTGCACAGGATGGGAAATCCTGTTACGTTATGGAAGTAAAGGATAACGGAATGGGGATAGAGCCTGAATTTATGGAATATCTGTACGAACCGTTCTGCCGCTCGGAACGTGTGAAAAAGGCGCATATTCCGGGATGTGGTCTAGGATTAAAAATCGTGAATAGTATAGTAAAAATGATGCGGGGCAGTATTGATGTAGAAACGGACATTCAGCATGGTACGAGTGTAACCGTCATGATCGAGCTGCCGTATATGGATGAATAGAGATGGAAAATTTGGATGCAGGAGACAGACAGATTGCGATGTATTTGCGCATTTCTAAACAGGATCGAACCGGTTCCAAAGAAGGCAGTATTGAGCATCAGAAAAAAATGATCTTAAATTGGCTGCATGACCAACAATTTCTACAGGAAGAGGAAAATGTTCCACAAAAAAGTTATTTGACAGATAATAAATGCAATCCAACGAATAAATATACGATAATTGAATATAAAGACGAGGGGTACAGTGGAATGACACAACGACGGCCCGCATATGAAAGGTTGTTGGCAGCAGTGTTGATGGGACGTGTGAAAGTGCTAGTGGTCAAGGATTTTTCTCGTTTATCCAGAGAATATTTAGTATTGGCAAGACTGCGTGAACAGGTAATGCCGGAATATCAGGTACGGTTGGTTTCATTAGGAGACGGATATGATAGTGATGACTATAAGTCCGCCGGATTTTGTGGAGGACTGGACATTTCCTTTCGAGAACTGTTTTATGAATATTATTGTCATGATATTTCCAGGAAAGTAAAAGGTGCACTTTGGGCTAAAAACGAGAGAGGGGATTATGTGTCCGCTAAAGTGCCATATGGATATCGAAAAGTAAACGGAATCTTAAAAATACAACCGGAGGAAGCAAAAGTCCTTCGGTTTTTATTTGAGCAGATCGCGGAGGGAATGACTTACAAAAATGCGGGGAAAATAGTAGGTATGGAGGCTGCAAGAGTATGGTATCTTGTGCATAATCCGGTTTACACCGGTTGTCATGTATGGCATCGTTATGAAAATCATATTGACCAGATCCGACGCACGGTCGTTGTGCCAAAAGAACAGTATTGTGTCCGTAAAAACGGACATGAGCCGATCGTATCCGAAGAATTGTTTCATGCAGTTGCCGGGCGTCAGTATTCCACAACGTCAAAGAAACGTCATATCTTCCATGGAATTACGAAATGCGGTCATTGTCAACGGGCTCTAGTGCGCAGACGGAGACATCCCGAAATGCTTTGCTGTCGTCATTGCGGTGAGGGAGAAAGCGAGCGGATCGATATTCAAACCCTATTACAACTATGTGGAGAGCAGTTATGTAAAGAATATAAAGATGATCCGGATTTTTGCGGTTGGGCTCGTATGATCTTGGGGGTCGGAACGGAGGCAGACGCGTTATCACACGCACCGGGGACCGATGGGACTATGTGGGAGAGGGAAGAACTGCGGAGAATTCTCTTAGAGGAAATGATCCAGAAGATTGAAGTGTGGCAGGACAAAAAAGTGTGCATTTATTGGAATTTCTGCTACAATAAACAAGAATGAGAAATGGAACGGAGGTGCTTGGTATGGCGGCAAAACGAACGTATATTGCAATTGATCTTAAGTCCTTTTATGCATCTGTGGAATGTGTCGAGAGAGGACTAAATCCATTGACTACCAATCTTGTTGTGGCTGACAAGAGCCGTACAGAGAAGACAATCTGTCTTGCGGTGTCACCGCCATTGAAAGCACATGGCATTTCCGGCAGAGCCAGATTATTTGAAGTGGTGCAGCGCGTCAAAGAGGTGAATGCCTTGCGCAGAAGGCAGGCACCGGGTCATAAGTTTACCGGGAAATCTGCACAGGCAGAGGAACTTCGTGAGTCACCGGAATTAGAACTGGATTACATTGTGGCGCCTCCGCGAATGGCATATTATTTAGAATACAGTACCAAAATTTATCAGATATATTTAAAATATGTAGCCCCGGAAGATATACATGTATATTCCATTGATGAAGTTTTTATGGATGTAACACATTATTTGAAAACGTATCAAAAGACATCGAGACAGCTTGCACAGCAAATGATCCAAGATGTATTGGAGAACACCGGGATTACAGCAACGGCAGGGATTGGAACGAATATGTATCTGTGCAAGATCGCAATGGATATTTTGGCAAAACATATCATTCCGGATGAGAATGGGGTGCGGATCGCCAGTCTGGATGAAATCTCGTATCGTAAGTTGTTGTGGTCGCATCAGCCGATCACGGATTTTTGGCGCGTCGGCGCCGGTTATGCGAAGAAACTGGCTGCGGAAGGCCTGTATACGATGGGAGATATTGCGAGGTGTTCATTAGGCAAGGGGACAGACTATTATAACGAAGATTTATTATACAAAATGTTTGGAGTCAATGCAGAGCTGTTGATCGATCATGCGTGGGGATATGAACCGTGTACGATCGCACAGGTAAAGGCGTATAAGCCATCGACGAACAGTATCAGTTCGGGACAGGTTTTGCAGGAACCGTATGATTTTGACAAGGCAAAGCTAGTGGTGCGGGAGATGACGGATCTGCTCGTGCTGGAGCTTGTAGATAAGCGTCTGGTGACCGATCAGATGGTATTAACGATAGGATATGATATTGATAATCTGCGTGATCAGAAGATAAAGTACGGCGGTAGTGTGACAACAGATCGATATGGACGCAAAGTGCCCAAACATGCTCATGGCACTGTTAATCTGCCGCAGAAGACTTCTTCAACCCGGGAGATCATGGAGGCTGTGAGCGGTCTGTATGACCGGATCGTAGATCCGAAGCTGCTGGTTCGTCGTATTACGGTCGTTGCAGCAAAGGTAATTGATGAGGCAGATATCCCCAAACAGGAATGCATACAGATGAGTTTGTTTGAGGATTATGAGGCGCAGGAAGTCAAACAGCAGCAGGACTCAGAAGCCAAACAAAAAGAACGTAATATGCAGGAAGCATTGCTTAAGATCAAGAAGAAATATGGCAAGAATGCAGTATTGCGTGGAATGAATTTTGAGGAGGGGGCAACGGCAAAGGACCGAAACCGCCAGATTGGAGGACATCGTGCTTGACCTTTTAGCACAAAATGAATTTTCGCAGGAATTTGCAGCGACGATCGAAGAGCAGGTTATGCAAAAATATGGCGATATTTTGTATCAAGAGCATCCGGTATCTGCCAATCATCTGCCAATGTCGGTCGACAACCGTGCTGCACAGTTTTCGCCGTTTGCCGCATTGACCGGACATGAAGAGGCGATACAGGAAACAGCGCGGCTGACAGACAGACGGCACGAAATGGATGAGGAGAGCACCAGACTGCTCAATGAGCGGTATCACGAGCTGTTAGAACGCTTTGCAGAGCAGCCGTGGATCTCGCTAACGTATTTTGTCCCGGATGACAGAAAAGAAGGCGGCAAATATGTAACCGTACAGAGCACCGTAAAAAAGATAAAAGAATATGAACGACAGCTTGTGCTGGCGGATGAACGCATTATATTGATGTCTGATATTGTTTCAATGCAGTTTTTAGATCGTCCCTAGCGATGCCAACGCACATAAGGTAAGGTAAAGGGAGGAATGGGTTATGCAGACTGTTATCGTACGTTATGAAGGGGCATTGGCGCAAAGCGTAGAACGGGAGATCCCGGGGGCTACAACTGTAGAACTATTTAATGAATATGGCGTGGTTACGATCCCGGATGGACAGCTTGAGACATTACGCGCCCTTCCTGAGGTAGAATATATCGAGCTGCCAAAACGTCTTTATTTTGATCTGGAGCGGGGAAGGAGTGTTTCCTGTCTGTCATCGGCGACATTGCCGGGTCAAAATGTGGAGGGATTGCAGGGAAAAGGTGTGCTGGTCGGTATTATTGATTCAGGAATTGATTATAGCCATCCGGATTTTATTCGTGACGATGGAACGAGCCGGATTGCATTTTGCTGGGATCAATCCGGGGAGCAGGAAGGGCGCGCCCCGGAAGGATTTTCGATCGGAGTAGAATATACAGCCGAGGACTTTGATAAAGCATTGCGGATGCCGGAAGAGAGACGGCGGGAGATCGTGGCTGTTGATGATCGTGTCCTGGGACATGGAACGGCAGTTGCAGGTGTGGCGGCGGGGAATGGAAGAGGCTCTGTCAGTCGGCGGAATCGCGGCATAGCTACAGAAAGTGATTTGATCATCGTAAAACTGGCCGGAAGGGATGATGGATTTCCGAGAACGACAGAAGTGATGGAGGGCTTAGATTATGTTTTGCGTAAGGCGATCAGACTGCAGCAGCCGATCGCAGTCAACTTAAGTTTTGGCAATAATTATGGCCCTCATGACGGTCAGTCTTTGTTTGAAAATTATATTTCTGAATTGAATGGTGTTTGGAAAAATATGATCGTTGTGGCAGCAGGTAATGAGGGAAATGCAAGGCACCACACACAGGTGACGCTGCCCAAGGGGGATTTCCGGATATACGGAAATGGCGGGTTCGATGGCTCAAGAATGAATCCAGATAATTCTACAGAAGTAGAATTTGCTTTAGCAGAAGGAGAGAGAGCACTTACGATTCAATTGTGGAAATCCTATGTCGATCGTTTGGAATTATATGTGGTTTCACCATCCGGGGAGCGGTTCCGGATGCCGGAGGAAGGTACCGGTGTGCGGTATATGTTAGGTGGTGGCAGTACATTATCTATTGTACATGGCACGCCGACACCGTATACGATTTCACAGGAAATATATATGGAATGGACTGCCGGGGAGGGAGTTACCCTGCCTGCCGGTATATGGAGCATTGTTCTGTATCCGCGAGAAATTCGAGAGGGAGTATGTAATTTGTGGATGTCCGGGATAGAGGCAAGCGGCAGTCAGACCGGATTTTTAATGCCAGTCACGAATACCACGTTGACAATTCCTGCAACAGCAGATCGTATTGTTTCTGTGGGGGCGTATCAGACAGATACGATGGCAGTTGCCCCATTTTCGGGGAGAGGATTTACAGCTTCCGGGCAGGCTGCACCGACACTTGTAGCCCCGGGTGTAGATATCCTGACGGCTGCTCCCGGTGGGGGATATGCGAGACGCACGGGTACGTCGATTGCCGCCCCATTCGTGACAGGCGCAGCGGCATTATTAATGGAGTGGGGAATTGTTCGTGGCAATGATGTGGAATTGTATGGCGAAAAGGGAAAGGCTTATCTGATGCGCGGTGCCAAACCGCTGCCGGGGATCACAGATTATCCGGATGTGGCAGCAGGATATGGCCGACTCTGTGTAGAGCAGAGTATACCCAAGTGATATGATATATCCCTTATCAATCTTTGCTTTTGTAATATAACATGCAATGGCAATAGCCTTCGAAATCAGGGTCCGCAATCTGTTCCCGAAATTCTTTGCACATGCATTTGTTATCTTCTGTCATTTCCAGACGACATGGGCAGTAACCATTCTTTTTCTTTAAGCCTTCCTTGATACGTGCAACAACCTCGGTATCTTCATTATATCGAACCATAATTCTACCTTCCCTTCTACTTTCCCTTTTCGGAAAAGTCCAAATCCGCATTACTAAATGCAAACCTTGCACACAACCTAACTGTAGCCATACCGCATATTGTTTATTATGTACGTAACTCAAACTTCCCATACCTCAAATCCTCCACAACCACATATTGCTTATTATGTCAATAACTATATGATATTTTGCAGCCGCCAAAGAACGGTTTCTGCCATCAGAGAACTATAGTAATTGCCTTGCCGCATTTTGTTTTTACAGTGATTTCTAGATTTTGTTGTCTCTGATGATTATTCTACATGCCCTTCGGAAACTCGAAGTCCCGTAAGCAAGGTAATCATCATTTTTGAAAGGGACTTTGCGCTCGTCGTTACTTATGTCTCGTATTTCAGAGACATTAAGTAACGTGACGTAGCGCATCGTAGCGAAAGCGTCCCGTCCAAAAATGGATGATACCTTGCTAAACCGGGACATCTCAGACAATCCTTCGGGCATGTATTCATCAGAGACTTAACAAAATAAGAAATCACGTAAAAAACGTTGCGTTCTGCGGCAATTATCTTAGTTCTCTGATGACAGAACAATTTACTGTATTGGCTGCAAAATATTTTATTTATTGCCGACATAATAAGCAATATGTGGTTTTGCAATAACTTCCGGTATGGGAAGTTTGAATACGTAGCACTTCAGCTGTTTTGCGGTCACTAGAAAAATATGTTATACTATTTTGTCAGCAGATGTCAATAGAGGAGGAAAAGAATGGTTATTACAAAATATTCATTGATCGGGGCAATTCTACAGTCGTATCCTACAGCACAGGAATGTTTTCAGGAAATGGGAATGCATTGTGTATCCTGTCATATGTCCCCAAGAGAAACATTGGAACAGGCATGTCAGGTGCATCAGTGTGATGTGGATGCGTTGATCGAAAAGCTGGATAGACATATTAATGGACCACAGTAGTAGAGGAGGAATTTTGATATGGAACGACGGTTTCAAACGAAAGACGAGCTAGAACATTTTGATTTTGAGGATGCGGTGTTAGAAGAGGTTGAGTGTGCGTGCGGCCGTGTCAAAGTGATGATAGATAACGTAAAGATCCTGCCGGATAACAGCATGAATCGTGATATCCGTACGATGCGGGCGAATCAGATGGAGATTACCTTTGTAGAAGGATCTTTGGCACAACTTGTGGAAGAAGGCTATAAAGTATATGACGCAGATGGCAATCTTCGTCAAACTTATGAAGATCGTGCTATGAGCGAGCAGGAGATACAGGAGGGACTGCGTGAATTAAGCGGGCTGACTGTGTATGAGATCAACAAGGCAGATGGAATGTATTCTATCGTAGTAGAAGGGGAAGATCATTCGTTTCGGTTAGAAATCGCGGCAGATCATGAGATTGCCGGATGGGACAAGTTTTTGACGGTAGAATCTTAGTTTGTACATTGTTTAAGAAAGGCGAGAGTGATTTGTATGGGAATACAGATAGATAATCCGCTTGGAACGCAGAAAGTCAGTTCTTTGCTGCATCGCTTTGCACTGCCCAGCATTGTGGCGATGTTAGTCAGTTCTTTGTATAATATCGTGGATCAGTTTTTTATTGGACACAGCGTAGGAGAACTTGGCAATGCGGCAACCAATATTTCATTTCCACTTTCTATTTCTTGTGTTGCGATCGCGCTGTTATTTGGGATTGGCGGTTCATCCGCCTTTAATATTTCTATGGGATTGGGACAGACGATAGCAGAGGAAAAGAAAAAAGCAGTTTATTTTATGGGAAACGCCTTGTTTATGATGGCGTTTTGCGGGACTGTGTTGTTGGCAGTGACGCAACTGTTTTTGCAACAGTTAATGGTATTCTTTGGATCTTCGCGGGAAGTGTTAGGCTATGCCAGTGTATATACAAGAATTGTCTCTATTGGTTTTCCGTTTGTCATCGTTGCAACCGGAGGGGGACATTTGCTGCGGGCAGATGGCCGACCAAAGCTTACAATGCTGTGCAATCTGGTTGGCGCAGTGATCAATACGGCATTAGATGCATTATTTGTCTTTGGTTTTCAATGGGGCATGGCCGGAGCAGCATGGGCAACGGTCATTGGACAGATGATCTCCGGCGGTTTGGCGGTTTATTTTTTGTGTCATTGCCGTACGGTTACATTGTGTCTTAGCCACTTGAAACCGCATGCAAAATATATAGGGCGGATCACGGCGCTTGGAGCTGCTCCGTGCAGTAATCAATTAGCGATGATGATCGTACAGATCGTTATGAATAAATCGTTGAAATATTATGGTTCGCTTTCTGTGTATGGAGAGTCGATCCCGATTGCCTGCGTAGGAATTATTACGAAAGTCAATCAAGTGTTTATGGCGTTTGTGATTGGAATCTCGCAGGGATTGCAGCCGATCGTCAGCTTCAATTATGGTGCAGGATTATATCGTCGTGTGAAAGCAGCGTATATGCGGGCACTTTCCTACGGAGGCACATTGGCAGTGGCTGCATTCCTGTTATTTCAGTTATTACCACATCAGATCATTGCACTGTTTGGAAAGGGATCACCGGAGTATTTTCAATTTGCACAAAATTATTTTCATATCTTTTTGTTTTTTACGTTTTTGAATTTTTTGCAGCCGATCTCATCCAATTTCTTTACGGCGATCGGCAAACCAACGAGAGGTATGATATTATCTTTGACCAGACAGATTTTGTTTTTACTGCCGCTTATTATTATCTTTCCGTTATTTGTAGGGATTGATGGCATCATGTATGCGGGTCCGGTGGCTGATCTGATGGCGGCCATTGTGGCGATCACTTTGGGATGGAAAGAGCTGCGGCGCCCGGAGTACCAAGGATAGATATGGAAATCGGAGTGTCATTCTCTGGAGCATGGCTAGATACGGAAATCGGAGTGTCATTCTCTGGAGCAAGGCTACATACAGGAATCGGAGTACCGAGAATAGATACGAAAACGGACGCATATCATGTACGGAATGTGGTTCTTAGAAAACGGAGTGGTAGTGTTCGTGAAACAAACAATCATGGCGATGGTGATCGGAAGTATAATTATAGTTTTTTTGCTGTTTCCACAGGCTGTCAGCGATTCTGCCAAAGAAGGATTGCTTATGTGGTTTCAGATCGTACTTCCGTCACTGTTGCCTTTTTCTATTGTTTCTTCTGTGATCATGGGATTGGGACTGACAGAGCGGATCACAGGTGTTGTTGCCCCGGTTTTACAAAGGGTATTTGGCATTACAAGATCCGGTTGTTATGCGGTCGTTGTAGGTATGTTATCCGGATATCCGTTAGGTGCAGCGACTACGGCAGAATTGTACCGGGGACAACGCATTTGCAAAGAAGAAGCACAATATATTTTAACGTTTTGTAACAACGCCAGCCCGATGTTTTTGACAGAATTTATCGGTGTGTCCTGCATGGGGCTGCACAAACCGCTTATCGTATTGATACTGGTCTATATTGCAGGGTGGATCGGGAGCGTGATCAATCGGGGAAGGCACCATATTATGCGCAGTTTGGGGCTGGAAAACAGTTGGTCAGCAGAGTTTGCCGGCCGGAAACAGGAAAAACCATATGCCGGAAATGTCATTAACGTTCTGGATGAGAGCATCTTACATTCGTTTGTGATACTGACGAAAGTAGGCGGTTATATCATTTTGTTTTCTATTTTGGCAGGCATCGTACAGCAAATGTGTCCGTTTGCACCGGAATATAAAGCCGGGATCGTCAGTGCGCTGGAGATCACCACCGGCGCCGTGCTGCTTAGCAGTACGATCCCCGGGATATCTGGGCAGGTGCTTCTGGTTGCATTTTGCGCTTTCGGGGGCTTATCCAGTGTTGCACAAACGGCCAGTGTGATCTCCGAAACGGATCTTTCCACCGGCAAATATGTTATCGCCAAAATACGCCAAGGCATCATTGCAGGAATTTTGTACTGGCTCTGCAGCACTCACCTACCATTCTGAACTCAAACTTCGCACATCCAAAGCTATTTTGTTAAGTCTCTGATGAATACATGCCTGAAGGAATGTCTGAGATGTCCCGGTTTAGCAAGGTATCATCCATTTTTGGACGGGACGCTTTCGCTACGATGCGCTACGTCACGTTACTTAATGTCTCTGCAATACGAGACATAAGTAACGACGAGCGCAAAGTCCCTTTCAAAAATGATGATTTCCTTGCTTCCGGGACGGTTAAGTTTACGTAAGGCATGTAAATCAATCATCAGAGACAACAAAATTTAGAAATCATGCGCAATTATTATGAGATAATGACTCCAAAATCCAGATGCTTCGCATCTGCCGCGCATTGCGCTTTATGATTTTGTCGTTCACAAATTCTGCGCAAGTGAACAAGCTCCCTTGCGTTGCGAATTTGTGAGATAATCAGTTTGAGATTCTGAATTTGTATTTTGTGAAAAATGTTGTATACTAAAGGGTGTATGTTTGGCTGCTATAGAGGTTAGCAGAGTAAAAAAACGGAAAGGCAGGAGAGTTTAGATGGAAAGAAAGAATGCATGGAAAGCGTATAGTGATGAGCAGATTACAGAATTAGAAGAAGTGAATAAATCCTATCGAGAGTTTTTGACGGTTGGCAAGACCGAACGAGAATGTGTGAAAGAGATTATCAAACAGGCAGAAGCGACAGGTTATCAGTCTCTGCAGTCCTTTATGGAACAGGGACGTGCTCTGCAAAAAGGTGATAAAATTTATGCAGTATGCATGAACAAAAGTGTTGCAATGTTTCAGATCGGTGAGCAGCCATTGGAACAGGGCATGAATATTTTAGGAGCGCATATCGATTCACCGCGTTTGGATGTAAAGCAGAATCCATTGTATGAAGACAGCGACATGGCTTATCTGGATACACATTATTATGGTGGGATCAAGAAATATCAGTGGGTGACGCTTCCGTTAGCGATCCACGGTGTGGTTGTAAAGAAAAATGGCGAGACGGTGGATATCTGCATCGGTGAGAAAGAGGATGATCCGGTATTTTGTGTAACAGATCTGTTGATCCACTTGGCCGGAACGCAGATGGAGAAAAAGGCAGCTAAAGTTATCGAGGGAGAGAAATTAGATCTTTTGATCGGAAGTATGCCTTTGAAAGACGAAGAAAAAGATGCCGTCAAAGCAAATGTGCTGAAATTGCTGCAGGATCAGTATGGCATGGAAGAAGAAGATTTTATCTCAGCAGAATTAGAGATCGTACCGGCAGGTGCGGCAAGAGAACTCGGTGTAGACAGAAGCATGATCATGTCTTATGGACAAGATGACAGAGTATGTGCTTATACTTCTTTGGCAGCTATGTTAGAGGCCAAAGATCTGGCTAAGACAGCTTGCTGCCTGCTGGTTGATAAAGAGGAGATCGGCAGTGTTGGAGCAACAGGAATGCAGTCACATTTCTTTGAAAATGTAGTGGCAGAGCTGATCAATCTCGAGGGCACTTATTCAGAGCTTACCTTGAAACGCTGTCTGGCAAACTGCCGCATGCTTTCTTCAGATGTAAATGCAGCTTACGACCCATTATTTGCCGATGCATTTGAAAAGAAAAATGCATCTTATCTTGGCAGAGGCGTTGTATTTAGTAAATTTACCGGAAGCCGTGGCAAGTCCGGTTCCAACGATGCGAACGCAGAATATTTGGCTGAACTTCGCAACATTATGGATAATGCAAATGTTGCTTATCAGACAGCAGAACTTGGTAAAGTAGACATTGGCGGCGGTGGAACGATCGCATATATTTTGTCCTTGTATGGCATGCAGGTTATCGACAGCGGTGTTGCGGTGTTAAATATGCATGCACCTTGGGAGATTACCAGCAAAGCCGATGTGTATGAGGCAAAGAAATGTTATGCAGCATTTTTGAAAGCGGAATAAAGCGAATACAATTTGTGGTGCTGAATCTGTGTCTGTGGCAAAATGCGAAAGCTCACTTAAAGCAACAGGTGCGGAAAGGCATGAGTGATCAGTATGAAAAAAACATTTAGAATGCGTTTGCTTGCGTTATGCCTGGTGGCAAGTATGTCAGTGAATCTTTGCGCTTGTCAAACGAAGAAACAGACGAACAAAAAGGATACAAAAACACAGCTTACGATGGTACTGGATTGGACGCCGAATACGAATCATACCGGGCTGTATGTTGCCGAGCAAAAGGGATATTTTGCGGACGAAGGGCTGGAAGTGGAGATCGTACTGCCGCCGGATGACGGTGCAACCGACATGGTAGTATCCGGTAATGCTGAATTTGGCATTGATGCGCAGGACAATCTGGCGGAAGAGTTTGCCGGAGATCAAAATATTAATGTGACGGCTGTGGCGGCAATTTTGCAGCACAATACGGCAGGATTGATCTCATCGACCGATCAGGGAATTGATTCTCCGGGCAAATTGCAGGATCACACGCTGGCGACCAATGATACGCTGTTTCGCCAAAAAGTCATACAGACCTTAGTGGAATCGGACGGCGGTGATTTTGGGCGTGTGACATTATTATCCAGTTATATTGACGATGTGGTATCGGCACTCCGTTCGGACATTCAATGTGCGTGGATCAATTATGAGTGGGGTGGCATTCAATGTGAACAGGCCGGACTGGTTACGACATTCTTGCCGTTTCGACAGTTAGACGAACGGTTTGATTACTACAGTCCGGTTATCATTGCGAACAATAAATTCCTGACAAAGCATCCGGATGTCGCCAGAAAATTTTTGAAAGCTGTCAAAAAAGGCTATGAGTATGCCATCAAAAAACCGGAGAAGGCAGCAGAAATATTATGCAGCAGCGTGCCGGATCTTGATGAACGTCTGATAAAAGGCAGTCAGGAATATCTAAAGGATTGCTACATCGATGATGCGGCGCAGTTCGGAGTTTTTGATGCAGACCGTTGGAATATGTTTTATCAATGGGTCAATGAGCAGCATTTATACGATCAGGAAATTCCGGAAAATACAGGATTTACGAATGAGTATATTGCAGATTGATCTGTGGAAGTTAAAAAAATGTAAAAAAAGTTAAAAAAAAGTAAAAAAACTATGTGCATTTTTCACAAAATGTATTATACTTATTTTGAAGGATTATTTTAACGTGAAGGGAGACAGGTAGGGATGAACGAAATACAGCAGTTACTTGCTTCGTACAATGAACTTGAAGAGGAAATGATCCGGTTCAGTACGTTAGTGAAGGAAGTGATGGCAAGCATCACGATGCAGGAGTTTGTGCCTGAAAAAGCAAATACAGAAATGATGCAGTGCATCATGGAGTTAAATACCAAACAGAAAGAGTGCTTAAAGCTTTATAAGCAGGCAAATCTTGGTGATGCAGCTCCAAAGAAAATGCATATCATGCGCGATCAGATCGAGAAGCGTATGAATGAAGCACGTAAATTAGAATATCTTGAGGCAGTCAAGAAGAGTTTCCTTAGCTTGCACACAGAGGATGCCGATGTGGAAGAGAAGTTACAGGCATTTAAGGATAAAGTGGTAACGATCAAAGTGGAAAAATATCCATTGGAACAGTGCTTGGTTTATATTAGACCGTTCGCTGTATTTTTGACAATGATCAAGTCCGACGATCCGGTAAAAGCAATCGAGCAGGTTCCGGTTCTGAACGAATACTTTGGTTCAGCACTGGTTGCACATATTACGATCAGTAAAGACATCTTTATTGGTGATGACGCTACGGAGTTCAACTTAGAAGGAGAAGAGGCGTCGGACCTACATAAGGATTCAGCGGTAAAGAAAAAGAATGAGACGGTACAGAGCGCTGGGTCCAAAGAGGATGCTGATACCGCAAAGAACGTGGAGACGAAGCAGGAGCCTGAGACGCAGCCTGTAGAAGAGCAGGCAGCACCACAGGAAGAGGAGCAGGTCGCAGAAGAAGAGACTGTACAGGAAGAAGCTCCGGCAGTGGAAGAGACTTCGGAAGAAGCAGAAGCTGCAGTAATGGAAGAGGCAGAAGAAGAGGCAGCTGCCACGGACTCAGCAGAGGATGCTTCTGCAGAGACGACAGAGGAGGACACGCAGGAAGCTGACGAGCCTGCCGAGGCAGAGCAGAAGGAGGCACCTGTCGCAAAGAGCAAAAGAGTGCATCCGGATCCGAAGAAGCCTTCTAAGCCTAGAAAAGCAAAGAAAGTTGATCTGAAAGCATTGTTGGAGGAGGACAACTTCAAAGAGTCCAAGTTCGATGATGAAGAGCTTCATAGAATGCAGCAGGCAGAGCGAGGCGGAAGAAAAAATAAGGGAGATTCGAAAGCATCTTTCTTGAAAGGTTTTCAGTAGAGTGAATGAACGGGCATCCGGTGATTTGATCACCGGATGTTTTTTTTCGTTCCTTGTGCAGAGGGTAAGGAATATGGTATTCTAATAGCGATAGGGTTATCACATAATATGCCGGATAAAGAAAGCTCGGAAGAAACCGAGAGAAAGGATAAGCTGGTTGACAGATCAGTGAATAAAAATATGGTAATAGATTTAGCAGAAAGCCGCAGAAAAATTGATGAAATTGACAAAGAGATCATTCGTCTCTTTCAGGAAAGAATGGACGTTGCCAACGACGTTGCAGCGTATAAGCGCAGTACCGGAAAGAAGGTATATGATCCACAGCGTGAGAACGAAAAGATCGCAGCAATGCGTAAGATGGCAAATAATGAATTTAACGAGACAGCAGTTGAGGATCTGTTTCGCCAGATCATGTCCATCAGCCGTAAATATCAGTATCAAAAACTTGGTCCCGGAGTAAACCATATTCCATTTCGTGAAGTAGAGAAACTGGATGTCAACGAAGACACCAGAGTTGTCTATTTTGGGGAAAAAGGAGCCTTTACCGAGCAGGCGATGTTGGAATATTTTGGGGATAAGATCACCTCTTTTAACAAAACAACTTTTAAAGAAGTGATGGAAACTGTTGCAAATGGAGAGGCACTGTATGGCGTTGTGCCAATCGAAAACACTTCCACCGGAAGCATTGCAGACATCTATGATCTGATGGTCGATCACGATGTGACTATCGTGGCAGAGCATGTTATCAAGGTCGATCAGGCATTACTGGGACTTCCGGGAGCTTCCATCGATGATCTGAAAGTTGTGTATTCTCATCAACAGGGCTTGCTGCAGTGTGCAGATTTCTTAGAGGAACATCCTGCCATTCGTGGTGTGGAATATGACAGCACGGCAGGCGCTGCTAAGAAAATTGCAGAAGAGGGCGACAGATCACAGGGAGCGATCGCCAGTGTGCGCGCAGCTGAGGAGTTCGGTCTTACCGTGCTGCAGCCAAAGATCAATCAGCACAACCAAAACTATACTCGTTTCATCATTATTTCAAATCAAAAAATATATGTAAAAAATGCCAATAAAGTCAGCATTGCATTTGAAATAAAACATGAGGCTGGTACCCTGTATCATATGTTGGCAAACTTTTATTATAACGATCTGAACTTAACTAAGATCGAGTCCCGACCAATGCACAAAGGCAGTTGGGAATATCGTTTCTTCGTTGACTTTACCGGAAATCTGCAGGACTCCGGTGTGGAAAATGCGATGGCGTCGATCGAAGAATATGCCAGCAACTTAAAGATCATGGGTAACTTTGCGGACAAGCCAAGAGAATAATGGAAAATCTGCCGGTGCAGAAATAAATGAATGGTAAAACTGTTAGTGCAGATTTAGATAAACATAAAAATTGTTGATGCAGAAATGAATAAGCAATAAAACTGTTGATGCAGAAATGAATGAGCATGAAAATTATTGATGCAGAAATAGATAAATATAAAATCTGCAGTTACAGAAATGAGGATAGACATGAAAAAGAAACAGATTTTAACAGGCGTGGTAGAACGCGTTGACTTTCCGAATAAAGCAGTTGTAAAGGCGAAGGTGCCACAGCCTGACGAAAGCGTGGCAACCGAATATGCTGTCGTAAAAGGAGCACTTCCCGGACAGACAGTAGAGTTCTCTGTCAAGAAAGCACGCAAAAATAAATGTGAAGGACGCTTGCGCGCTGTCCTAAAAAAAGGACAGTTAGAAACGCGAGAGGCGAAGTGTCCAAATTTTGGTACATGCGGTGGCTGTAACTATCAGAAAATTCCATATGAACAGCAGCTCACCCTCAAAAAAGAACAAGTGCTTCGCTTGATCGATGCCGTCTACGAAGGAGATGGTTATCAGTACGATGGAATCTTATCAGTACGAAAAGATGGACAGTACAGAGAGTGGGGATACCGTAACAAAATGGAATTTTCCTTTGGAGATGCCGTCAAAGACGGTCCATTGACGCTCGGTCTGCACAAAAAAGGAAGCTTTCATGATATCGTCGATGCGGAGGGCTGTCAGATCGTACATCCTGATTACTCTGCAGTCCTTGCCTGCGTGCGAGAATACGCCAAAGAAAACAACATTCCGTATTACCATAAACGCGATCATCAGGGCGTACTTCGTCATCTGCTCGTTCGCCGTGCCGAAGTGTCCGGTGATATGCTCGTAGCACTCGTCACCTCCACACAGCAGGAAATCGATTATAGCGAGCTTGTCAGCCGCCTGCTTGCCCTCCCTCTTGAGGGACAGATCACAGGTATTCTGCAGATCTGTAACGACAGTCTGGGCGATGTCGTACAAAGCGACGAGACAAAGATCTTATATGGCAAAGATTGGTTTGAAGAGAAAGTCTTAGGACTCACCTTCAAAATCTCCCCATTCTCCTTCTTCCAGACAAATACAAGTGGGGCAGAAGTGCTCTATCGGCGTGCCCGCGAGTATGTGTTAGGTGAGATTAATATTGGAAATGCAGGAGAAACCGGCAACGGAAATATGGCAGAAAATACACCGGGCGAAGAAAATACACCGGGCAGTGATGCGCTTAACGGAAAAGCATCAGGTGGCAATGCCACAGAAACATATGCAATAGATTTGCATGATAAAGTCGTATTTGACCTGTATAGCGGAACAGGCACGATCGCACAGCTCATAGCACCTGTTGCCCGTAAAGTCATCGGTGTCGAGATCGTAGAAGAGGCTGTCGAGGCTGCAAAAGAAAACGCTGCCCTCAACGGTCTGGATAATTGTGAATTCATAGCCGGAGATGTCCTCAAAGTCATTGACGATATCGAGGAAAAACCAGACTACATCATCCTTGATCCACCACGCGACGGCATCCATCCAAAGGCATTGCAAAAGATCATCGACTATGGCGTGAAAAACATCGTGTATATTTCCTGTAAGCCAACAAGCTTTGCAAGGGATCTGGCGGTGTTCCAGGAGCGCGGGTATGAGTTGAAGAGGGTCAGTAATGTGGATTTATTCCCTGAGACTGTGCATGTAGAGACGGTTGTTCTTTTGTCCCAACAAAAACCAGATGACACGATAGAGATCGACTTAGACTTAGATGAGCTGGATGCAACCAGTGCAGAGACGAAAGCGACCTATCAGGAAATCAAAGATTATGTGCTGAAAGAATTTGGCTTGAAGGTTTCAAATTTATATATTTCTCAAATCAAAAGGAAATGTGGAATTGAAGTAGGAGAGAACTATAATCTGCCAAAGACAGAAAATCCAAAAGTGCCACAGTGTCCGAAAGAGAAAGAAGATGCTATCAAGGCTGCCCTGAAATATTTTGCGATGATTTAAGGATATCGCTGATTTCAAGGAGGAATAACACATGAAAAGCACATTTGAAAAAATGGGTGGAACCTACACACTGGGAGCAGACGGAATTTACTATCCGAATCTTGTCAGTACAGATGAAGAACCGCATTATGGAAAATATGGAATAATGCGGAAAACGTATCTGAAAGAGCATTGTCCGGCAATGTATTCACTGTATATGTTGGAAGACAGACTGGTGGAACATCTGAATCTTGTGGATGATGAAGCGCAGGAGAGAATGGAAGTTCTGGTGCATCAGATGATGGAGAGGCAGGGCATTACGGAAGAAATGAAAGCTCGTGACCAGATGGAATGGGTTAGGGCGGTAAATGGTATTCGTAATATGGCAGAAGAGATTGTGTTAAAAGAATTGATTTACAGGTAAATAAAGAGCTGAACAGGTAGGAAGAAAACTCCTATTTGTTCAGCTTCTGCATTTGTAAGGGTTCAAAGAAGAATCAAATTACAATTCCATATCAGGTGACCATTTCTAAGTTCCGGAAGGTTGTTTTTTTCTGCCATGGTTATAAGTTACACAGATTTAATTACTTCATAGTATGGCTTAAAAAATATCCGAATATAACTTCACAGAAATAATTATAATGGGGAGATTATTTGATATATTTGTGCTAATATTCTGCAATTCTACTGCTAGTCGATTGATTTATGCGTACTCCCATTATAATATGTGTGCAGGAGGTGGATGTATGTATCAAATTAGTAATGAAAAATTCGGTTTATTTGTAACCGAATTAAGAAAGAAAAAGAATTTAACTCAAAAGGATTTGGCTGAAAAATTATATGTATCAGATAAAACGGTCAGCAAATGGGAACGTGGTCTTAGTATGCCTAATGTCGTATTACTCATACCAATAGCTGATATATTAGATGTTACCGTTACAGAATTGTTACGTGGAGAAAAAATAGATACACAGAAAAATATTGATACAAAAGAAGTCGAGGAATTGGTAGTAGGCTCTCTCGATATGGCTGTTAGGAATTCTATTCATCAGCATAGAAAAAACTGGATATTAGCATATTTGCTATGCTTTTTAATATCTATTACAGAAATTATTATGTTAGTCGTATCTGGGAATTCAATAGCTGAGATGAAAGATGATATATTGCTGGTTACAGGGTTAATGCTTTTATTTGGTGCATGGTTTTGTTTCTTTGCCAAAGACATATTACCAACATATTATGATGCAAACAAGATAAATTATGTTTCACAAGGAATTTTTAGAATACATCTAGTTGGTTTATCCTTTAACAACGGAAATTGGATGTACATCTGTACAACTTTAAAAATTTGGACACTTGCAACGGTTGTTCTATATCCTCTTGCAGGTATTATAATAATCAATTGTCTCAATATAGCTTTATGGGATATTTTAAGTAAAATTTTCTTAATTATGATATTAGGTGGTATGGTAGTTTCGATTTACATTATCGGGAAAAAATACGAATAATTAAATTACCTGTTATCGTTGTGGATATTACTAATTTACAACATTCTTCATGGGAAATAAGAAATGATGCAGAAGAGATTGTGTTAAGCGAATTAGCATACATTTAGAACGTGGAAAGCTCCTTCGGGAGCTTTTTTCTGGTTTTTGCTGGGTATCAAGAAAGTATATAGAAAATGCATTAATCATATGGTATGATTTGAACAGAAGATAGAATCTTAGGAAGCAAGAAGATTTTTGAGGAATGTAACTTAGAAGTTATAGAATTAAGTTAATCGTGCCATATGGCTTGATTATAAACGCAAAGATAAAAACGCAACGTACATCTTTGATGTGCCAGAGCCGGTAGGTAGCCCGGCCGTCCTATATAAATAGGGTAAGTAACCTGCCCCTCCGGGTTGTCCATTCTTTGTTCAATCAATTTTAGGAGGGATTCTTATGGACAAAGTAAATGGAAAGCTGACAGTATTTTTTGAAGAGCCGTTTTGGGTGGGAATCTTTGAACGCATCGAAGATGGTAAACTATCTGTGGCAAAGGTAACATTTGGTGCAGAGCCAAAAGATTATGAAGTACAGGAATATATTCAAAAGTGCTATTTCAGTTTGAAATTCAGTTCGGTTGTTGAAACTGTTGTAAAGGATATCAAAAGAAATCCGAAACGGATGCAGCGGGAAGTAAAGAAGCAGATGCTGGAAATAGGCATTGGTACAAAATCGCAACAGGCGTTGAAATTACAGCAGGAACAGAACAAGCAGGAACGCAAAGAGAAAAGACGCAAGAAAAAAGAGGCAGAAGAGCAGCGAATGTTTGAACTGAAACAGCGAAAGAAAAGAGAAAAGCATAAGGGACATTAAAGTCCCTTGGCCTTTTACTCAAATCGAAAAGTGTTGAATAAAGCTTTCGGGAGGTGTTTCTATGAAGAAAAAAGTACTTGCAATTATGTTAGTCGCCATGTCAATCATGTTGATTTCAGCGTGCGGAAAAAAAGAAAAATTGTACGAAATTCCTGATTTATCGCAGTATAAGACAGATTATGTAGGAGATTCTTCAAATGTTATAAATATTGTAAGCGGTCAAGAGTATCCAGAGGGATACTCATATGACAGTATAGAGATACAGTCTGAAACAGAGCCTTATGGATTAACAGTTTTTCTAAAAGATGAGCCGTCGGCAGTCAAACTTGAAGATCAATTGCAGGTTAATGCAGATATGACATTTGACTTGATTGGTAATTTGGGAACAATTGATTATAAAACAGCAGATAGCAAAGAAATTATTGCATCATATGAACGGTGATATATTTTTAGTCAACTTTTAGACAATTTGAAGAACGGAATATAAAAAGGCGTATGGAAGTTTTAAATCCATACGCTTTTTTGAAAAAAACTCATTTTTGAACAAGAGATTTGTAAGAACATATTATCTATTCAAAGACGGTTACAATTCCATATCATGTGATTTTTTCTTAGATTGAGCAGGCTGATTTCGCCGTATTTCCCGTTTCCTCTGATATTTCAGTTCCCATGCACGATGGGAGAAGACATCAGGATCTTCCACATTGAGATAATCCACCTCATTGGCTGCAATATCATGACGGTGATAGTCATAATATTTACCGAAAGTACCTTTAAGCTGTTCGATCAGCTTATCCCGAAAATCAGGACGTATCTGGATTCTGGTGTCCAGCAATTCTGTGTATTGTTCTGGATCAGGACGAAATTTTTCTTCCCGGAAAGCAACGGCGTCTTTTTCAAGCTGTTTTTTAAGGGAGATGTCCTGAGAATCAAGAATATCAAGATTGTTATTCATCTGGTCATATTTCTTGGATAGATTCATCATATCTTTATCAGTAGAGCATTGTGCCTGGAAGATTAGCTGCTCTTTCCTTGATTTCAGTTCTTCAATTTCTTCGGTAACAGTTGTAAGCTGCTGATTCAATTTTATATGCTGGATGGGATTCAAAATACTGGTTTTCTCTTTTTCTACATTCAGCTCTTTCCGTTCTGTAACTTTAGCTTTGAGTTTCTTTTTAACGGTGTTGTATTTATTCAGTATTGGATTAAAATGATTCATCCAATCATGAATTACTTCTTTTTGCATCTCATTATGAAGTAAATGATATTGTGTAAAGATCATATGATTTCGGATAGTTTCCATTGTTTCTGCAATTACAGGAATAGAATTTTTGACAGCTTGAGCCAGTTTCTCTACCTGAGCTTTTAATTCCCGGAGCATTTGGTTATCTGCACGAATCTGGCGGTTGATTTCACAGCGGTCAGCTATCATTCCTTTCTTTTCCATGTTTTGAGCAATATAGCCTTCGTGGATGGTCGGCTGTTCGGTGATTCCCTGATCTGCAAAGCTGCGGTGATCAATGGATGCATTTATCTGATTGTGGGCAAGCATTTCATTTACAGTATCTGCCCAGTTTGCTCTCCAGATACAGAGTTGCTCATCACTGTTCCATTGTTCAGAAATGGGATTCTGTCTGCCATAGCGGCTGCTTTTTGGATGCTTGTCGATGCGGTCATAGCCTTTTTCCTGTGCGACAGATGCGGTCATATAAACTTTCTTTTTCCCAACTTTATATCTGTATTGCTTTTCCCAGCCATCTTTTTGAGCAGCTTTGAATTCAGTAGCTGTAAATCCTTTTTCTTCTCCATTTTTTATGCAGAGATATTCTTTTTCTGTTTTATACTGCCATGTTCCGTTTTCGTTCAGTGGACGGACGGTAAGCAGAATGTGTGCATGAGGATTGTGTCCATCCGTATCGTGAATAGCAAAGTCAGCGCACATGCCCATATCTACAAAGTTCTTTTGAATAAAATCTTTTAGAAGAGAAATATTACTGTCCTTATCTAATTCAACGGGAAGTGCGACAACAAATTCCCTTGCCAGTCGGCTGTCTTTTGTTTTTTCTGCAGCTTCCACAGCATTCCAGAGTTGTTCACGGTCTTTCCATTCTGGTGAAGCCATCGGTGGAAGCAATACTTCCTGATAAATGAGTCCATGCTTTCTGGTGTAATCATGCTGGATGCCATCGTAATCATTGTACATCCGGCTGCAGCTCATATAAGCAGAAGCTGCGACAGCGGAACGTCCGGAACCACGGCTGACAACTTTGGCTTGCATATGATAAATTGCCATATCTGGCACCTCCTTTCGATGTTGCCTGCAACAGCGGAAAAGCCCTCGGCAGAGCGCACGAGCCCCGTAGGGGATACCACCGCCCGATTTATCGGGTGGTGAGTAAGTGCGCCCTTCGGGAGTAGAACTTGTGCGTTTACATTCCTCGTAGCCGGATTATCAGCTCCCGTTTCAGGGAATCCAAATCCATTTCTTTAATATGGGGAACAATACTTTCCAAAATGGCTCCTTCCTGGACTAATCGGTGTGTTCTGGCATCACGTTCTTTTTTGCGATTTCTTGCTTCGGCTTCTTCTTGGCGGTGTCTTGCCTGTAAAAGTGCTTTTTCTTCCGGTGTCATGATTTTTTTATCTGCCATATCTGGCACCTCCTTTTTATGCCCGTATCCGGGCAGTATTGGTTTTAAAATCTTATGGTTTGGTACTATAGTTTCGGATAACTGACAGTGGCATGTTTCTGGTGATAAATAAGGAAAGAAAGTAGTACCACTGTCAGTGAAGAATAATTATCGTGTTATGCTTCTTTGCTTCAGTTCTGGTTCGGAGCATGATTGTTTAACAGAATTCTTTTTGCCTGTTTTAAATTAGCTGTTGCATTGTCCTGACGAATATTCCGGTTATTGATACGGACAGGAATACATCTCTCCAGAATACGGTCATAAATTCGTTTGTGTGCGATATCAGCGGCGTTATTCAGCTCTGATAAAGTGAGATTGGTCGTTATGATCAGGGGCTTTTTACTGCGGTAACGACTGTCGATCACATTGAATACCTGTTCCAGTGCAAAGTCAGAGTTCCGCTCAATTCCGAGATCATCAATAATCAGAAGACTGTAGCGGTTTAAGCTGTTGATGAACTGGTTTCTGTCTTCAAAATGCATTCCGGTAAGGGTATTTAGAATTCGGGAAAAGTTGGTCATCAGTACAGGAACGCCTTTTTCCAGAAGGGCATTGGCAATGCAGCCTGCAAAAAAAGATTTTCCAGTACCGACATCACCCCAGATGAGAAGTCCGGAAGCATTTGCTCTCATCTCTTCCCAGTTGCTTACATAATTGTGTGCCAGTTTTATTTCCGGATTGATGCCGTTATCCCTGGCAAAAGTGTAGTCATAGAGTGCTTTGTCCTGTAAGCCGCTGGTTTTAAGATGCTCTATTTCCATTTGTTTTTCATGAAGTTTTCTCTGGGCTTCTTCCTGCTCAAAGATTTCCTGCTGGCATTTACAGCGGATGGAAGGAATAAGAACCTTTCCCTGTAATTCATGCCTGCATTGCCTTGGCGTATTGCATTTGGAACAGTAGATCAGGTGGTCTGTTTCGTTAAAATATTCATCAGACTGAAGCTCTCTGTTTGGGGTTATAGCTGTTGGTTTTTCTATAAATTTTGTCATAATGTTTCGTATTCCTCACTTTCGTAATTTCGTTGTCGGGAAGCAGGATGATCCTGTCTTGCCCAACTGATGATGGTAGCTGCGTGGTTCTGATATTGCTTTCCGGTAGAAGCCATATAACCGGATAAGCGTTCAATATAATCCTTCCAGTCAGGGATTGTCTGCCGGATATCTTCAAGCTCTTTTTCTGACAGAAAAACATTTTGAAATTTTCCATAGGGTGAGAGTGGCTCCTTACTCCCTCTTATTGCTAAATTGTTCTTTTTTATCTCTTTCTTATTACCAGACAGTTTTCTGTCTGTATCAGGGAAAGAATCCTGTCTGTCAATAGGACAGTTTTTTGTCTGTCTTAGGGAAAGAAATCTGTCTGTATAGTGGATGGTTTCTTTTGGGAGTTTTACATAAATCCGATTGGGCTGTCCGGGACCCTGCCGTTTTCGGAAGATAAGCTCCTGTTTTTCCAGTACTGCCAGAGCAGTTTTAACCGTCATCTGGCTTTTGTGGAGAACTTCTGCCAGTGCTTCAATCGTAAAGTAAATGAACACATGACCGTCTGTATCTGACCACCCCTCATTTTTCTGGGAAAGCCTTGCCCGGTCGAGCAGGATAATATAAAGCATTTTGGCAGTTTCGTTTATTTCCATGTCCAGAAGGAAACGGGGAAACATCATATAAGATGGCAGGTTGGTGTCTGCTGTCAGAAAGTCAGTCATGTGTTCACCTCCAATCAAAAGGGTTTATTCCCCAAGAAAATCCCAGTCTACATCACTATCTGGCTGTGAATTTTCAGGTGCTGGAAAGGATGCCCTGATTTGGGGCTCCCTTTGCGCCATGCCTGCAGTCAGTCCGGAAAGAAAAAGTGGCAATGCCTGTTTCAGACTGTTTTCCACTGCATCTACAATCTGTTTCACAAAAAGTTCTTCCCGTTCTCTTGTTTCCAGATAAGGATCAGCCTGTGTGCGGTAGTAGCGGTCAAAATAATCTACCAGTGCAAGAGAGATTACCTGACTGTAAGATTTAAAATCCTGCCTGTCCATCGTCTGTAAATATTCCCAGGCTCTCCGTTGCTGTTCTTTGTCCAGATTAAAGCGCAGGTTTGTGTTGCGGATATTGTTCTGCATGGTTTATCCCCTCCTTTTCAGGCTCATATAAGCCAGAGATTCGTAACCTTTGGCGGTGGCGCAGATGTCATCAATGATGGTGACTCGTAATTTGTCATACGTTCCGAAGTTACGGATCAGACATCCACCGCCGCCAACTACATACAGGCGCATTAGGTCAGGATTGTATTCATATTTGCGGAGTGTGGAAAAAAGTTCTGCCACATACTGTCTGGCAATAGAACTGATACAATCCATATATGGTGCTGAAATGTCAGCTGTTCCAAACCGCAGAATCTGTTCTACTGTAGATTCTTCAATCTTCACTCCAAATTTGTCCAGAACAGCGTTCTTTGCAGCAATCATGCATTGGTTTACACCAAGTTTTTCTGTCCAGCATCGGCTTTCTTGTGCTTTCTTATTGTTGATATACAGAATGTTCATGGTTCCGTTTCCGATATCTGCAAGGAGATTAGTTCCCTTGAAATTTCCAAGGTGGTTTACAATAGCCGGATATCCCTGTGGGTAAAGGCTACATCCCACAAAGCGGAGATGATATTCTTTGCCGTTGAAACGGTAATGGACTTCTGGATTCTGGAGCAGATAGGAACGAAAAGCTTCTCTTTGATTTCTGATCCATGTCAGAGGAAGTCCGGCAGCCAGATGAACATCTGCTTCACGGATGGAAAAGACATTCAGTTCCCTTGCAATAGCCATTAGCGTCAGAAGATAATATTCTTCGTCCATAGCTTTATCCGGGATAAATTCTTTGTGTCCTTCGCCGATCCGGTAGTAAATGCCGTTGTATTCCAGAATATTCCCGGTGAAGATTGGTTCAGTTTCATAGGCTTTGATGCCGGTTGGGGTGACGGTGTTTGCTGTTTTCATATTGCCGTAGCCATGATCTACAGCAATGATTTTGGTGTTTCTGAGTTCTCGCATAAAAAATACCTCCGTTTTCGTATTGATTGATTCAGCAGGTCGTACCGGTGTGGTACTGCTCTGCTGTGGGATAAGCATACGAAAATCGGAGGAAAAAGGCATTGAGGGGAAATTGAGCAGGAATTGAGAAAAAAGATATATTGTGCTTACGTTCTTCATGTACTCTTGTTGTGATTTCATTGTTTTTTATCGTATAATATGGATACTGGAGGTGGTTTGGATGAAATACAAGATTTTAGTTGTCGATGATGATAAAGAATTGGTGAAAATGCTTTGTAGTTATTTTAATATGAAACAATATGAAACCATTACGGCTACAGATGGAATGGAAGCATTAAATAAAATAAAAATGAAACCGGATATTATTTTGTTGGATATCAATATGCCACGCATGGATGGGATTGAAGTATGTCGTCTGATACGCAGTAAAGTGTTATGTCCAATTTTATTTCTGACAGCAAGAGTTGACGAAGATGATAAAATTAATGGGTTGCTTTCAGGTGGGGATGATTATATTACGAAACCATTTAGTCTTCGGGAGTTGGAAGCAAGGATTGTCACAAACATAAAGAGAGAAGAAAGGCATCAACAAAAAACGGAATACCGTTTCATGGATGAAATGCTGATTGATTATTCTGAAAAAATAGTAGCTATAGCTGGACACAGGATGGAGTTCACAAAAATTGAATATCAGATTATTGAATTCTTATCCATGCATCCAGGGCAGGTGTTTGATAAAGAACGTATATATGCACAAGTCTGTGGATATGATGCGGAAGGGGACAGTAGAACGATAACGGAATTAGTACGGCGTATAAGGAAAAAAATAGCGGATTATTCAGAAAAAGAATACATAGAAACTGTATGGGGGATTGGATACCGATGGAAAAAATAAGAAACTTGTCACTGAAAAAAACAATTCTGCTTTATTTTGTGATCAGCTTAACGGCAGCATTTCTGTTATCTGGATTTACAGTTCATTTTGCAGGAAATATGCAGAATAAAATATGGGAAAAATATATTGATTATGCAGATTATACGGACGTGTTTCAGCAATATGGAAAGAAATACGAGATTGAGATATCAAGACCTAATCAATCGCAGATGAATCGTTTGGACTATCATCTTTCGGAAATGTGTGACTTTATGGAAACATATTCGGTACTGATTTTTTCGATTGTTGGGAGTGTTGTTGCGGTATTCTTTTTTTATAAAAATAAGTTAAAGACACCTCTACAGGAACTAAAAGATGCCTCACAAATGATTGCAGATAATGAACTGGATTTTCATGTGTCCTATGAAAATAAAGATGAGATGGGAACTTTGTGTAAAGAATTTGAAATGATGCGAAGTGCTTTAGCAGATAACAACAGAAAGATGTGGCGAATGATTGATGACGAGAAGGCTTTGCGGAATGCAATTGCACATGATATACGTTCTCCACTTTCCATATTGCGAGGGTATCAGGAAATGCTCTTAGAGTTTGTTTCTTCTGAGAGTATAAAAACAGAGGATGTTATTGATATCTTACAAACAGGCATGTATCAGATTGACCGTATAGAGCATTTCACGGAAAACATGAGAAAAATGTCCCATTTAGAACAGAGGGAACTGCAATGCTCAGAGATAGAATTATCGGAACTGGCAAAAAAGATTGAGGCAGAAGCTGCCATGCTGTCCAAGAAGGAAAGTAAATTATGTAAGGTAGAAAGAGTGCAGGAACAAAACATTGTGAAAGTGGATGAGGAACTTGTCATGGAAGTGACAGACAACTTACTGGAAAATGCGGTTCGATATGCACAAAAAAGTATTGCTTTGCAGATAAAGAAAAAGGATGGTTTTCTTATAATTTCTGTTGAAGATGATGGAATAGGGTTTGTGGATACTGAGGAAAAAGTAACAGAACCATTTTATCATAAGAATCCACAAGATGATTTAAAGCATTTTGGCCTTGGTATGTATATTTCTCGTATTTTCTGTGAAAAGCATGGAGGAAATTTGAAAATATATAATGCCAGACAAGGCGGTGCTCATGTAGAAGCTCTTTTCAAAGCTGAATAAAAATACTTTATAAGGCTGAAATCACAAATAAAGTGGTTTTAGTCTTTTTTGTTGTGAATTTATTGAGAATTGATTTGTATGATGTTGTTAAAGAAATAAAGAAAGGAAGAGATACAATGAAAACAATCATAAAAAGAAGTATACTTGATTATTTAAAGAACCCTGTTTTGTGGATTGGCTTGATTATTATAGTTGCCAGTATGTATCAATGTCTGTCATCGTATTTGCAAATTCATTATATCAAACCGAATGAAAAGATCACACAAAATGACGTAGCATTGGAAGATGCTGATGTCATGGATGGGTACATTCCCACATCTGATGATAAAGAAAGAAGAAGGGAGTGGGAAGATACGATCAAAGAGACGTTAATGGACACCTCCAAAAATGGTTTTGGATTTAGCAGGCAGGAAGCAGATCATGTAATGAAAGAAATTCAGAATATGGATGTAAAGACTGCTTCTGAGTTTTTGGAATCCCAATATGGCTATTATAATGCAATATATGCTTATGATGACCTTGAAATTCATAAGGGGACAGCAGAAGAAATCAATCATTATATCGAGCGGAAATTATCCGAACATTCTTTTTCCTGGTACTTTGCCAAAAAATTTACGGATTTTGCAGGATTGCATATGGCTTTTTTTGCAACAGTCTTGCTATCATTTTTATTTATTCAGGATACACGAAAAAGTACCTATGAATTATTACATACAAAGCCTGTTACGGCAGTCCAATATATATGTGGGAAAGTAATAAGCGGATTCATTAGTATGCTGGGAGTATTAGTGATTTTGAATGTTATATTCTTTATGCTGTGTTTGAAAACGTCTTTAGAATCGGGCTTTCCAGTAACACCAATTGATTTTTGCGTGAATTCTCTGATCTATATTATTCCGAATCTTTTGATGATATGTTGTGTCTATACAATTACAGCAGTAATATTTAAAAATCCGCTTCCGGCAGCACCAATCTTGTTTTTACACATTATATATTCAAATATGCTGACCATGAAGAATGATATTTATTATATGAGACCGTTCTCTATTATGGTGCGATTCCCTGGCAGATTTTTTGAAACACATGTAGCCAAAATGTCAAACATAAATCAGATTATTCTTGTAATTTCATCAGTTATATTAGTATGTATTTCTGTTACAATCTGGAAAAGGAGGAGGGTTCATTGAAAACGGAACTAAAAAACTGCCTGTCGTTATATAAGATTTTTTATTCATGTGCATTTATACTGATATTGTGTGCTATTCATCCGATTATATACTATGAAGAAATCGGTTCAGCGATTCAGTCGCCAATAGCATTTTTAACAATTATTTTTTGTAGTGACACATATTTGATGGAAGTAAAAAGTAAGCGTGCCGATGTATTTCATTTGTATGATCAAAAAAAGCAGTTAAAAGTAATATCGCAGAGAGTGGGCGTTCAAATATTATATTTATTAATGCTTTCCTGTGTTGGATATGTTTTGTTTTTCTGGCAAAAACCGGGCAGTGTAAACGAAGGCATTTCGGGTATTCAGATATTTCTTTTATATTTCATTGCAATGTTTGGAACTATCTGGCTTTGGAGTATATGCTCTGTGATTTTGTGTACATTACTTCGAAATATGTGGGCAGGTATTGGATGTTTATTTGGAATTGTCATTGGACTTATATCAAAAGCGGGAAGTTCATTTTTCGGAAATCTGGGATTGTTTTCTTTCAGCTTTTGTGAACCTACTCAATTAATGTCCGAGAGTTGGATTTATGGAACGCTTGTGTCTTTTATAGCGGGGCTGTTTTTATTTGCAGTATTACCAATGACTTTAAAGAAAAGAGGATAGATTATGAGTATTAGAATAAATGATTTAACAGTTAGATTTAAAAATGGTGTAGTTGCAGTAAATAAGGCATCTCTTGAAATACCTAAGGGAATTTACGGACTTTTGGGTGAGAATGGTGCCGGAAAAACCACTTTGATGAGGGTTCTTACAACTGTTTTAAAACAAACGGAAGGAATGGTTTCCCTTGATGGAATTCTGTATAACGAGGGAAATTATGAAAAAATACAGAAAAAGATTGGTTATCTTCCACAGGAAATCGACTTATATCCGAATCTTACGGTGAAAGAATGCCTTGTATATATGGGTGGACTATCAGGAGTATCCACAAATGACCTCAAACAAAGAATTACCTATTATTTGGAAAAGACTTCTCTTACAGAGCATCAGAATAAAAAAATGCGGCAATTATCTGGTGGTATGAAGAGACGTGTCGGACTCATACAGGCACTTCTTAATAATCCGGATTTTTTGATTATTGATGAACCTACCACCGGGTTAGATCCGGAAGAAAGAATCAGGATCCGCAATCTTTTGGTTGATTTTTCAAAGGATAGAACTGTGCTGTTTTCCACTCATGTAGTAGAAGATTTAGCAGCAACCTGTACACAGCTTGCTATTATGAAAAAAGGAAGTTTTTTATATTCCGGAAGCGTGAGTAGGTTGCTGGAAAATGCAAAGGGCTGTGTTTGGAATTGTACGGTACAAAATGCAGAAGAAGCCAGTTTGTTAGAAGCCAATTATTCTATATCATCTAAGCAGTATGTAGAGAATGGAATTCATATGAAAGTATTAAGCAAAGGAAAGCCAAATGAGAATTGTGTCCTGGATAATGATATCACTTTAGAAGATGCATATCTTTATTTGACGAATAGTTGAATATAACGGCGGGCAAGTTGCCCGCCGTAAATTATGCTTATTTTGTTAAAAGACCGGATAGATTTTTTCCAATGCAAAATCCAATCTGTGGATATAACTCCTGAATTTCCTGATATTTTGCTTCAATCATTTCTGGTTCATCAGCCCAGATCTTTTCATATATTTTGAAAGCTCTTTTAAAATGTGTTTTGGCTTGTGAAAGATTGGCGGTCATCAAATAAATGGTTCCAAGGGTTTCCTGAACTTTGGCATAATCCAGACAGTCATCGGAATGGTATTCCTTGATGATGCCGGACAATTTTTGCAATTCGGAGATGCCTCTTTCGGGTTCCTGCTGTTCTGTCAGGAACATTGCATAATTGGCAATCTGAGGTATGCTGTCATTTATATGAAGCAGGTTAAATTGGTCAAGCAGTGAGATACTTTTTTCCATGTGTTCTCTTGCGAGATCGGGATGACCGTTCATGCGGTAAAGTCCACCGAGATTGGCATGAAGGTTGGAAACAAGACGAGCATTGTCAGCAGTGATATTTTCTATCTGGGCAAGTGCATCCTTTTCCAGTTTTATTGCTTTTTCAGGTTTGGTTTCAAGGGTTGCTTGAAAATCCAGTAATAACGCCCGGTCAGAGTTGGTGCCAATGCTTTTTGTCTTTAACAGCACCTTCAGTTCCTGAATGATTCCCTTCATACCTTTGTGATAGTTATAGTTATCCATGTATGGAAATGCATTTTCCAGAAAAAGCAGATACTTTGGCATATCATCTTTTTCAATCAATTCTATGATATTTCCGATTGTTTGAAATAGCTTTTTATAATAATCTACTTCCATTCCATGCATTAAACATATGTGCTGTAAAGAATCCAGCAACGTGTGACAACTACTTACAGATGGTTTTGTCTCTGAAAGGGTGATTTCCTGAATCATCGGATGCAGAGAGATAGTGCGACGTGTTGTTGTCTGAACGAAACCAGTCTCAATTAAATCGTTGATTTCATTTAGTGTGGACAGTTCCAGCCATTTGGCAAATATACGGGCAGAAATACCGGTGGAAGGAAGAAAGCACATATTACACATGATATCCTGCTGTTTAAGAGATAAAGTGTATAAAGAAAACAGCGTATGGATATGACTATAATAGGTGGCTTTGCTGCTTTGTCCATCTTTGATTATTTTAATTTTATCTTCGTTATGGAAAGATGCTTTTTCCACCTGAAGTCTTGTTAATAACTGGTCTGGAGTCGAGATTCCATTTTCCAGAAGTTTTGCTGCCAGTTCCACGGCAAAAGTATGAGAGTGAACAGTTTCGATGATCTTTTCAACTGTTGCCCGGTACGTGTCTGCCTCTGAATAAAATACTGATGCCAGCTGGAAGAGAGCGTTCATATCTGATATTTCTTTTAATGGCAGAGTACAGTATTCATCCAGTTTGCTTCTAGTTGTAAACAAAATCTGGCAGCGATATTTTAATACTACTGACAGAAAGCTGTCTTGTGTAGCAGTGACATTAAAATTATCTATGATAAGCAGAGTATCAGATTTCAGGGAACGCAGAAAACGGTTATGTCTTTGAAACCGTTCCTGTTCACTGATTTCTGGTGGATCATCAATAAAATCCATGTCAGTAATATCCTGATGAAGATTGCCGGTATATTCTACATAAAGGATATTGGTGTAATGCCTCATGTACCGCTTTGCGTAGGCTTTGGCAAGTTCACTTTTTCCGATGCCGGCGATTCCGTAAAGAAAAACATGACGGTTTTCCTCAAGCATGGTATATAATTCTTCCAGTTCTTTATCTCTTCCGATAAAATGACGGCATGGTTTCGGAACCTCACTATCCATAATATAATCCAGCACAATGGGGGATAAAGCCCCTCCGGCGAGTAGCTTCTGATTTTTGGTATTACGTTTGATGAATTGGCGTTCCATGCCAAAAGAAATCAGTTTTGCAAGAAACAGCAGTCTTGAACTGGCTGGTTTGTACAGAGAAGCCAGATTTTTCTTTTTTGCATCTGAGATGCTGTCATCCTGAATGAATAAAGTGTAAATATCTTGTATAGTCATATTACAGTCAGACATCAGTGGAAGAAGATTCTGGTGGATGGTATGGGCTAATTTTTCCTGATTGGATGGCTTGGAATAGTAAGCGGATATTTTAGGACTGATTTTAGCCTGACCAGTCATCCAGCGGCAAACCAGACCGTTGTCCATTGAAAAATCCTGATTTGCCGGATCATCCATAAAATCTTCAAATAATTCGTATAAAAAATCAGGCTGACTCATTTGATTACTTTCGCTGATATGATTTTTTAAGCAAGTGCTAATAGAAGAAAAATCGCATCGATTCAATAGAAATTCCCCTTTCGTAGTTAAGATTGAGTATATCTATCATAACACGAACATATATTCGGTTCAAGAAAATGTGGATATTTTTAAAGTGATTGTGTCAATTTGCAATCAATTTCTATTCAATGTGGTTTTCCGGCAGGTTCTGTAAAATAAGCTCAGATCAAAACAATGACGGGAGGAGCTTATGCAACAGAATATTGAATTTGAGCGGTGCATTGATTTTCTGGTACGGATGATTGATAAGTACGGCGAAGAAGTCCTCCGGGAGTTGGAGGAAGAAAAACAGAATAAGGAAGAAAAAACAGCATAGAATACTTCTGAGCGGGTATGGCTAAGAATGTTTTGGCGTATTGACAGGACATTTAAAATGACGTATACTAAGCTCAGTGATCGTTCTGTAGAAACTTGCGAAGCCTACAGGCGGGGGAGAGCCTGCGGGTCTCTCCCTCTTTTGTTTTAAGGAGAAATGATATGCAGACACCGAAAAAATTCTCTTCTTTTAGTGACCAGGTTTCTTGGATCAGTGATGAAAAGGGAATAAAAATAAAAGACAGAGAATATGCGGAAGAGATGTTACGTCAAATAGGATATTTTCCTCTTATGGGAGGATATAAACATCTTTTTAGAATATCGAATACAAAGAAATATAAAGTAGGAACAAGTTTTGAAGAAATAGTCAGTCTGTATAAGTTTGATGCAGAGCTTAGAGAGTTGTTCTTTAAATATTTACTGCAGATTGAGCGACAGATGCGTTCTTTGATGTCATACTATTTTACTGAAATGTATGGAGCAGAGCAGAAGCAGTACCTGGATGCTAATAATTATAATAATACAAAAAGAAATCATGCAACAATCGTAAAGTTGATAGCGACCTTGAAACGGGCAACAACGACCACAGATTATACATATATCAACTATTACCGCAAGACATATGGTGAAATTCCATTATGGGTTTTGGCAAATGTACTTACGTTTGGAAACTTATCAAAAATGTTTCGAGTATTTCCTCAATCTTTAAAATCAAAAGTATCAAAAAACTTTGAACCTTTGAATCAGCATCAGATGGAGCAGTTTCTATCTGTTCTCACTAAGTATAGGAATGTATGTGCCCATGGGGAACGACTGTTTACATACAGAACAGTAGATGCTATTGCGGATACACCGCTTCATAAAAAACTTTCATTACCACAGAGCGGTAATCAGTATGAAAAAGGAAAACAGGATCTGTTTGCTGTGGTGATTGCTTTTAGATATCTATTACCTGGAAAAGATTTTCTGGAATTTAAAAGAAAGCTTATAAAAGAGATTGACCGAGTAAACAGAGAGGTAGAGCATATAAGCGAAACGGAATTATTGAATAAAATGGGTTTCCCGGAAAACTGGAAAAATATTACCAGATACCATTTAAAGTAAAGAAATATCCTCTAAGAGATAGTGAAATACCTATTGTCTTAGAGGATTTTTTTGTATTAATTATAGGATTGACAAAGAAATGAGTCAATAAGAAAATAAGTATTGAAAATAGTTGGAACAAGTACTAAAATAAAGTTGGGACAATAAAACGGAGTTATACTGCGAGGAAGATTATGAAGAATAAAAAGATTAAATGCGATATATATACCAGAGTATCCACAACCATGCAGGTGGATGGCTACAGTCTGGATGCTCAGAAAGAAAAACTCAAGAGATATGCAGAATTTCAGAATATGGAAATCGTAAATGAGTATTCTGATGAAGGTAAGTCTGGAAAAAGCGTAGAGGGCAGACCGGAATTTCAGAGAATGTTGGATAATATTGAGAATGGAACAGATGAGGTACAGTTTGTACTGGTGTTCAAGCTTTCCAGATTCGGTCGTAATGCGGCAGATGTGTTAAACTCTCTGCAAAGAATGCAGGATTTTGGAGTGAATCTGATCTGTGTAGAAGATGGAATTGACAGTTCAAAAGATAGTGGAAAGCTGATGATTTCTGTTCTGTCTGCGGTGGCAGAGATTGAACGAGAGAATATCCTTGTTCAGACAATGGAGGGACGTAAGCAGAAAGCCAGGGAAGGAAAATGGAACGGTGGATTTGCTCCATATGGCTATGAATTGGTAAATGGAGAATTGCAGATTGCAGAGGATGAAGCGGAAATTATTCGTCTGATCTATGATAAATTTATTCATACCAATATGGGAATCTCTGCGATTGCTGCATGGCTGAACCAGCATGGATATAAAAAGAAAAAACGACAGAATAATACACTGGACGCATTTGCCGCATCATTTATAAAAGGCGTTCTGGATAATCCGGTATACTGTGGAAAGCTGGCTTATGGACGAAGGAAAAACGAGAAAGTTTCTGGTACAAGAAATGAATATCGCATTGTAAAGCAGGAAAATTATATGCTGCACGATGGTATCCATGAAGGGATTATTTCGGAAACAGACTGGGAGCTGGCTCATCAAAAACGGGAAAAAACAGGTGTGAAATATGAAAAGATACATAGTCTCGATCATGAGCATATTTTATCCGGAATATTGAGATGCCCGTTATGTGGAAGTGGTATGTATGGAAACGTGAACCGAAAGAAAAAGAAAGACGGAACTTTATATAAGGATTATTTCTATTATGCCTGCAAACATCGTCGCCTGGTAGATGGTCATAAATGTGGATATCGTAAACAATGGAGTGAGGAGAAGATTAACAATGCAGTGGAAGAAGTTATTCGGAAGCTGGTGAAGAATCCTAAATTTGAAGAAGCAATTCTGAATAAAATCGGTTCAAGAATAGATACAGAAGAAATAGAAAAAGAGATTGAAAGACTGGAAAAACAGCACAGACAGCTGACCGGAGCAAAAGGAAGACTTGGACAGCAGATGGATAGCCTGGATATCATGGATAAATTTTATGAGAAGAAATATCAGGATATGGAGACAAGGTTATACCGTCTGTATGATGAAATTGAAGGTGTGGAGAACAGTATAGAGGAAGTAAAGAATCGCCTGTTGAATATCCAGCAACAGAAAATATCAGAAGAAAACGTCTATCAATTTCTTTTATATTTTGATAAACTATATGATAAGTTCACCTATCTGGAGAAGAAAGAATTTCTTAACAGCTTTGTAGAACGGGTGGACATTTACGAGCAGGAGCAGCCAGATGGCAGATTCCTGAAGCACATAAAGTTCCGTTTTCCGGTGTATTTTGGAGACAGGGAAATACAGGAACTTTGTTGGGACAACGAAAGTACCGTTGAGACGGTATGTCTTTTGTCCAAACTTCATGAGGCGAAGCATCATGTGAATGTGAGACTGGATATGGATGAGTTAGATATTACCTCTGCTGAGAGTAAAGCAACCTATGAGGAAATCAAGTCATATGTGGCAGAGCATAATGAGGGGATGAAAGTATCTAACCTTTATATTGCGCAGGTTAAGGCTAAGTATGGAATTATAGAGCGTGAGAATTACAATAAACCTAAATCTGATGATACCAGACAGCCTAAGTGTCCGAAGGAGAAAGAGGATGCGATTGTTGAGGCATTAGAATTTTTTAAAATGATTTAGAGGAAGGTCTAATAGGCATGTATTTTACAAAATATGTCTATAAAAATGGAGAGTATTGGGAATGAGTGAATTGTGGGATGTATATACAATAGATCGGAAGAAAAATGGAAAAATTTGCGCTCGTGGAGAACAGGAGAATCTTTTGAAAGATGAATTTCATTTATGGGTTATGGTTTGGATTAAGAATCCTAAAACCGGGAAATATTTGGTGTCACAGCGCTCGGCAGATAAGGATACGGATCCATTAAAGTGGGAAACTGTTGCGGGACATTCCATAGCAGGAGATACCAGTTTAGATGCTGCTTTAAGAGAAGTATTTGAGGAAGTAGGAATCACGTTAGAACGTGAAAAAGCAACTGTTCTTGCTACAAAAGTAGCTCTTACTTATGACGGATTTAGACATAACTGGATAAGAGATTCTTATTATTTTGAAACAACAGAAGAACCAGACCTACAAAGAGCAACAACAAATGAAGTGATTCAAACAAGATGGCTCACAGTAGCGGAAATTAGAAAAATGTATGATCATGGTGATTGCTGTCTGAATGTGAAAGATATTTTTGGATTTGAGGACAACCCTGTCCCATCAAACCGATATCAGGATATTATTGGTCAAGTAGTAAGCGGAAAGATAGATCGTCCTAAGGGAAGCTACCACCCACGTCATAAAGAGATGATTTATCCAATCAATTATGGGTATGTTACCGGGATAAAAGGTGGAGACGGAGCAGAGCAGGATATCTATCTTTTTGGAGAGAATTCGGCTGTTGCAGAATATACAGGAAAAGTTATTGCAGTATATCATCGATATGATGATAATGAAACGAAATGGATTGTGGTTCCTTGTGACGAAAAAGGAGTTATACATAGTGATATAGAACTTCCGAGTGATGATGAAATATATGCACAGATTGCATTTCAAGAACAGTTTTTTAGTGGCGTTTTGATAAGATAGAAAATTGGTTTTTGTGTATGGAAAGGACGCGGATAATATGCATAAAATTACAGAACTTCCGGCATGGGAGAGGCTATTCAAGAGAATAGTATGGAAACAGATAGGAGAAATAGAAGGAAAAAGAATACTTGATTTTGGAAGTGGTGAAGGAATCACAGCAAATTATTTCGCAGAAAAGAATGAAGTGATTGCAATAGAACCATCGCAAGAAATGCTGACAAATGCTTGGAAAGATTATCAATATACACAAATAATGGGCGATGTTAAAACTTTATCAGCATTTGCTGATAAAACTTTTGATATTATCATTTGTCACAATGTACTCGAGTATGTTGATAACAAGGAAGAGGTAATAAAGGTTTTGACTAGAGTGCTTAAGCAGAACGGAATTTTATCTATTGTAAAACATAACAGACCGGGACGCGTAATGCAAATGGCAGTTTTGCTTGATGATTTTGAAAAGGCAAATGCAATTCTTGATGGAAAAAACAGCACAGCTTCTAAGTTTGGGACTATAAGATATTATGAAGATAATGATATTACTAAATGGGAGCCACAATTAACTATCTCAGCTAATTTTGGAATAAGAACTTTCTGGGATTTGCAGCAGAATCAACAAAAGCATGGGGATGAAGATTGGCAGGAGAAAATGATGCAGCTTGAGTTAAGAGTATCACAGATACAGGAGTACAGAGATATTGCATTCTTCCACCATCTTTTGCTGAAAAAGATTTAGACTGCATTAAATGAAATATATGGCAATCAGCTGACATATTTAATCGACAGGTAGCTTTTCTTCATTGTAAGTATGACTTGACAAAAACGAACAAATATTCTATATTTAACAGCGGAGATTTTATACCCAAAAGCAGAAAATACGAATGTACAAATGGAGCTCAAACCCTTGTGGTTTGGGCTTTTTCTAATTTTGTAGAAAATCTGAGAACAACTATTTCTAAAAAGTCAATTATCATTTTGTAATGGAAAATGGACAGAATTATTCACAAAACTATTTGTACAATACTAACAATTTTTTGAGCGGATATAGTCTTGTAAAAGTGGCAGCATGGCAATCGAGTAACATCGGTTGCTTTTTTTGTTGCCTATTTTTAGAAAGTCATCAAATGCCCTGATAGAATGATTTCTAAAAAACAAAGTAAAAAGAGTGGAGGAAATGCAAAGTGAAAGAGTATTCAAAAGGTATTTATGTGAAATTTAAACCGGAGGAGGTGGAAATATTGCATGATCGGATGAAGGAAGCCGGAGTTCATAATATGAGTGCGTATATCAGGAAGATGGCGTTAAACGGGTATGTAATAATCTCTGAATGGCCTGATTTGAACCGGGTAATATCTTTGCATACAAGGATTAGTAATGATCTCAATCAGTATGCTAAGAAAGCAAATGAAATGGGTAAGCTGTATGAAGAGGATATTGCAGAAATAAAAAAGATGAATAATGAGCAAACAGAACTTCTGAAAAAGGCACTTGAAGCAGTTATTCATCTATATGAGGAGGATTCAAAGAAGAGAAGGTGAATTGATAAAAAGCGTTAGCGTGGCTCTGCGGTTTATCCGCAGTTCGAGGGGATTGGGGCATTCCCCAACAAGCAAAAATGCGCCGGGTATATACCGGTGCACTGCTTGCCAATTTGTGAAATAGCATTTGGAGAATGATTTGGGAAAGCCGGTGTTCAAATTGAGAAAGCGTTGCATATTTACAAAATGTAAAGAAGGAAGGATTGAGGTTATGGAGAATTGTTTACTTTTTTCAGATTACCAAAATGCTTGGTGAATAATGTGTACTTTGCGGAGTTATCAGCAGATGCAAAGCTATTATATGCATTCTTTTTAGACCGTGTTTCCCTGTCAATAAAAAATGGATGGATTGATGACAAAGGAAGGGTGTTTATCTATTATTCGGTAAAAAGAGTTTGCAAGGATTTGAATTGTGGCACTCAAAAAGCCTGCAAACTATTGGATGAGCTGGAGAAGGCGGGAGCACTTGAACGAAAGAGGCAAGGACCGGGTAAGCCTAACAAGTTGTATCTTAAAAAAGTATTTTGAGGGATATTCACACAGGTAAAAATCAAAAAAGAAGAGGAGTGAAAATCACATCTAGGAATTTTGATTTATGCACCCACAGAGTTTTGATTCTTACGTATTTAGAACTGTAGAAATCAAAGCCTAATAAAACTAATAATAACAATACTAATTTTAATAATATCTATCTTATCCTATCAGGGAATGAAAGGACATCACTATGGATGGGATACGATGGATTTCAATGACAATGTCAGAAAGGATTTTAATTATGGTTAAGAATAAAGTGGTTCTAAAAGAAAGAGATGCCTGGAGTGATTTGGCAAATTTTATCGGAGAAATGGTAGCAAAGTATGCAGAAGCGATGGATTTGGATAGTTTGCCAGATCCGGATCATTATCTTCTCATGAAAAGAATTAAACAGCTGTATGTTGAATTTTATAAACCGAAGAATATAGTAAAATTCAGAAATACAAAAATCTCTATTGAAAGAAAAGCTGTCGCATGATATTATAACCGTAAAGACGGATATTAAAATCGCAAAATACGGATGCACATGAAATGTTGGTGGAGGAAAAATCATGATTATCAGTGAAAGAATTTTTTATATGATGGAGCAGAAGAACATAACGCAGTTGGAACTCTCAAGAAGAACTGGAATTGCAACGAGTAACATCAGTGACTGGAAAAAGAAAAAGACAAATCCAAAAGCGGATTGTTTGCTTTCAATATGTGATGCATTAGATATTACTCCTGAACAGCTTTTAACGGGGAAGGGAATTGACCCGGAATATAAAGATGCAGATATGGATTATGAAGTCACTAGGGCGGATATTAAGATTTTAAAACAGATACATAGTCTAGGTGATGAGCAGTATAAACGACTGATGGCGTATATAAAGGCCTTGCAGAAGTTGGAACAGATGGAGAGTATTGTGGAGGATTGATTAATCTCAAGTTGCGTTAACGTTCAAGGTGAATTAACTGCACCTTGAATCAAAAATCCATGAAGTCACAATTTGTGACTTCATGAAATGGAATTGAAAAATCAATCTGACGGAACTAATAACCGGTTTGGTAGGAGGAAAAATGGAAGATACAAAGGAATTGATTACTACAGATGATATTCGTAGTAAAGTGTATATAATTCGCGGACAGCAGGTAATGCTGGATAAAGATTTAGCAGAAATCTATGGATATGAAGTCAAACGATTAAATGAGCAGGTGAAGCGGAACATTAGTAGATTTCCAGAGGATTTCATGTTTCAACTAAATAGAGAAGAAATACCGGAGGGATTTTCAAAGTCGCAATTTGCGACTTTGAACGAAAAGAGTAATAGACAGGGATCCAATATTAAAAAGATGCCTTTTGCGTTTACAGAGCAAGGAATCTATATGCTTGCTACAGTACTTCGCGGAGAATTAGCAGAGCAACAAAGCATTTTTATTATGCGTACCTTTAGAGAAATGCGACATTATATTAAACAGAACCAGCAATTTGTAACAAGATCTGAAATGGAGTTACTATCATCTAAAGTTACTGAAATATCAGTGCAGACAACTGGGTTAATAGATAAACAGAAACAAACAGACCAAAAGGTTAATTTGATTCAAAAGAATGTTGAACAGCTAAGTGAGAATTTTATTTCGGAAAAAGATGTCAAGAATTTTGTGATTTATAAAGGCCAGAAGTTAGAAGCTGACATTGCATACATAGAAATCTACCAACAGGCAAATAAATCAATCTATGTTGTGGATGATTATATGAATGCAAAATCATTACAACACCTTTCACAGAAAGCAGATGGCGTGGAAGTTGTTTTATTCACAGAGAATGGAAAAGGTGGGAGAGGATTTCTTACGAACTCTTTAGTGACGGATTTTCAAAATGAATATCCAACGATTCGGATTAAGCCGAATCCTGATTGTCACGACAGGTTAATTATACTTGATTATGGGGAAAAGACAGAACTGGTTTATCATTGTGGAGCATCCAGTAAGGATGCAGGGAAGAAACTTTGTGCCATCAATCAGATTACAGAGACAGCAATTATTCATCCGGTAATAGACAGATTACTTTCACTGCCAGATAAACAGGTATAATTAGTAGCTATGCTTTGACTGCGAAAATGACGTTAAGAGGTGATAAGAATGTCTAAAGAAAAGATAAAAGTGTATCTTTACACCCGTGTTTCTACAACAATGCAGATAGACGGATATTCTCTAGATGCACAGAAAACAAAAATGAAAGCCTTTTGTGATTATAATGAGTATGAAACTGCCGGGGAGTATGAGGATGCAGGAAAATCCGGTAAGTCAATAGAGGGAAGAATTGCATTTAATCAGATGATGGACGATATCAAATCAGGAAAAGATGAAGTGTCTTATGTCCTTGTATTTAAGCTTTCCAGATTTGGAAGAAATGCGGCAGATGTTCTTGCAACATTACAAGTGATGCAGGACTTTGGTGTGAATCTGATTTGTGTAGAGGATGGAATAGATTCATCTAAAGATGCCGGGAAACTTATGATATCTGTTCTGTCAGCAGTGGCAGAGATTGAACGTGAGAACATCCGTGTTCAGACAATGGAAGGCAGGATGCAGAAAGCCAGGGAAGGTAAATGGAATGGTGGTTTTGCACCATATGGATATGCTATCATTGATGGAAAATTGGTAGTGAATGAGGAAGAGGCAGTAGCTATCAGAACGATATTTGACCAATATGTGAATACAGATCTGGGAGCGAATGGAATTGCTAAGTATTTAGAAAATCATGGAATCCATAAGATAGCCAGGCAGAATGGCAAAAATCCATTATTTGATGCTGCTCTTATCAGAAGAATTATACAGAATCCGGTTTATAGCGGTAAAATCTCCTATGGTAGAAGACGGACAGAAAAGGTTCATGGTACAAGGAACGAGTACAGACAAGTTAAGAAAGATGATTATCTGTTGGTAGATGGTTTACATGAAGCTCTTGTATCAGAAGAAGTATGGGAGCAGGCGCAGGTCAAGGTGGCGGCACAGGCTAAAAAGTACGAAAAGGTCAATCGTGATAAGAAAGAAAAGATACATCTTTTATCTGGAATTTTAAAATGTCCTGTCTGCGGTGCAGGAATGTATGGCAACAAGGCCATTAAGAAGCGCAAGGATGGAAGCCATTATAAGGACTTTTATTATTATGGCTGTAAACACCGGAATATGACCAGAGGTCATAAATGCGGTTATAAAAAACAGGTGCATGAAGAAATGCTGGATGCTTCTGTTGCAGAGGTGATCAGTAAACTGGTTAGCAATCCTAAATTTTCGGATTTAATACGCAGGAAGATAAATATGGAAGTAGACACAAGCGCATTAGATCAGGAAATAGCAAATTACGAAAAACAATTAAGACAGCTATATCATAACAAAGATACGATCTTGTCAGATATTGATTCTCTTGATTATGAGGATAAACATTATCAGCGAAGAAAAACAGATTTAGAGAACCGTTTGTACAAGACTTATGATAAAATAGATGAAGCAGAGGAATTGCTTATATCTGCAAAAACTAAGAAACGCGCTCTGCTGGCAGACAAGATTACCGGAGACAATATATACAAGGCACTCATTTTCTTTGATAAGCTGTATGCCAAAATGAACGAAGCTGAGAAACGAGAGTTCCTGTCACAGTTGGTGGATAATGTACAGATTTACGAAGAACGCAAAGAGAATGGTCAGTGGCTGAAATCCATAGAATTTAAGTTGCCGATTATAGAAAAAGAGTTTACACTAGGTTTGGATAACAATACACAAAATGAAACGGTATGTTTGATGTCAAAAGTACAGAAGTAAAAGTGTGAAAAAAGCTTGAAAATAAGGGGATTTTGAGTGCTTCTGGATAAATTAACGGAGCCTCAAAAACCAGTGAGTCCTGATAAATGGATACCTTGTTTTGTATTGTAAGTTTAGATTGCAGAAGCTTTTCTGCATTACAGATACTAGATGAAAGGAGAGCTGTGGTAGTTTTTGGAGCAAACACCACACAAGTTGATGATGCGTAACATAAATGAGTTAATAGGAATAATAAACGGCATTAGCTACGACGGTATTATCAATAAGCTAGAGGTAGCCGGATTGTCTTCGTGGGTGAACAAGAACAAGAACTTATCTTACGAGCCTAGGCAAGCTCAATTAATTTCACTGGTAGAACAAGTGCTTGAAGATGGAATCATCACAGATGAAGAACGAGAAATGCTTATAGATAATTGTAGTCAATATACAGCTCTTGAAACTGATTCCTCTGCGAAGATTTATGAACTTAATGGAATCATTGAAGGTGTTATTTGCGACAATGAAATCAACGAAAAAGAAGTGTGTCGCTTGCAAGAATGGATGAGAACTAATGAATCTTTCATTCGTGATCATAAGCCTTCTAAAATCATCTGTGAAAAAATAGATCGGATACTAGAAGATGGGATTGTTACGCATGAGGAACAAGAATCACTTCTAGAAATACTCAAAAAGAAATTAAACGATGCGCAGATAGAAACGAAAATAGGATACTTAAAAACCTGTGTCAAAGAAAGAAAAAATCTCGGTATTGATTTGATTGATTTATTGGATAATGCTGAAGCAATAGATATTATTCATAACCGTGCAGAGAGGGAACTGGGCATTGCGTTAAATTCGTATTCTGGTACCTATGTCCATGATCCTGAAATTGTATTTGTGTCTCTTGTTTTAATTGGCATGCTCTACTATGATGGAGCTTTTTATGAATCCGTAAGAAAAACTTACAAGAACTTGTACCAGCGGTATTCAGAACAAAAGGTAGAAGGGCTTATTCGAACATTATTAAATAATTACAGAATAAAGGATGATGTAACAGGAACAAAGACTCGTATTATCAATGTGGTATTAGCGGGATCTATTGTTCCAAGCTATTATCTGGGAGCATTCTTTGAGTTTATCTACGACATATATAAGTTAAATTTTAATAGCGATTTGCCTGATGATTTATATGGTGAGTTTCGGTTTGTTTATGATGGATTGCAGAATGTAATGCGTTCTGAAAGTGACGAACTTCAAGTTAATGTAACGAAGAAAACATATAAATTGATTAAATCAACAAAGCAGCTGATTACTAATCCTGTATATAACGATGCAGTTATTAAGCTTAGTATCATTATCGTTAGATTGATTGATAAATATATTTGGGACAAGGATAACGTTCTTTACAATCCATATTTGAAAAGAGGATATGAAGAATGGCTTTCAACAATTAATAGAGAAAAAGAGTATGGACATCGAAGCAAATCCGAACAATTAAGATCGCGTTGGGAACCAGAATATGTTTTGAATAGGAATATGGTTTATTTAGTTCCTCCGATTCATCGCGTGAAAGCTATATATGATTATCGAAGTATCAGAATCATTGTTAGGAATGAGGAAAAGGTCATTTATGATGATTATGTAGAAGATATCTGTGAAATCATTGGTGGGTATCAGATTAAGAATCCTGCAATTGAAATTTCTAATCCACTTGGAAGAGTTGTTTACCAGTTGGTAGCAGGAAATGAAGTGATTTATGAGAGCAAAACCAGATTGCATCGTAACTTCATTGTATTTGATGAGAGAGGGCAGGAACAGGCAAATAATAAAGACTATTCCGGGACAGCTGTTTTCTGTACGAAGAGTAAGGTTGATAAGCTGCATTTGTATTTTTCAGGAGAGTCATATTGCCTATCTTCATATAGTGCACACTTGGGAGATGCTGTTCTTGTCGATAATAAAGTTTTCAATTTTTCTGAGATGATCCGTCCTGGTGTGTTTGGTGAAAAATATGATGGATATTTCGTTGCGCAGGCTGATTGCAAGTTTGAAGTATTTAAAGATGAGGTATTCCTTGTTTTTGAAAGTGAGTTTACGGACAGTAGTTTTGAAATCCAAATTAATCAGCGCTCGTATAAAATGGATGCTTTTGAACATTCTACAGTTGAAAGAAAAGGAATCAATAAGTATTCGCTAAAACTTGATTGTTTAGATTCAGGAATTTATCAGCTAAGAGTGAATGCGCTACATTCTGGCAAAAGAATCAGTGTGTTACGTACTCAATTTGCTATAGATAAAAACCTTCATGTTGAACAGGTTGAGAACAACAAGAATTCATATATTGTTTCTGTGGAATCTGATTTGATGTCACAACCAATTTTTGATGAGATATGTATTCAGGATTTTAGAGAAGACTGGATTAAGTTAAATTGGAATAATCAGGAATATATTTATTATGTTCCATTCCGATTTCCGTTATACAGGATTGATAATGGAGATTGGAGACCATTTTCACAAGAAATTTGGATCGGTGATATTACTCAGGAAAGTTCAATTGATCTGTATGGATGCAAATATGACAAAATATGTTTACTAACCAGTGCTGGTCAAATCATTGAAGAAGCACCTGGGCTTAAGAATGAAGGAGTGTTTAGCAGATTCTCTGCAGGCTTCTTACTGTCATATAAGTCGAATTATGATTGCGTGGGAATAGTGTTGGTTGCAGAAGAACGCTTTCATGAGGGAATCTGGTGTTACAACAAATGTATTCTTGATGAGGATAAAACAACAGTTATTTATAGTCATGAAGACAAAGCTCTTGTTGTCACGCCGTGCTTTTACGGACAAGGGAATATTAGGTTTAAGATAATTGATGATGAGGATAATGTCGTATATACAAGTTCTGCTTTGGAAAAAGAAGTTCAAGAGAATGTATATGACTTATCATCTTTTATAAACTATAAAGTGATTTTCTTTGAAAAAGAGAGAGGACTTTCGCTCAAAAAAGAACGCATTTTAAAGGAATTTCCAATCGTCTTTTATGCGAGAGAAGATTTTGTAGGAAAATCCTTCAAAATTAAGGAAGTTTACTTTGATCAGTTTGTCAGAGGAGAGTTTCTAAGAAAGCGACATTACTTTAATACAACATATGTTTGTTTTAAAGAAATGATAAGTGGAAATGAATATATAGGTGAAGTATATGTAAGAACATACAATGGTGCGTTTATGTTGGATAACATAAATCCCGTTGATATTGAAATTTGCAGTGATGTTATAGATGGAATGATAGAATTATCTCTTACTAAGGATGGAGATGGGCTGTTGCTTGATTTCGATCATCATGGAATTATGAATTCGCTGGACGATGGCAAAGCTGTTGATATCTTTTCTTACAATATCGATATGAAGGGAGTTGAATCAGTGTGAGCAAGAGAAATCCTATTGAACGATCTCAATACATAAATAGTCAGTATAAAGAATATCTTAGGTCTTCTTTTGAATTTAAAACTCCAAAGTTACAAAAATTGTTTGAGCAACAATTGGAAGTTGAAGATTTATTTAAGGGGCCTTATGTCGATTTGAATTTGCCATTTAAAAGAGGAATGTCCTTGGATGAAATGATTGCAGATGGTGCAGTATGTAAATCATTTCGTAGATTGGGAGATATGAATTTTGAGAGGCCTTTATATTCTCATCAGGAAGAGAGTATTAGGCGTATTTGCTCTGGTCGAAGCGCAATTATTACAACGGGTACTGGTTCAGGAAAGACAGAGAGTTTCTTGTATCCAATTCTAAATGAACTGATGTCTGATGTTGAAAAAGGTAATATGGAAGTTGGCGTTAGAGCAATATTCTTATATCCAATGAATGCTCTTGTAAACGATCAGATTGATCGAGTAAGAAAAATACTCACACAGTGTCCTGAAATTACGTATGGATTCTTTACAGGGGAAACGGAAGAAAGCGTTCCTAAGAATTATCGTGAGAAATATGGTGCAGAGAATAATACTTTCATCCCTGAGAATGAATTGGTTTCGAGAGAAGAAATTAGAAAGAATCCACCACATTTGCTGTTCACGCATTATTCTATGCTGGAATATTTATTGATCAGGCCAAATGATTATTCAATCTTTACTCCAGAGAGGTTAAATAACTGGAAGTTTGTTGTTCTTGATGAGGCACATTCGTATTATGGCTCATTGGGAATCGAACTATCATTGTTGATGCGTAGATTGACAGGATTGGCTTCAAATAAACCACGCTTTATTCTAACCAGTGCCACGTTGGGTGAGCAAGGCAAATCTGAAAGCGAGATCGTAAATTTTGCTAGAAGCCTTACATCTGCAAGCTTTGATATTCAAGATATTATTTTCTCTAAAAGAATTTTACTATCTAGTTCGAAGTTGAGTTATACGATTGATGCAGGGGATTATTCTGAAATAAAGAAAGCGAAGAATGATATACAGACGGTTAGAACCATTGGAAATAGATACAAAAACGTAGATTCAATGGACTTGAAGAGTTACCTGTATGAATTGTTTGTAGGTGATAGAAACGTTTTCCATCTATATGAAACATTAAAAGATGGAAGTAAGAGCTTTAAAAGTATTCTTGCTAGCTTTAATAATCAAATAACATCTGAACAGTTGATAGATTTGATTGATCTCATCAACATGGCAGAAAAAGACGGGATAGGTATTTTTGATCTGAAATACCATTCTTTTGTGCGCCCATTAGCTGGTGCATACATCACTCTTGGAAACAATCCACAATTAAGCCTTACTAAAACTAATATGCTTGGTGATTTAAAGGCTTTCGAAGCTGGAAACTGTAGATATTGTAATTCACCATACATAATCGGAAAGATTCAGCGTAATGAAGGTGATGGGCTTGACTATCTCTATCAGAACAAGGAAGTTGATATTTATGAAAACTATGGAAATAACAAATTTGTAAGCATTGATTACTTCTTGTTGAGCAATGAATTAAATGAAGAGGAAGTTGACCGCGATATCCTTGAAGAGTATAAGGTTTGTTCAAAGTGTGGTGCGATTCATGTTGCAGGAAATTTAAATGCACGCCGATGTAATTGCGGAGACAGCCTTCAACATTCTATATTTAAAGTTCTCCAATCAAAGAAGGATGGAGAAGAAACGGCGTTCAATAATATAAATCAGTGCCCTTGCTGCGGTCACAAAGCAAGAGCAGGTGTTGTTAAGAGTTTGAATGTAGGAAAAGATGAGGGAACTGCACTGCTTGCTCAGATTTTGTATGAAGCAATTGATGATGGAACGGAGACTAAAAAGAAAACTGGTAAACTATCTTTGAAGAGAAAAGAAAGCATTCAATCAGAACCAGAGACGTCAAATGTAAAGCAATTTTTGGCATTTTCCGATAGTCGTCAACAAGCTAGCTTTTCAGCAGCTTTCTTGGATTCTAACCAGGTTAGAATGCTACAGAAAAGACTGATCTGGAAAGTAATTAAAGATAATCAATATAGAAATATTTCTGTAGATCAGCTTACTGCAACTCTTTCAGGAATGATTAAAGAAGGTAACTTATTTCAAAATGATTTAAGTGCACATAAAAATGCTTGGATTACAACACTTGTTGATCTATTAAAGGTTGATGGTTCGAATGATGCTGAAGGTTTAGGATTGTATTTCTTTGATGTTGATCTAACTGACATCATGTCTCAAGTTGACGAAGAAGACGTTGAAGCTGAATTTGGAGGATATAACATTACAAAGAAGGACCTGGAAACAATTATGCAGGTTGTATTTGGTATATTCAAAGTTGCACCTGCCATAAACTCGATCAAATCAACATTAACTCCAGATGAAAAGATGGAAGCTTTGGAATATAGAAGATTTGATAACTACGTAATGTTCAATTGCCCTAAGACAATAAATGGTGTTAGAAGTTTCTTACCTGTAAAGGGAAAGGGTAATATGGTTGTTCGTTATGTTCAGAAAGTTTGTGACTGTGACGAAGAATCAGCAAAAGCATTGTTGGAGGTTGTTTTTAACAACTTGGCCGTTGCGGGTGAATTGTTTAAGAAGCATGAAACTAAGGAATGCTATCAAATTGAAGCAAGTAAGTATGTAGTTAAGAATTATAAGACATCAAAATACTATATTTGCTCTAAGTGTGGTCGTTTGACTCCATATAATGTCCATAATAAGTGTGTTCAGGATAAATGTGATGGCACATTGAGTGAAGTAGATCCGGATGAGGCGCTTGCAACGAATTATTACAGAAGACAATATAAGACAAAGAAAATCGAAAGCATTGTTGTTAAGGAACATACTGCTCAGCTTGATCGAAAAAAGGCAAAGCAATATCAACAAGACTTTAAAAATAAAAAAATCAATATCTTAAGTTGTTCAACAACTTTTGAGATGGGTATTGATATTGGTAACCTTGAAACAGTATTTATGCGAAATGTACCACCATCACCTGCGAATTATGTACAGCGTGCAGGACGTGCAGGAAGAAGAAAAGATAGTGCAGCATACATTTTGACATACTGTGGGACTGGATCTCATGATTATACATACTTCTGTAGTCCGGAAAAAATGATTTCTGGTGTCATTAAGCCACCATATTTTAATGTAGTAAATCATAAGATAATCGTTCGCCATTTGATGGCTACATGTTTAGGATTCTTCTTTAGAATACACCCAGATTATTTCAGAAGTATTGATGAATTAGTCTTTGGAAAAGCATTAGAGGAATTTAAAAGCTATATTTCGAGTCATCCGAGTGATTTGAATACCTATATCAACGAGAAAATACTCCCTGGGGATGTATATCGAGATTATCACAACTTTAAATGGTTTGACGAAATCGAAGGCAATGATGAAAAGATGGAGCATTTTGTTTCAACAATTAAATCCATTGCAGAAGAGTATGAGAAGGCGAAAAAGGAAGCTGTAACAGAAGAAAACTATAAGGAAGCAGATTATTATCAAAGACAAATTGAGAATTTGCATAAGGAAAAGGTAATTGATTCACTTTCAAAGTACTGTGTCATTCCTAAATATGGCTTCCCGGTTGATGTTGTTGAATTGCAAATATATAAAGAAGGTATTCTGGATAATAGCTATGATTTGAGTCGCGATTTAAAAATTGCGATATCAGAATATGCTCCGGATTCAGAAATCATTGTTGATGGCAAAAAATATACTTCAAAGTATATTTCCTTACCTAAAACAGGAGAATATCCACGAAATTATTTCTGCACTTGTCCTAATTGTAAAAAGATAAATGTGTCTGTAAGTACAAGAACTGGAAATGAGTGCAAGTATTGTGGAGAACCTCTTGGTACAGTGGTACAAGAATTTTATATTGAACCAGTAAACGGATTTAAAACTGGTATCACGAAAGAAAGTACTCGTGCGAAGCCAAAAAGGTCATATGCTGGTGAAGTATCATATCTTGGTGGTGGTATAAAGGATGAGAATGTTGTTTCTTTATCAAATGCTATTACCATTGAGACAAGCACCAATGACGAGCTCCTTGTCATGAACAAGTCATCATTCAATATGTGTCCAGTATGTGGATATAGCGACATGGTAAAAGGAAAAGTAATTACACCTACATCATTAAAGAAACACAAGAATTACAGGCAATTTGATTGCTCTTGTGAAGAACTTACTCAAATTAAGCTTGGACATAGATTCCAAACAGATGTAGCTCGATTTACTATTCCTATGTTAGGATCCTTTACGAAGGAAGATTATGCGATTGCGTTGTCATTTATGTATGCATTTCTTGAAGGAATAAGTATTGGACTTGGGATTGAGAGAAATGACATAGAGGGTGTTCTTGAACTGAACCTAGAGCAGCATAGCTATGATATTTTGATCTATGACAATGTTCCAGGAGGAGCAGGTCATGTTAAGAGACTGGTTGAGAAGAACGCTGTAATAACATCTTTAAATGCAGCATATGCGAAAGTATCACAACAATGTTGCGATGAAAACACTTCTTGCTATAACTGCCTTAGAAACTATTACAACCAAGCAAATCACAGTAAATTAAAACGCAAGTATGCTCGTGATTTCATTGAAAGTCTATTGAGACAAATAGGTGTTAGACCTTAAAACAGTCTTTATAAGTATAAGGGAGAGTGTGTTTTGAAAGATGGCTTGGATGGATGAGATTGCTGAAAGGCATCATAAGAAAAAGGTGATACCGGGCATGGAGCCGACAGGGCATTATTGGTTCAATCTCGGAGCGTTCCTGCAGGAACAGGGGATGCGCGTAGTGTATGTGAATCCGCATCATATGGCGGAATGCTAAGCTGAGAGCAGTAGGATTAAAGAGGGCAAAGCCCCTGGTAAACAAAGCAGAGCATAGCGTTGGCAACCATGAAGCACCGGAAGCGGCAAGAGTAGAATTACGGCTTTTGCTGAACGATTATGAAATGTACAGCAAAAGGATGGATGATCTGATGCAGACGATCGAAGCTGCTCTGGCAGAGATACCATATATTGACACGTTGTTGGAGATCAAAGGAATAGGTATCACTACGGTGTGTGGATTTGTGGCAGAGGTGGGTGACATTGGACGTTTTGACAACCCAAAGCAGTTGCAGAAACTTGCCGGATATGCCATTGTCAGCAATGATTCCGGAAAGCATAACGGAGAAAGCCAGATCAGTTACCGTGGAAGGAAAAGATTGCGATACGTGTTGTACGAAGCAGCAATCTCAGTGATAGGGAAAAATGCTGAATAATCTGCGCCCCAATGAGCTACCTGTCCGGCGTAAGTGAGCCACGATGCCATAGAGGTTTTCCTTTTTTTTACTCATCTATCGGCATTCAAAAGATTTCTCCTTCTGATGAAGATTTGATGCAGCCAACAAATGAAATAGTTTTATAAAGAAATACCATGTAGCGAAATTGATCAAATTCAATCCAATCTTTTATGCCGCAAAATTCTAAGTTGCTGATTGATAAACCTGTTTCTTCGTACATTTCTCTTATCATTGAATCAACAACAGATTCATTGCTTTCTACATGGCCACCAGGAAAGATAAGACCCGTTGATCCGTCCGGTAGATTTTTCTTTTCAACAAGCACATTTCCATTGTTGTCATAAACCATGCACATATTTGTAAGTTCTACTGAAGTTTTTCTGTCCATTGCATCACCTCAATCTTTAACTGTTTCTAATATGTCCTCTATTCGACAATCGAGAGATTCACATATTTTCAATAGAACATCCGTAGTAATATTTGCACCTTTGCCTAACTTGGCAATGGATGCTGCACTGATTCCAGCAGCATCCTTTAAATCGTTTTTATTCATTTCTTTGTCGATTAACATTTTCCATAATTTGTTATAACTGATTCGCATTGTCTAACCTCCATTTAATCCGTTACATCCATAAGGAAACCGTAGCGTCCTGGCTCTAGTCCTTTAGTAAATGTGATAATATTTGTCCCTGTAGATTTGAAATCTATATTAGGTACATCTTTCATATTATCGAGAAGAATAATCTGACCACAGTCCTGATGATTAGTAAAGTATGTGTACAAAGATGCCCTCATGCTTTCTGGGGAAACATCTGAAATACCTTGATCTAGTCCAAGAAGTGGTGTATCAATCACGAGGAATCCAGGGTCGTATACAGCGTTCTCTGATAAGTACTGTCTGAATGACATTGCAATAATACTATTCAGGAAAGATGTGTATCCTTGACCATTGAAATTCTGCTTTTTACGACCATTGATTTCTACATCAAAACTTGACAAATTAAATCTTGCAGTCGTTAAGTTCGGAAAACTGCATTCGGTTAATGAGTCTTTAAGCAACTTATCTATTTTTTCTTGGAACTCCTTATCCAGTAGCTCTTTTGGATGATATTCTGATTCAGATTCTTCTTCGCTAGGAAGTTCTCTTAAATCCGTTTCCCAGCTTGTTGCAAAATCCGCTATTACACTTAATTCGTGCTGAATCTGAATATATACACGATAATCATCGTGCATTTTCTTTAAAGAATCCGCCTGTGGTTGAAGTTCCTCTTGGATGATTTTTTCTATATCGTCACGCTGTGTTTCAAGCTGTTTGAGTTGTGCTGCGATATCTTCTTTTTCGGCAAGAAGCTCTTTTTCTGTTTCAACAAGACCATTCATTTGGCTAGTAATCCTATGTAATTCTGCTTGAGCGGATTTTATATAGGACCTTTTGTTTTTGACAGGAATGGTTCCGTCACAAAATGGGCAGATGGTATTGTGTGCGACATTTTTCCTTTCTACCTCTCCGTTAACGATAAAAGAGAGGCGTTTTATGTCTGAAACATACTGACCTCGAAGGGTAGCATATCTTCCTTGCAGAAGATTGCATTCAGCTGCTTGCTCTTGAAGTTCCAATATCTGTCCAAGTATCTCTTTACTTGTGGAAGTTGCTGCCGATATTTTTTCTTCAGTTGCTTTTATGCTATCGATGATTTCCTGCATTTTTTCTTCTACATCGATACCATCAAAAAGAGCAAGTTGTTCTTCGAGATTTTTTTTCTTTTCTGATATTGCAACTATTTTTTTGTTTACATATTCTTCAACTGCTTTTTTTCTTGCTACACGAATTTCCTTTTTTGTCTTAGAATCTATATTTGCAAACTCTTTACCATATATGAGTAAGAGCAATGATGATAAAAATGCAGTTTTTTCTGTTCCTTGAGTCGGCTCAATTACAGATGTTTCCTTTACTATATCTGTTACATTGAAAAGAAGAAGGGGGAGAATAGTTCTCCAGCTCATTTTCTGTGTGTCAAAATATTTGTTCCTATAAATATATTGTCCATCCTCAATACCTATGGATGCCAATAATAAATCTCCTAATAATGGAGCAGGCTCCTTTTTCTTTGGGTTGAACTTTAAATCATAAGTACAACTATCATATCCGGGAACATTGGTAACAACTTCAACTTTGTTTTTACCAAATGAACGAGTAATCTGAATATTGCCCTTTGGGGTATGCAGGCTTAGTTCAATTGTTGTATATCCTAAACTGTCATCGAAAGGTTTGTTCTTTCCACCGAAGCAGAAGTCTATGCATTTGATGATGCAGGTTTTACCAGTGTTAGAACGGCCCTGGATTAAGTTCAGACCGGGTTGAAGTTCGACAAAGGAGTCGGTTTTGCCACTGCCTTTAGCAAGGACTTTTGTTATATAAAACTTGCTCATGCCTTCCTCCTTAAATCTTTAATTGCTTTGCAATTTATAAGCTTTACGATTTCTTCATCCGAAGATTCTGCAAATTTCTTGTGTACCTCTTTGGCTATTTCGAGGTATTGTGTTGCATAGTCGGATGATAGTGAATCCACATAATTTTTCCCTTTATCATTAAGAAAGTATGTGAATCCTTCTTCTGAGTGCCTTATAGAAATCAAACCACTCAGAACAAATTCTTTTATTCCTTCGTTACAGCTGGCTCTTTTTGATGCCAGTTCACTAAAGTTATAGTTACTATCTCCATGTAGATTTATATGGGATGCACCAAAATCTCTACCATAGATTGTTATGAAATCATACGCTGCAATACGGTCAACCGTTGCAGCTTTGGGTTGGATAGAAGATAGAACTAATAAAACACGAAGACCCGTTTCAAAGGATGAGTTAAATATCTCATTCATCAATATCTACCCACGATTTTATCTTCTCGTCATTTACCAGGATGTGGCAAATGCCTTTCTTTTCAAGATTTCCAATAAGACCAACAACGTTAATTAGGGCAGATTTAGTAAGCGAAATTGTAGTAATCCTATCAAGGACAGCTTTAAGTCTGTCATATCCTGTTGCATGATCTTCGTCATAATATGTATCTTCGATGCCTGCGTAAGCATCTTCTTTTAATGCTGTAAACTGTGAATCTCCATCTGCAAATGTTTCTCTTGCAACGTGCTTTACATATTCTGCTTGGTAGTAAGCTTTCCTTTGTGAGGAATAGTGACGTTGTAAATTTTTAGAAAGGGTAGGAATCATATCAGGAGTAATATCTCCAGCAGCTTTTCCTAGTTTTTCTGCATACACATCGCATAGGGCGTTTACATATGGCAGCTCTTCCGGGTTGAGTAATCCAGGCTGTACCAGTTCAACAGGTATAGATACCTGCTCATTTCCTAAATAAATAATGCTGTTTTGACTATCAAAACGAACATGATTGACAGGAGTATATGGAACGCCATTCTCATCGTATTCAATAGGTGAGTTTTGAACAAGATTGACATTTCCTCCTGGAAGGTTTGTTACATTAACATTATTCTGACCTGTTTGCTGTATCGATGGTGGAGCAGGGCTGTTGATTATTGAATTATTATTTTTATTCATTTGCCATCCTCCTATAATTTGATGTCTATCGTTCCGTTATTGGTCAGATTAATGTTGTTATCTCCGTTTTGAACAACATTTGTCTGTTGCTGAATGATGGTTGTGTTTTCGGCTTTAGTATCTTCCTCTGGAAGAGGATACAAGCGAAGATATAAATCTCTTATTTCACATCGTAGTCTGTACGACTCTGGCTGAAGAACTTTTCTTAGTTGTTCGCCTTCCTCCCATGATTCGTTTCTAAACCACAAGATGTTTCTTCCGGGAATCAAGCGAAGAAATTGATCTGAAAGATAGTAAGTGTATTCACTTAAAATATCCATTGCATCCTTTACTAAAGTTCGAAAGGCATAATCTTCAATTTCTCGATATTCAAATTTCCAACTATTGATAAAATCTGTAATGTTATCTGAAAGGAATAAGTCCGTTGCTTCTGCAGATGGGTCGTTATCAATACAGTATTTGAATAAAGGTTTTGCACCTTTTCTAAATCTTTTTAGAAAAAGGGTGTCATTCTCACTTAATTTATTTATGACAAGCCTTGGTTTTTCGGGTTGATCTGCTTGACCTTTTTCCATATCATCAGCCAAAGTTTCCATTACTTTTCCCCAAGCATCAGCTGCAGCTTTTCCGGAAGCAAGAATCTTATCCTCAATTCTTGCTTTTGGAGTTTTAAGTTTATTTTCAGATTTAATTACTTCAACAACATCATCTGTAGGGGAGGTGTTAGAGGTATTTGCACCTTCAATGGTTGTTTTTACGACAAAACTTCTCTCATTTGTAGTACCAACAGAAGACACAAACTTCCAAGGTGATTTCTTTCCGCTCTGGGTATGCCATTTTTCAAATGTTGCACGGCCTTTTGTGTTATCAGGTCTTTGTGTGATGACAAAGTGCAATACTGAAAGCAAGAATACTGGAAGTTCAACATCTGTAATATTATTCAAATTTTCCTTTGTGACGCTTTTATTTAGAGCAATATCAAAGAGAGTGTTTTTGTCGATTTCGGCATCATTCTGAATTACCTCGATAAGAGATTTTACAAGCCACTCAGAACGCATTTCATTTATAAATCTGTTTATGAACTCTGACATTCTATTTAGAAGGTCAGGGTCTTTTTGTTTTATGGAAGAAGTGTATGAACTTATGACAGAGGGGTCAGTAAAAGGGATATAGGTACTCCCGTAATCTTGGCAGGTCTTAAACTGCGTAGTGCATTTTCCGAAAGTACCACCTTGTGCTGATTCGAAACTATCGCCTGTAACTACCTTGACCAATTCCATCATTACATCAGTGTCTTTCAGTCCGTCAGACCCACTATTAAATTTATCTCTTGCTTTTATTCGTGTTTTTCTCGCCTGAAGAATTAATGAAAATAGTATTCCTCCGCAAAGATAAGGCACCTTTGTTGGGGCCATCCTTACAACCTCCTTTATTTAGTAACCTTAGAAAGCTTAGAAAGACGAAAACAGGGAGTTAGCCTGTTGACGGAAACCTTAGCCACTATAGGTTTATAAGTGAAGATTGAGATAAGACGTGGAAATGTTTAGACCTATCGCATCAACACTTTCTCAATATTATATCAGAAAAATATGAAAAAATCTACACTTCTCAAGTTTTGATATGAGATTGTGAAGAAAATCTCGTAAAACTGATATAAATCTTCAAAACGAAATGAAAGTGAGGTGATTGGCAATGGCTAAGAACTCAAAGCAAACATCCAAGGCAGTTGCTTCGAAAGCAAGCAAAGTTCTTCGTGATGGTCGTTACAGCAAGACATCAAAGTCCGTAGCTGGAAGTGCATTAGCACAAACAAGACCAGTAAAGCGTAAGTAATACTGGCAACAAGGGTGGACAGAGCAGGATTGGATAATCAACCTGTCCATCTCCCTTCGGGGAAATATCAAATATTAAATATCACAAGGCCTGATTAGCTATAAGGGCATTGGGATACAGATATCGGCATCGATCACAGGACAACCTGTGAAAGGTGCGATAGAAGTACCCTTATTTCCTTATGCCCTTTTTCAGGCAATTCATGGGTCGATACTTCTATAAGCACCGGCCCAATTTGTTTCCTATGCCCTTCTGCAAGAACCAGGCAGAAAGGCAGGAACATTATGAAAATCAAGATTCGTTACGAGAACGAGTATCAGACACTTGAGATCGATAACATGGAATTGGAGAAATGGTTAAATATCTCCATTTCAGAAGAAGAAAGTCAGGAAGACTACGAAAAAAGAATCCAGGATGTAATCGAAGAGAGATTCAACAGACCGGATTACAACAGTTGGCACAAGCATGACCGTCATACTGGCAATGCTTATATGAAGAGCAAGGACGGGACAGTTGAGGTCAACACAGAAGAGGCAATCATGTTCAGAGCAGCTGATAAGTCAGCTTTTAGCAGTTCCATTGATGGAGTACATAACCAGTTTGAATACGAAGAGTGCTGTGAAACATTGAGAAGTCTTCTTAAACCTGCAGTAGCACATATGGTCATTGCTATTGCACTTGATGGTTACACCGTTGGTGAGTATGCAGCAGAAATCGGTGAGGATGCCAACACTGTCAGTCATCGTTACAGACGTGCAATCAACAAATTGAAAAAAGTTTTTTCAAAAACGTCCTTTTAACCCTTCTCCCAAGGCTACCAGGTAGGAGGGTGACACCTCCGAGAAATTTATTTAAGGAGGTAATTCGTATGGAATTACAAGTATTTAACAGCACAGAGTTTGGCTCTGTAAGAACAACAACTGTAAACGGTGAGGTTATGTTTGTCAGCAAGGATGTAGCAGACATTCTCGGGTACCAAAACGGTAGTCGAGATATTAACCGTCATGTAGATGAAGAGGACAGACACAAGGTTATGTTCTTTGATGGTAACCAGGATAAGGAAACCATCATTATCAACGAGTCTGGTCTTTACAGTCTTATCCTTTCAAGCAAGATGCCTAATGCGAAGAAGTTCAAACATTGGGTAACGGCAGAGGTTCTTCCGGCTATCCGTAAGCATGGGATGTATGCCATCGATGAAATTTTGGAAAATCCTGATCTTGCGATTGCAGCACTTACACAGCTTAAGGAAGAGCGTGAGAGAAGAAAACAGCTAGAATGTCAGACATTGGTTCAGCGTCAGCAGATTGTAGAGATGCAGCCAAAGGCAAGCTACTATGACCTTATTTTACAGAACAAGAACACAGTTCCTATTACACAGATTGCAAAGGACTACGGTATGAGCGGTCGCAAATTCAATGAACTTCTTCATGAACTGGGGGTTCAGTATAAGTTCAGAAAGACATGGCTTTTATATCAGCAGTATGCAGAATGCGGATACACACAATCACGCACCTATGCAATCGATGAGAATAGAAGTGTGATGCATACTTATTGGACACAGAAGGGCAGAGTTTTCCTTTATGACCTTCTAAAGAGCGAAGGCACCTTACCAGTCATTGAACAGGAGGATTAAAGATATGCGCATTGATAAGTTTAATCATGAGGGTTATTCCGACCCCGACTACATATGAGGCTCTTACCATTTTCCATCGTGAAGAAGTGGCAACTGATAAAAAGGCTGCCTATCTTCCTTTGGTGTATGTGTGCAGTCCATATGCAGGTGATGTTGAAACCAATGTAAAGAATGCAAGACGATACAGCAGATTCGCTGTTGATGAAAATGCTATCCCGGTAACACCTCATCTTTTATATCCGCAGTTCATGGATGACGGTAGTGAGGCTGAAAGAGAGATGGCTATGCATTTCAATTATGTACTTCTTGGCAAATGCACAGAGGTCTGGGTTTTCGGTGGTGTGATTAGCCGAGGCATGGCTCGTGAGATTAGTGTTGCCAAGAAAAGAAGAATGAAGATCAGATGGTTTACCCAGGATTTGAAGGAGGTCGGAGAATATGATTAATTTCACTATATACACAGCAGATTGTGTCGGTAATAGCGGGAACTGTCTGTATCCCAACAAGATGATTGTTACCGACAAGGAATCCTTTATCAAAGCAATCATAATTGGTTCTTGGGATACACAAAAGACGAGAATGGACATCTCATCATTGATGAAGAGCAGGCTGTGGTAGTAAGAAGAATATTTCGAGAATATCTTCAAGGTGCAAGCCTTAAGAATATAGCAGACGGACTTATGGCAGATGGTATTCCAACCGCAACCGGAAATATGAAATGGCGAAGTGATGGAATAAGAAAAATTCTCACAAATGAAAAGTATATGGGAGATGCTCTTTTACAGAAAACCTATACGGTTGATGTTCTTACAAAGAAGAGAGTTGCTAATAATGGAATTGTTCCTCAGTACTATGTTGAAAACAACCATGAAGCAATCATTCCAAGGCAGTTGTTCATGCAGGTCCAGGAAGAACTGCAAAGAAGGGCTCATTTAAGAACAGAAAACGGGAAGACGAAAAGAGTCTACAGCAGCAAATATGCATTATCGAGCATCATATACTGTGGTAAATGTGGGGATCTTTTCAGAAGAGTTGCGTGGAAAGCCAGGGGTGCATCTTATAACAAATGGAGATGTGCCAGCCGAATTGAGAAGGGTCCGAAAAAAGGCTGTGATGCTGAGGCAATCAGCGAATCAGAAATTCAAAAAGCAGTCATGAGAGCCATCAATAAGACCCTTGGAGGAAGAAAAGAATTTTTGGTGCAACTACAGCATAATATCGAAGATGTACTAAATGGTGATTCTACGGCAACGCTTGAGTACATAGACCAAAGAATGGCGGAATTACAGGAAAAGCTTGTGATGTGCGTAAACAAAAATGCTGAGTATGATGTTATAGCAAAGGAAATAGACGCCTTGAGAGAAAAGAAGGCAACAGTTGTAACTAAAGATGTTGAGCAGGAAATGCTAAGAAAATGAATAAATGAAATGCGACATTTTCTTCAAACGCAAACAAGCAGAATCACAGAATATGATGAGCAATTGGCCAGAAGGCTTATTGAAAAATCACAGTTTATGATGATAAACTAATCTTCAAATTTAAATCCGGCATGACTATTGAACTCAAGAGATAATTGAATAAGGACTATTATATCAACACCTTGTAGCAATGCAGGGTGTTTTTGTCATTCATAGAAAATTTACAGAGCGAAACCGTGCCAGGATTGAAATTATCAACCAAATGGTTTATAATATAGTGAGTTGAGGTGTATTTTATACATGGAGGATTAAGATGAAGACATCCGATATGATTAAAGAATTATGTAATAAAAAGAATATAAGCGTTTCGGAACTTGCCAGACGGATAGGTCAGACTCCACAGAACTTTGGTAAGAAACTGAAACGAGATACTGTGACTCTTGAGGAGTTGAAACAGATAGCTGATGTGATGGAGGTTACTTTTGAACAGTCATTTATCTTCTCGGACGGAGAGCAGATAAAAACAAGTAATGAGTGAGGCAAATCATGGCATACGAAAAGAAAAGTATTAGAGCAATAATAGATGATGTAAATAGTAGAAGAGTCTAACTTCCTGCTATTCAAAGAAAATATGTGTGGGGAGATTCACAGATTACAAGATTAATGGATTCTATCATGCTTGGATATCCTATTGGAACTTTTCTTTTTTGGAAAGTTAAGAAGACTATTGTGAACCAAAAAGAGTATTCAATGTATGAATTTATAAAAGATTACCATGACCGAGATATGTATAAGAATCCGGCTGCACCACAGCCGTTCCCGGTTGGTAGTGGAGATGAAACAATCTGGGCAGTTTTGGATGGCCAGCAGAGATTGACTTCTCTATACATAGCTTTGCAAGGAAGTATGAGCAGAAAACTTCCAAACAAAAGATGGAAGAATGATGATGCATTTCCGAAGAAAGAACTGTACTTTGATTTGCACAGTGAAAAAACTGATGATGAGGGCATTTCTTATGAGTTCAGATTTTTAACAGCAGAAGAGGCTGCAAAGAATAAGGACGATAAGCTTTGGTATTTGGTAAAAGATATCCTTAAGTATTCAGCTGAAAATTTATTAACAGAGGTCATCATTCCTAATGGATGGGCAACCGACAAAGTTGCAACAAAGAATATTTCTCTTTTGCATACAAGACTGGTTACTGATGAAATCATCAACTACTTTGAAGTAGAAAAAGATTCGATAGACAGTGTATTGGATATTTTCGTTAGAGTAAATTCTGGTGGAACCATTCTTTCAAAGAGTGACTTGTTATTCTCTACTATTGTTTCTCATTGGGATAAGGCAAGGGATGAAATTGATAAGTTGCTTTTTGAAATAAATAAGAAAGGCGAAGGATTCAAGTTCTCTAATGACTTTATAATGCGTACCTGTTTGTATCTTTTAGATATGTCCGTAGCATTAAAAGTAGAAACATTTAAAAAAGATAGTGTACTAAAAATCAAAGAAAACTGGGACTCAATCCGAAAAGCCATCAAGGATACAGTTGATTTGTTAAATGAGTTCGGATTCAATTCAGAGAACATGATTTCTTATGTGGCTGTTTCTCCTATGGTTTACTACAGATACAAAGGTGGTAATTTCGATTCAAGCAGTAAAGCTGAATTAAGAAAATATATTGTAATCGCACAGGTAAGACAGATTTTTGGTACCGCATCAAACTCTGCACTGACAAGCATAAGAGAGGCATTGAAGGCAGCACCATCTAATTCATTTAGTATGAAAAATCTAAATGGGATTAGATTCACAGGCGACAGAACTCTTAGATATACTGCGGATGAGATTGATGCAATGTTTGATACATATGAGATTGGTGCCTATACATTTATGTTGTTATCTCTTCTGTATCCAAATTTGAAATATAGTCAGAAGGGATTTCATCAAGATCATATGCATCCGTATACAGGATTTGAAGAAGGCAAGATTAAAGACTTAGTGTTGCCGGATGGAACAGTGATTGATGATGATACTAAAGAAGATTGGCGTAGAAGAAGGAATACATTGGCAAACCTTCAATTGTTGGAAGGTAGAGAGAATGAATCCAAGAATGCGATACCACTTGTCGATTGGCTGAAGGTTACTGAAAATAGTGAAAATGCTAAGTACCTTCCTAGTGATGTTTCATACGAACTATCTAATTTTGAAGAGTTTATGGAGAAACGCCAGATATTGATGAGTAAAGCATTAAAAGATATTTTATTGTAGAAGGAGGTACACCAATGGGGGATTCTGTATGGATTTGGCCTTCAGCGGATATGGATTTTTGGAAAATCAATAATGAAGAGACATCCGTAATTATTAAGTGGAGTAGAAATTGTTTTGAAGATTATAAGGCGCTCTCATACCATTTCTATGAGTGTGGATATAAAACATTTGCAGATGTGATTGAAAGTGGGCACGATAACGTTAAATCGGATATGTGGTTTCTAACAGGTATATTTTTGTTACGTCATAGTCTTGAACTTGGCTTGAAATCTTTACTATGTCGAGTATTACCTCGAAAGAGAGATATTCAAGATTCTTTCGAAGACTGCTGTCATGATGTATCTATGTTGTTAAAAAAATACATAGATACAGGTAGAGAAAGCTTTTTGACTAATGAAGAGACAGAATGGTTGACCACTTATTTAGATTCGTTGGAGGAAGTCGATAAAAAATCGGATATGTTCAGATTTCCATTTGAAGATGACTTTCTTTCAAAATACAGAGATAAGTTTTTGGACAATGTGGATGTTGCCAATAATTTGTTACAAGCCTTTGCGTTAGTAAAGAAATGCATTGAGAAAGGAATTGTTTCTGAAGAGGATGAATTTGACCACAACTTAAAACCTGAATTCTTTGCTTTTGCTTCACATGGATTTGGAAATTGCTATTTGTGGCAAAGAATTTCAGATGAAGGTTTCCACGTCAAGGTCACTGGATATACCGAAGTGATTGATTATATCTATAAAAATCATCAGATATCAAACAAAGTTAAATTATATCCGCTTATTTTTATGTTCCGAAATACTATAGAGTTATGTTTGAAGAGATTATTTTATAGTAGGGTAGAGGATGGTGTACCGTTAAAAGTATTCAACTCGAAACGAAAAAGCCATTATATAAAAAAAGATTTATGGAAAAATGTAAAACCGGTAATTGTTAAATATGCGAATGATTCTGGTGAAGATTTGGCAATTGTAGATATCGTTGAGAAGCTACTCGATGAAATAAATTCATTAGATAAAAACGGAGATAATTTCCGATATCCTACATCATACAGTTTGGAGTATCGAATTGATAACAAAAAAATGGATTTGAGTAATGTGTATATGTATCTAAAAGCAATAATAAACTTTCTTGAAGGGTGCGATTCTACGCTTTATGCAATTGCAGATTATGAAAGTGGGATGAAGGCAGAATACGAATCCGAAATGATGGCAAATATGGATTGGTATTAGAATCTTTGATATTCGCGAAAATTACAAAGCCTATTATAGAAACAATAGGAGGTTCAAGATATATGGAATACATAGGAATAGGTATTGTCATATCTGTAGCAATAGCAGCAGGCATTATCATCTATACAAAAGTTAAGAAGCGTGAAAATATTCCATCAGGGGATTTGGTATCAGCGCCATTAGCAGTAACCAGCGGAAAAGATGAGCTTATGGAGATTCTTCATGTAAATGAACTTATTATTCAGATGGAGATGCTTCCTGCAGAGGCAATTGATGATGATACTAAGCTGGTAGAAATTACTGATAGCAAGGTTCTGGCACATGTTAATAATTTGGTTCCGGGGTTAGCTCGGGCCGGTAATGCAGTCAACAATGCTGCACAGGCTGTTCAAGCTGCAAATGGCGAAGTGTTATATCGTGCGGTTATACCTGCAGGTGCTAAACTGACTAATTCTAAAGTGATGGAAGGTGCTGTTCGCGGTATCTATCATGGCGCTGATGGAATTAAAGGTCATGCCAATCTTGTGGCTGTTGAAGCACAAAAAGGAACAGCAGCAGTAGCAAATACCGCCGCTGCAGCTATGGGCGTAGCGTCAATGGTTGTTGGTCAGTATTACATGACACAGATTAATGCTAAGCTAGGTGAAATCAGTGATGGCATTTCTCAGATACAGGATTTTCAGGATAATGAGTATCGCAGCAGAGTATTTTCGCTCGTGGCTCACGTTAAAAAGATTGCTGATTTTCAAGCAGAGATTTTAGAAAACGATGAGTTGCGTCTTTCAAAGATTGCACAACTTGATAGCTTGGAAGAAGAGTGTACACAGCTTCTTGGACAAGCAAATCTCACGCTGGCAGGTTTTGCTAAGAAAACAGGTCTGGATTATGAAGCCTATGAAAAGGCGTTAGGAAATGCGCAGAACTGGTTTATGTATCAGAAGTCATTATTAGATGTGCTTTACAAGATTTCTGATTTACGATATACATTGCATTTGGGTGCTGTTTCAAGAGAACAATGCGTTGCTTTATTACCAACATACACAAAGCAAGTAAGTGATACACAAGAACGACTTACCGCATGGCATGAGGAGATAACACAACGTTTAGGAATAGAGACAGATGAGATTCGAAGAAAGAGAGCAGGATTTGATGGTGTAATTCATTTCATACCGGGCCTTTTTAATGACGATTTCAATTTCCGTTCTATTGAAAAGAAAACTGCTACGATGATTTCAGCACAAGCATCAGGGCATGAAGCATTGCATATAGCAGACACATCGGAACTATATGCAGAGGATGTCCAGCTGATTTCTAAGAATGGGAAGCTTTACTATCTTCCAGAAAACAAAGAAGAATAACAAAATAACCCTCTCAACCGTCATGGCTGGGAGGGGTTCGTGCGTCTATGCTTATCTTTCTACATCGACCTTAAGTCCGGATTTCAATTCAATCGTGCAATGGTCGTCCCATATTGTGATTTGCTTAAGCCAGCGTTTTACAAGGGCTTCATCGAATACTGTAAGGTCGGAAGGCTGGTCTTAATATAATCCTGCAATTCTGTAATTCGCTGTAGCTGCTCATCACGCTGTACAGTGTCCATTGAGGCCTGCTGGCGCTTTTCTCTGAGTGCGAAAATCTGGTCGGCAATCTCGTCATAGGCTTCTTTGTTGTTTGCCTTTTTAACAAGCTCTTGCGCTTGTAAAGGTGGCCAATAGTACAAGAGGATGGTTTAAGAAATGATAGATGGAAGAAAAAAAGGTAGCATTTATCTGTGTTCACAATTCCTGTAGAAGTCAGATTGCCGAGGCACTTGGAAAACATCTTGCATCTGATGTGTTTGAAAGCTATTCTGCCGGGACAGAAACAAAGCCACAAATCAATCAGGATGCTGTTCGTATAATGAAAAAACTTTATGGGATTGATATGGAAACAAATGGTCAATACAGCAAGTTAATTACAGATATTCCAGACGTAGACATCGCAATTTCAATGGGATGTAATGTTGGATGTCCTTTTATCGGCAGACCTTTTGATGATAACTGGAGACTAGATGACCCTACAGGAAAAGATGATATGGATTTTATTAAAGTGATCCGTGAAATTGAAGAAAGAATTGTTAAGTTGAAGAATAGTTTATAATCATTAGCACCTTGCAGCAATGCAGGGTGTTTTTGTCATTCATAGAAAATTTACAGAGTGGAACTGTGGCAGAATTGAATTTATCAACCAAATGGTTTATAATGTAACAAGTTAAGGTGCGTTTTAGACATGGAGGATTAAGATGAAAACATCCGATATGATTAAAAAATTATGTAATAAAAAGAATATAAGCGTTTCGGAACTTGCAAGGCGGATAGGTCAGACTCCACAGAACTTTGGTAAGAAACTGAAACGAGATACAGTTATCCTTGAGGAGTTAAAACAGATAGCTGATGTGATGGAGGTTACCTTTGAACAGTCATTCGTTTTTCCAGATGGAGAACAGATAAGAACGAGTAACGAATAGGCGGTGAGTAGCATGGATACTGTGGATTTGATTATTAAATCATCAACAGAATTTTATAATGATTTGAAGGCTGATGAGAATGGTCGATATCGTTCTTGGGAACACTGCTATTCACATTTTATAAAAGCAAGAGAATCCAAAGAAGTTGATTATGATTATCTGAGTTTACAACTAGCTTTCTATTTAGCAAGTTGGGGAATGTATCGTGGCTCATCATTTTTGCTACAAAAGGATTATAAAGTACATATTCCAGTAGTAAAAGAACTGCTAAATGAAAAATATGATGTTTTAGCTGGAATGGACTGTATCGGTTTCAAAGACGATAGCAACCAAAAGTTACTGCAGGATATAAATTCGTTTTTAGAGCAGTATTACGATAAAATCAGGCACAAAGTAAAAGAACAAGAACTGAAAAATCAGTTATCTTTTACACTCATCACGAAAATACTTATGGGAACACTTGGCTGTGTTCCAGCATATGATAGATATTTTATTGCAGGAATAAAGAATCAGAAGGTTGCCACTGGAAATTACAACATTAGGTCTATAATGCAGCTTGTCAACTTTTATGAGAAAAACGCTGACCGACTCGAACCTGTCAGAGAAAAGATGGAAGTTGAAGGTATGCCATACCCACAAATGAAAATGATAGATATGGGATTTTGGCAGGTTGGTTGGGAGTTGGATACAAATAAGGGGATACAGACAGCTCACTAGGAGGTAAAAACATGGAATATGGAAACTGCTAATAACAGAATAGAAATCAACAAAATCAACTTAGATATGATATCTCTTGAAAAGCAGATTTCAGATGTTGCAGAAGGCTTGAAGGATGTTGTGACAAAATCTGAGTTGGCAGATATGATGAACAGCTTTGTTCCAGACGATGATGACAAGTGGCTCATGTTTAATACAAAATTCAGTAGTGCAGATGAGGCATATGAGTCCATCTATAAGCAGGCAAAGTCATCAATATATGTTGTTGATAATTATATTGATTAAGAACGCTGGTACACCTTAAGAATTCTCCGACCGGAGTAAATATTACTTTGTTCATCGATAATGTTAGAAATAATAAACTTCATAATATAGAATTTACGGATTTTTGCAAAGAATATCCATCCGTAAAAATATCAATGAAAAAGATCGGAGGTATATTTCATGATCGATTTATAGTGTTGGATTATGGAACTGCAGATGAAAGGGTTTTCTTATGTGGTGCTTCGTCAAAGGATGCAGGTCAAGCGGATGTGTGGTCTGGACATGGGCGAGAATTACAATAGATCTAAGAAAGAGAATCCAGAGGTGAAGCAGTGTCCGCAGGAAAAGGTGGAGTATATTAAGGATGCGTTGAGGCATTTTAAGCTGATTTAGCTTTGGGAGGTTGGTATGCAGAGATATTTAGCAACAATGTGTTATGAGCATGAAAATTATGTTAATGATATAGAACGAAAAAAACAGTATAAAAAGGATATTGTGTCGGCAACACATAAAAAAAAGCTTCCTTTTTTTAAGAAACGTAAGGTATTGAAGTTTGTACAATCTTTATGTGATTTACAATTTTTATTAGACGAATCGGAGCAAACAGAGTTAATGTTAAATGAAGAAGTTTGGAGGTCGGATTGTTTAGAATATAATGTAAATCAAGTTTATGAGTTCATAGTGCAGAATTCTATAGAATCACAAAGAGTAGACACGCAAGTAATTTGTGAGTGCTGTCGAGTTGAATCAGATATGGATATAAAGTATATAAAAATGAATGATACTTTACGAAAGAGCAAGGAAGATAATCCTGTCATTGTTTTGGTGAATGATATGTTTGTTCATCCATTTGTGATTAATGGAAATCACAGGATAAAAAAGGCGTTTAGTTCAGGTGTTGATAAAATAGAAGTATATATTCTGGATGCGGATAATGTTAATCATTGTTTAATATCAGAGGACTATAGAACTGCTTATGAGATTTACAAGAAATTGCATCAACTAGTAGGAATGATGTTGAACTGCTAACTTAATAAATTTGAATAGGTTCAAAGTTTGTAAGTATTGACTTAGCCTCACTTATGATGAAAATTAAGGAGAGTTCATCGGCAGTTATAACTTTACCAACTTTGTAATCGTAGCTGTCGGTAAAAGGTTTTACACAGATGGTGGCAGTAGTACAGTAATTCGCCACCTGTTGATGGAAGATATCAATTCCGTGGATATCTTTGAGTGCCTGTGCAGTCTTGCGTAAGGATAAACCTAAGTTTATGCGATAGGTTAAGCATAATGCCAAGTGGATGGCAATCTATAATGATTTTGTTGCAGGTTATGAAAGTGGAATGACTATGATAGAGATTGCAAAGCGTAATAATGTCAGTGAGAGAACAATTTACAGGTATAAAGCGTATTATGACAAGATGAGGAACACAAAGGAGAATGTGTTAGAGTAATTGAAGAAATTAATAGTAAAAAACATATTGCTGGCGTCAGCAATATGTTCATAAGAGAAGGAAATTTGAATGGAAAAGAGAATAATAGAATTGTACAGAAGAAAATTTGATGATATCCGACATGAAGCGGATGGCATTGAGTATTGGTATGCAAGAGAACTAATGAAATTATTGGATTATGTTCAATGGAGAAATTTTGATAATGCAATAAATAAAGCAATGATTTCATGTGTGAATAATGGAAACGTAGCAGAAGATCATTTTTCAAGATTTAACAATACAATTGAAGTTGGAAACGGTGCACTTCGTGAAGTTGAAGATTATATGCTGCTGCATATCTATTACCTTTATCTGGGTCACTGTGGTTTCCGAGTGGTCCGGAGAAACAGAGTATAGAAACATTATTTTTATGGAAAAAAGGTAAGATTGTGCGTATAATGATTTTAAAAATTTTAAGTAAACAATGGATTGGAGGTTGCTTATATGCAAATTTCAAAAAAAGATTGGAAGTTGTTTAGAGCATGTGTTGGTAATTGGCAAGAAACTTATATGGAACGATTGGTTAAGGAATATATGATTTTATTGGATGGAGAGGGAAGTGCTTCAGATAAATTCTGGAAACTGGAGGAACGAATAAAAAAAGACAAAAGACATCCGGGAGTATTGTGTGAAGTAAGTAAAGAAAATATGATTTTTGATATTGTGACATTAATTAATAGTGGTGTTATTAATATTGCTGATTTAGCAGAATTTAGTGATGGATTAAAAGAAAGCGTTGATCTGCTTTTACATAGATTGCAAGCAGATGGTTAGCCTTGCTCGTGGAGCTTGCACGCAGACCGTTTGCAGAATGGAGATTAAAATGAAGTTACGAAATGTGCTTATTGTTGTTAAAGATATAGAACAATCCAAGAAGTATTACCATGACTTATTTGGTTTAGAAATGCTTTTGGATAATGGTGAAAATATGATTCTTTCCGAGGGGCTTGTGCTTCAGGAAGAGGAATGTTGGAAAGATTTTTTGCAGGGGGATGTTCTGCCAAGAAATAATCATAGTGAGCTTTATTTTGAGGAGGCAGAGATAGAAAGATTTGTGGACAAATTGGAACGCTTATATCCCGAAACAGAGTATGTTAATCCGTTGACGACACATAGTTGGGGACAGAAAGTCATTCGTTTTTATGATCTTGATGGGAATTTGATCGAAGTGGGAACACCGGCATAAGGTGATTTGACGGGACTGCGATCAAAAAAGCAATTGGTGGAACAAAACGTCAAATGCAGGCATTGTTGGCAATCTTACAATTAGGACTGCAAATACCATACAGCAAGTGTTAAAATAAAAACATAGTTGATTATTCGACTTAGAATCTTAGAGGAGGGAATCCTATTTGAAAAAGAAAAAAGATGAAATAACTATTCGTTCCAGTGCAGCAGAATACTTAACCTATGTTGCCTCTGGCGGTGATCAGCAGGACAGTATTGAGCTGCGCTACGAGAATGAGAATATATGGCTGACACAGAAGATGATGGCTACACTATATGACATTGGTTTGCCAACGATAAATGAACATATTAAAAAGATTTATGCAGATGGTGAATTAGAAGAGTCTGCAACTATTCGGAATTTCCGAATAGTTCAAACTGAAGGTTCGCGTCAGGTGTCTCGTGATACAAAGCATTATAATCTTCAAATGATCATCGCTGTCGGCTTTAAAGTGAATAATGAGCGTGCAGTGCAGTTTCGTAAATGGGCCAACAGCATCGTCAAGGACTACACCATCAAAGGCTGGGTCCTGGATGATGAGCGTCTGAAAAATGGTGGTTCCGTACTTACAGTAGAATATTTCGACCGTTTGCTTGAGCAGATTCGTGAAATTCGTCTCTCTGAGCGCAGATTTTATCAAAAGATAACAGACATCTATGCGACAGCTCTTGATTATGACCGAACAGCAAAAACAACCAAGCATTTTTTTTCCAAGGTTCAAAACAAGATGCATTATGCAGTTCATGGACATACGGCAGCAGAGTTGATTTATCAGCGAGCAGATGCAGACAAGCCACACATGGGATTAACCACTTGGGCAGCAGCACCGGAAGGCAAAATCGTAAAAAGTGATGTTAATGTTGCAAAGAATTATCTGAGTGAGCAGGAAATGCGCTCACTGGAGCGTATTGTATCTGCTTATCTGGATTTAGCAGAGGATCGTGCAGAACGTCATATTCCGATGACAATGGAGGACTGGGCAAAGCGTCTAGATCTCTTCCTGATGGCGGATGACAGAGAGATTCTTCAGGATGCAGGTAAAATCACTGCGGAGATTGCCAAGGCAAAAGCTGAAACTGAATTTGAAAAATATCGTGTCATCCAGGATAGATTATTTATGTCGGACTTCGATAAATACATGTTGGAACTAGAAGAAAATGCGAAGAAGGAGTAGTTTTGCTCTTAAATTTTTTGGCTTGCCAAGGTTGAGTACATGGAAGTTGTCAAAGAAGAAATTTAAGATGGCGCAGCGTGTTAATTTGTATAAAGAAAGGATTCGAGATGTGCAATGAAGAAAAAGCAGTTAATATGGATTGGTATAGTAGTCGTTTTAATAGCACTAATTTTGGCTTTAGTGGTAAATATACTATTTAAAGTGCATACAGATGGTATTTTTTCTGCCGAGTGGGGTGCTGGAGATGCACTAAATTATACAGCAAGTATATTTGGCGCAGTAGGCACTATTGTATTGGGATATGTAGCATATAAGCAAAATGATCGATTGCAGGAAATGGAAAATAATAATTATATTGCAAATTACAGTAGTATGATACTGATGGACAGTATATGTATAAAGCAAAAAGCAGATAAACCTGTTAATTTGAACATACATTCTGAACAGATAATTAATGATAAGGAATGCATTGAAAGCGCGATAAATGTTGGGTATAAATTTACGTTTAATGGAACAAGTATAGGAAATAGCATACCGGTATTGATACATATACAAGATTGCAATATATTTTGTAGTGATGAAAGTAATCAGAACATGAGTTGCTATTTATTTGGGGAAAATCGCTCGAATCAGTACTCTAGAATTGCAATTCATCAGGATGGGAAGATAAAGTTTGAAATGACATATATTATAGATTCAAAAAAACGTATTGAGTTCGAAAATGCAATAAAGCAGAGTGCATACAAAGTAATTGTAGAAGTAGTATTTGATATTGTTACCGATAAGGGCGTAGTTACTCGATGCAAGTGTATTTCAGATTTTCATGGTCAAAACTGTGCAGATAAAATCACATGGAAGGATCAGGGCCCGAGAGTCTTCTTTTATGGACATAATATAGCCAATATTAATGAATTAGAGATAGTGGGATAGGAAATGTTTCCAAATGCATTTACGAAGACGATTGCAGGTTACGATGATGATGGGAAAAGGTTTGTAGATAGACTTAAATAAGCAGTTTGCAGAAATTGCAGGACAATTCAATGCAATGCATTTAAAGAGGAATACGAGAATGCACTTGTACTGAAGAAAATGATGGACGAGTATAGAACTTATTAGTAAAAAATCAAGAAGGAGATGATGTTATTGAAAAGAAGAGCAGATTTATTAATAGACGGAAAATATAGAAGAATTACGATATGGGATGCATTAGATTGGAAACAAAATCGTCCAGACCTTTGGGAAAAATATAAAAATAACATTTATAGTATTTGTAGAAAACCGGAAAATAAAGTGAGGATGGTTTTTCAAACTGGAAAAAATGGTATACTAAAGAATAGTTATTTTAGATATTATAATGCTGATTTCGAACATAAAGGAGAAGGCAGTGAAGAATCATATAGACATGAATTATTTAAAGAATGTATTTCTAGAATTGAGCGTCTAGAAATAAGGTGGAAGGGTAAAGCTTTAACGATATATCCTGATGAAATATTGCAAGAAGAAAGTATACTTATGGAAGATGGAAGTAGACGAATTGTTGATTTACTTGTAAATTTCACGAAAGCGGATCCAGCAATTTATGTTGAAAAATGGGAAGGTCAACTCGCAATTGAAATAAAAGATACTCATTCGGTAGATAGTAAAAAGATAAGCCAAATGAAACAAAAAGGACTTGCATGTTTAGAATTTACAGTCAGTAAATGGAATGTCAGAGAAAATTTTAACAATGCAGAGGACGAAGAGAAGCAAACTATTGGAATAAAAGAAAAGTTAGATGGGAAAAATGGTGGATATATTTGGGGTGAACTATTAGTAGATCCAATATCTAGGAAGTATTTTTCTACAAAATTGTATGAAGATGAAAAGAGAGAAAAAGAAAGAGTGATAGCTGAATTGAATCAGGTTAAGAAACTATATGGTCAAGTTATTGACACTAATAAACAGTTAAGGGAGCGGATTCAATTACTTGATAGGAATATTAATGTATACAAAAATAAATTATCTGGTTTTGAGGCGAAATTGAAAGTTACAGAGCAGGAGAACACAAAAATAAAATCAAGTTTTTGGTACAAGCTATTTGGTAAAAAGTAAATAAAGGATGATATAAAAATAAGGTTTTCCAAACAGTGGGACATGAAAGTTGATTTTAAATATAGACCATTTTTTATCTGAATTTAAAAATTCTTAGATGCGCAAATGATTCAGGAGAAGAAAAAGAAGCTGGAGACGTTTGAAAATATACAAGAAACAAGGGGATATTTTGTATAGCCAGATAAGGATGAGGAGGTAACGGCAATCAATCTTGGGTGCACAGTGTATTGCAAAAAGCTGTGTATCGTGGTACGGTAAAACAAGATGATAACGTGAGTGGTGTAGTGTAAGGGGGGACAGAAATATGTTTAGCGAAGAATATGAGGTATCCATACAAAAGCTGACGTTTTATTTCGTATACCAAAAAAACTGCTATGTTAGTACTTGACACATCGGAATGCACATAGCTATGGCTTATTCACTGAGATATAAAAGTTTAGAAAACTTGAATTTACAATAAAAAGCACTTGATTATATGAGGAGAAAACTATGACACAAATTAAAATATTTCAACCAGAAACATATTCAATTGAAATCAAAAAGGTGAGAGAGAGTATTTCGAACTTCCCAGAAAATATTAAAAGAGAGCTGATAGAAACAAAATTCTTGAATGATTATGCGTCATCGAAAATGTGGGATATAAATTCTGAATTTGGAAAGATCCATAACAAATTGATGACGCTGTTAGAAGACCATAGTATAATTGCATATCATAATACAAGACTTGCGGATCCGTCCAAAGTTATGTGCAATGGATTGATTTTTTCTGATGAGAGGTACATACAGTCCTTGAGGGAAGATATGCAGCAACAGGAGATTCCACAGGAAATGATAGTTGACATAATTTGTAAGGTTAGGAAGGAGCGTGATCGATGGGAGATCAATGGCAGTAATCGCAGAAAAAATGAAATTTGTTTTATATATGATTTTGATTACTATAAAGATTATGATAAATTTTTGGCTACATATGGCGGTGAGTTTTTGGAATTTGCGTTGGAGAGCATAAAGCGTGATGGAAATCTGAAAAAATATAGGGAAATCATAAAACTGGGGAAACCTTATGTTGTTGAATTTTCCATTCCATTTTCTAAAATAGATAGATTTGAAAAGCAAGATATCGCACGATATATGCTGGAAGAGTGGATTCATTTGGATATAAGAAAAGATGAGGCGGCACATCAATATGATGGAAGAATTGAATTTGAAATTCCAGCCAATAATATTATTAAAGTAGTTGAAGTAGAAGATGAATTTCCTGATTTGGATAGATGGTTATTTGATGAAAATTAGCATGGCGCATGGAAAATAACCACGATAAATGACATATTGCTTGTAGTATAGTATGAATACAATCAATTATAATATAAAAAGATATTCGAGGACAGTGAGTTGTAGGAGGATTCAGTTATTCAAAAATATCGAATAACTGCTTGACACATGATCAATAGTAGTCTATGGTACGATTTGTGACAAACGATGATATTCATAATAAAAAATCAAAATAAAATATTAGAAAGGTATTTACATTACAATTGAATGGTGATAAAATTTCATTACCTAAAAGGTAATAAAAATAAAAAAGGAGGGGATAATTAAGTTTGGGGATGAGGATACTGTATAAGAATGAAACTGCAAAGAAACAGTTTTGTTCTGAATATAAGAAAAGATGGAGATATCCTGAGCAAGTAAAAAAGAAGCTTGAATCTGCAGAAAACTATATACGTAATGCAAAGTCTTTAATGGATATTGCTAATTATATTCCATTTCATTTTGAACATTTAAAAGGGGATAGAAAAGACGAATGGAGTATACGATTAGGTAATACAGGATATAGAGTTACAATGATTCCTTGTGATAACGATGGGAACGAGATTACAGAAGGGGACATTTTAGCTCAATGTAAAATGATTAAAATTGTGAAGGTGACGGAGGTGTCGAACCATTATGAGTAATGTGAAGGAATACAAAGATATAGTGGCATTTCACCCTGGATATTATATTGCAGATATTATCGATGATATGGAAATAAGTCAGAATGAGTTTGCCACAAGGATGGGAACAACAGCAAAGACGTTAAGTAAGTTGCTCAATGGGCAGGCTAATATCTCAAATGACTTAGCAAAGAAGCTTTCTGTAATGCTTGGAACGAGTGTAGAAGTTTGGCAGAATTTACAGAATACTTATGATCAAAAGTTGATTGAGATACAGCAGGTTAGTGATTTTGATGCACAGGCAGAACTTGCACGGGAAATTGATTATAAGTATTTTGTAGATGTTATTGGTCTGCCAATTGCAAGAAATATCAATGATAAAGTGGCAAATCTATGTAAATTTTTCAAGGTTGCTGACTTAAGAATTATGTTACAGCCAGATTTTTTGGTGAATTTCAGATCAAGTTCATCTTGTAATAGTGAGAAGAACATCATTAATTCTAGAGCATGGATTCAAACAGCTATGAATATCTCAAAAAGTATTGAGACGAAGTCTTATAATGCTGAGAGATTAAAAGAGTATTTGCCAGAGCTTAGAAGTATGACTGTTAAGAAACCAGAGGAATTTTTGCCAAAGATGCGTGAAATCTTTGCTGAATGCGGTATCGCTTTTGTTTTATTACCACATTTGAAAAATTCAGGTGTGAATGGTGCTGTCAAGTGGGTATCTGAGGATAGAGTAGTGCTTGCGATGAATAATAGAGGACTGAATGCAGATAAGTTTTGGTTTTCATTATTTCATGAAATTAAGCATGTTTTTCAGCAAAAAATAAAAACAGTGTTTATCAGTAGTACGGTTGAAGAAATGATGGATATTAACAATAATTTGGAACTAGAGGCAGATAAGTTTGCGATGAACTATTTGATTTCACCTGCGGATTATAAAAGATTGGCTCCAACAAGATATATTTCCGATGAAGAGATTGTGGAGTTCGCCAAATCGATAGCAATTCATCCGGGAATTGTGGCGGGAAGATTGCAACGTGAAGGTATCATCGCACAGAACAGATGCTCTAAGCTAAAAGAAAAGTATATGATAGAAATAAAGCATACTGCATAAATAGTAGCATTGAAGAAGAAACAGAGGAATTTTTAGCCTGTTTGCTCATGTGTAAGATGTGGACATTGCTTAAGTACTTTGTTGATTAATTTGGTTAATCCGGATTTGAATCTTGGGAAAAGTTTTGGTTGAACAGAGGTTTGGATGATGATAAGATTTAATTGGGGCAATAGTGAACACATGAGTTCACATTTCATAACTAAGAAGTAATGGATTGGAGAAGTGCTTATGGCAGATAAAATTGGAACCGATGAATATGGGGAAATACTTATATATCAGACTGATGATGGACAGACAAATATAGAAGTTAAAATAGAAGATGATACAGTATGGCTGACACAACAGCAGATGTCAGAATTATTCCAAACTTCTCGAACAAATGTAGTAGAACATATTAAGCATATTTATGAGGAGGGTGAATTAGACGAAATTTCAACCTGTCGGAATTTCCGACAGGTTCGAAAAGAAGGAAATCGTGAGGTGACAAGGCAGATTCCTCATTATAATCTTGATATGATAATATCTCTTGGATACCGTATTAAATCAGTGATTGCAACAAGATTCAGGCAGTGGGCAACAAAGCGGTTAAAAGAATATATGATTAAGGGATTTACGATAGATGACGAGCGTTTGAAAGGAAATGGTGGAGGAAATTACTGGAAAGAGTTACTTGACAGAATCAGGGATATAAGATCCTCAGAAAAGGTCTTGTATCGTCAGGTTCTTGATTTGTATGCTACGAGTGTAGATTACAATCCTCATAGCGAAGAGTCTGTTAGATTCTTTAAAATTGTTCAAAATAAACTTCACTATGCAGCACATGGTCATACTGCGGCAGAGGTTATATATCAGCGGGCAGATGCAGAAAAGCCATTTATGGGGCTTACTTCATTTGCCGGAGAGTTACCAGCATTAAAGGATATAGGAATTGCAAAGAATTATCTTGAAGAAAATGAACTCAAAGTATTAAACAATCTTGTTTCTGGTTATTTTGATCTGGCTGAAATTAATGCAATTGAGCATAAGCCAATGTATATGGATGATTATGTTAAGCAGCTGGATAGCGTGTTGTCATCCGGAAATAGAAAACTTTTAACTGGAGCTGGTTCTGTAAGTCATAAACTGGCATTGGAGAAAGCAAAGTCAGAATACAGAAAATATCAGGAGATTACTTTGACGCCAGTCGAAAAAGCATATCTTGAAAGCATTAAAGAAGTTTCCAAGGAAGTGAAAAGGAGATAACATGAGATTGCATACATATTATGTGTTTTAAATTGGGGAAACAGTGTTTACCAAATTAAACAAGTCAGATTATTACTTGAGGAAGGACAAGAGGATAACAAATGAGCAAAAAAATACGCAGAGTGCCGGTTGTTCTTGATGCAGGAGAAATTAAGGATTTGCCACCGGAAGATATTCGGATGATTTTAAGAGGTGCAGATGAACTGATTTTTACCGGTGGGAGAAACATGCTTGCCAAACTATTAAAAGGTTCAAAGGATAAAAAGATATTGGAATACAAACTGAATGAATGCCCGGCGTATGGATATTATCATAGCCTAAAACTAAATGATATTAGCAAATGTGTTGATTGGATGATTGAGAAAGATTACCTCAGGATTAAGTATGATTATCGACTTCCTTTATTGGTGTTTTCCGAACAAGGATGGGAGATAGAAAAGGAAACATTTGCGGAAGAACTTTACCAAAGATTTTGTTTGGATGTAAAAGAAAAACATGCTCGTGTCATTTTCGAATTAAAAGAAGTAAACAGACAGGTTGTTTTGCGTGTGCTTGACAAAATAGAGGCAGAAGGAACAGATGAATTTCTAGCTTGCTTAGAAGCGTGGAGACGAATGGAAGTGAAAAAAGTTGCAGCACGGATCACAGATGTTGAAACTACGATTAAAAACAGAACAAACCTATCAGAATAGAAAATGAGTTTGATTTTTTAATGGAGGACAGTACAATGGCGAATGAAGAAAAAGAATTATATAAGTTTGTGAACGATCCGAAATATCGAAGCAAAGTGATTGCTAAAATTCACAAGAATAGTGACAATGCCTATAATAAGCGGATCAAGAAGATTGAACATGAGAGAGAGGCACTGTCTAAAAAGAGAACTCGCGAAATTACGCGTATTGCCAATGACAGATGGGAAAGCCTGGCTGGCGGATCAATTGGGGTCAATCGGACAGAAGGAAAAATACAGATCAATAATACAACGGTCTTATTTTCGAGCATTCGGGGTGCGGAAATGAACATGATGACCGGTTGCCGTGTTGTCACCCGGGAGAGTTCCAAAACCAAATCAAAGAAACATGCCTCTTTAGGAGGCGCTGTAGCCGGAGGCATGCTATTTGGACCGCTTGGAGCAGCAGTTGGGGCTGTTGGGCTTGGCGAAATGGATGGAAAGACCATCGGGACTACGGTGTCTGATCAGATACCTACCTGTACTCATCTGGGCGTTATGGTCAATATTGATGGTTTTATGTCAGAGGTGGTATTGCTCTCGAATCAAGTAGACCAAACGAGTGCTGCATTTGTAAATGCCAGAAATGAAGCACAGAGTATTATTGCGCAGCTTGGCAAATTAGCTAAGATGCCTGTTCCATCGCACTTTTTGCAGCCGGAGGAGGAACAGTCTGTGAAAGAGATCGAAGCGCAGATCGCGGCCAAGCAGTCAGAGCTCCAGATCGCCATCAACGACAGACCAACATATGATATTCCGGCTATGTACCGCACTCCAGAGCAGCGGGGAATGTCGGATGAGCAGTATTTGCAGTATTTAAATAATACAGATGCACAAAGAATGTCACAAAGTGCAGCGTATGAGGATGCATTAAAAGGGATACAAGCGGAGCAGAAGGCAGTTTGGCAGACCAAAAGCGAAGCAGAACGAGCTGAAAGAAACGCGCACATAGAGCAGAGAGTGGATAATGCAGGTTATCTGAGTACGCTCAGTTCGGTTGCCACATTGATCTATAATATTATTTTTTGGTTTCTGTCTGTATTCGTGCTGCTTTTCGCTATTGCAGGATTTGCAAATGCAGGTATTGTGAGTGGTATTATTTATTTGATCACAGCGATAATGATCAATCCGCTGGTTGGCGATCATATTCGGGATAAGGGCGCTGCATTTCCCAAATGGGCGGTTATTATTATATTGATAGTTGGATTTCTGGCGGGAGCGTTGACGTTTCCGATCACGGATACGTCCTCTAATAAAACAGCGAGTATAGAAAGAGTAAATTTTTGAAAGATATTCTCATTTATCGTTGCGTTGATTTCTTTTTTGTGTATAATGATAACTGAGGTCGTTCGATATGCATTGTGCCTGTCAGAGGATGACGGGGCCTGATCTTGCATACGAAGGTCATAATATAATAAAAACAGGGGAGCTTGAATATAGCAGGCTGAGAGGAAGTGCTCAAACTTCGACCCTTTAACCTGATGCGGATAATGCCGCCGTAGGAAGTCATGATAAGAAGATTTTTTGCAGGAGGCATCAGATGTCTCCTGTTTTTTTACTTTATAGGAAACTTCTTGTTTTCATTATTGGATTAAAGTGTCAGTGGATTTTGGCACTAGGATCCATTACCAACAGAGGAGGAGAAGCATGGTAAAAGTAAATGGTGAGTTGTTAGATCTTGCAGGAAAGACAATTTCTGAATATCTGACAACAACAGAGTATGATCCAAAGCGAATTGCGGTAGAGCGCAATGGAGAAATTGTTTTTAAATCGCAATATGATGATGTGGTTTTGCAGGATGAAGACAGCATAGAAGTTGTCAGCTTTGTAGGAGGTGGTTGATGAAATGTCGATGAACAGGGAACAGAGCTCTGCTATCTCCACAAAGGAAGAATGGATGGCGGCGCTCACGATGCGCCATGGAGAGGAACGGCAGAAAGCATTTTCGGCTGCAACAGTTGCTGTTTGTGGATTGGGCGGACTTGGCTCGAACATAGCGACCGCATTGGCGCGTGCCGGTATTGGTAAATTGATCTTGATGGATTTTGACTGCGTGGATATTACGAATCTTCACCGTCAGCAGTACAAGATCACGCAGATCGGAATGCCCAAGACAGAGGCGATGGTACAGAATCTGCGGGAGATCAATCCTTATATTGATACGGAGATACATACTGTGCGCATTACAACGGAAAATGCGGTTGCTCTTTTGCAGGAGGCGGACATTGTATGTGAAGCGTTTGACAATCCGGAAGCGAAGGCAATGCTTACGAACCTCGTGTTGGAGCAGTTTCCACAAAAGTATTTTGTGGCGGACTCCGGTATGGCGGGATTTGGGGATCCTAATATGATCCGGACGCGGAAATTGACGGAGCATTTTTATTTGTGCGGTGATGGATGCAGTGATGTTGCGGACGGCGTTGGATTAGTGGCGTCCAGAGTGATGATCTGTGCGGCACATCAGGCACATACGATCCTGCGCATCCTCGCAAAGGAGCAGTAGACAGCAAACTAAAAGGTTGGTTTCACAACGGAAAGAAGCAGCCGGCCAAAAACAGACGCTGGTTTCACAATGGAAAGAAGCAGCCGGCCAAAATCAGACGCTGGTTTCACAACGGAAAGAAGCAGCCAAATAAATGACACATACAACAGAAATGGAGATTATCATGAAAAATGACAAATTAGTAATTGGTGGACACGAGTTCAATTCTCGTTTTATTTTAGGTTCTGGAAAATATTCCATGAAGTTGATCGAGGCGGCAGTAAAAGACGCCGGAGCGGAGATCATTACGCTTGCAGTGCGTCGTGCCAATACGAAAGAGCAGGAAAATATTTTGGATTACATTCCGGAAGGGATAACGTTATTGCCGAATACCAGTGGCGCCAGAACGGCTGAGGAAGCCATTCGTATTGCACGTTTGGCGCGTGAACTGGGCTGTGGCGATTTTGTTAAAGTAGAGATCATGCGCGACTCGAAGTATTTATTGCCGGACAATCAGGAAACGATCCGTGCAACAGAAATTCTTGCGAAAGAAGGATTTGTGGTTATGCCATATATGTATCCGGACCTCAATACGGCTAGGGATCTTGTGAACGCCGGTGCATCTTGCGTGATGCCGTTGGCTTCACCGATTGGATCCAACAAAGGATTGGCTACGAAGGAGTTTATTCAGATATTGATCGATGAGATCGACCTTCCGATCATTGTAGATGCCGGTATTGGAAAACCATCGCAGGCGTGTGAAGCAATGGAAATGGGTGCAGCGGCGATCATGGCAAATACAGCACTTGCAACCGCAGGAGATCTGCCAATGATGGCATCTGCGTTCAAGGCAGCGATCGAGGCCGGAAGAAAAGCATATCTGGCGGGAATTGGAAGGGTATTGACGCGTGGTGCATCTGCTTCCGATCCGTTGACCGGATTTTTGCGCGACTAAGGCGATACAGATTAAGGTGTCAAAAAGTTTGAATAGCTCTATCATAGAAAGGGACTATAGACACCATAATCCTATCATAGAAAGGGACTATTGACACCATAATCCTATATAGGAAAGGAATATAAAATGGAAAATCAATTTTTAGTAGATTCTGAGTATCTTTCCCCGGAGGCTCTTGCGGTAAAGCACCGTCTTGAGACAGATCCTTCTTCCAGAAAAGATCATATGGAATATTTACCGGGAATGGAGATCATTGAGTCAGACGTCTGTGGTAAGGTGATGACTCAGATGAAACAGTATGAGGCAGATCGTTATACGGCAAAAGATGTGCGGGCGGCATTAGAGCATGAGACATGTACAATTGAGGATTTTAAGGCGTTGATCTCTCCGGCAGCAGAACCCTTTTTGGAGCAGATGGCGGAGCGTGCACGAAGAGAAACGAGTAAACATTTCGGTAACACGGTGTATCTTTTTACACCGTTGTATATTGCCAATTATTGTGAAAATTACTGCGTGTATTGTGGCTTTAATTGCTATAATCACATCAACCGCATGAAGCTGACGATGGAGCAGATCGAAAAGGAAATGAAAGTTATTGCGGATTCCGGCATGGAAGAAATTTTGATCCTGACCGGCGAGAGCAGAGGGCAAAGTTCGGTAGAATATATTGGAGAAGCCTGTAAATTAGCGAGAAAATATTTTCGGATGGTTGGACTTGAAATCTATCCGGTCAATACCGATGAATATCGTTATTTGCATGAGTGTGGCGCAGACTATGTAACGGTATTTCAGGAAACCTATGACACGGACAAGTACGAAACGCTGCATTTGATGGGACACAAGCGCGTGTGGCCTTATCGCTTTGATGCGCAGGAGCGAGCACTGCGGGGAGGAATGAGAGGCGTGGCATTTTCGGCGTTGCTTGGTTTGTCCGATTTTCGTAAAGACGCACTTGCCAGCGCACTTCATGTATATTATTTACAGAGAAAGTATCCGCATGCGGAAATGTCTCTTTCCTGTCCGAGACTAAGACCGATCATTAACAATGACAAGATCAATCCGTTGGATGTTCACGAAAAGCAGCTTTGTCAGATCATCTGTGCTTATCGCATTTTTCTGCCATTTGTGGGCATTACGGTATCCTCACGTGAGAGCGCCTCTTTTCGTGATGGCATTGTAAAAATAGCGGCAACGAAAGTATCAGCAGGGGTTTCTACCGGAATCGGGGATCACGACAGTAAGTACAATGGCAAAGAAAACGAAGAACCACAGGGCGATGAGCAGTTTGAGATCAACGACAGCCGCAGTCTGGATAAGATGTATCAGGATATCGCGGAAGAGGGATTGCAGCCGGTCTTGAACGATTATCTTTATATCGGTTAATTGCTCTGTAAATAAGGGGAAACCTTGTCAGAAGTGTCCCTATTAAAAGATGGAAAGGTGGAGGATAATGAGAAATTTTGATCCGAGTTTATATTTTATTACGGACAGTACCGGATTTACGGAAGAGGAGTTTTTGTACCGGGTCGAGCAGGCATTGATCGGAGGAGCAACGATGCTGCAGCTTCGTGAAAAAGAAAAGACGACCAGAGAATATATGGAGCTTGCTATCAAGGTGCATGCGCTCACGCAGAAGTTCAATGTGCCGTTATTGATTGACGATCGTGTGGATGTAGCACTTGCGGTTGATGCAGAGGGTGTACATGTTGGTGCCAGTGACTTGCCGGTTGCGGCAGCCAGACGTTTGATGGGCGATCATAAGATCGTTGGTGCGACGGCAAAGACAGTTCCTTGGGCGCAGGATGTCTATGAGCAGGGGGCCGATTACTTAGGCGTGGGAGCGATTTACCCAACAACAACTAAAGTAAAAACCGTGTTGACTTCGACAGATACACTGCGGGACATCTGTGAGGCAGTGCCTATCCCGGTCAATGCGATCGGCGGCCTGAATAAGGATAACCTGGATATATTGGACGGCATTCCAATCGCAGGGATCTGCGTAGTGTCGGCGATCATGAAAGCGCCAGATCCGGCATTAGCGGCTAAAGAATTACGAGCACAGGCAGAGAAGCAAAAGAGTTCACAGAAAATTCACAAAAAATATCAGCACTCACTCTTGACGAGTGCTAATAATAGTGGTATAACATAATCAGAACGAAGGAAGAGGAAAGAAAAAGAAGTAAGATTCAAATCCCAAGTTCCAAAAATGTAACTTTTACATGTGTGAGCATTAAAAAGTTGAAGGAGGAATGACTTATGTTAATGCCTAGTATTTTTGGAGAAAACTTATTTGATGATTGGATGGATTTTTCATTCCCGGATATTGACAAGGCTTTGTATGGCAAGCATGCAAAGAACGAGATGAAAACAGATGTCCGTGAGACCGAAGATGGTTATGAATTGGATATCGACCTGCCTGGCTTTAAGAAAGATGAAGTCACAGCACAGTTGGATAACGGATATTTGACGATACAGGCATCCAAGGGCCTAGACAAAGAGCAAAAAGATAAGAAAGGCAAATATATCCGCAAGGAGCGTTATGCCGGTTCAATGAGCCGCAGCTTTTATGTTGGTGATGCGATCACGGAGGAAGATGTTCATGCGAAATATGAGGATGGTATCTTGAAACTGTCCGTGCCGAAGAAAGAAGCCAAAGCAGTAGAGCAGACGAAACACATTGCCATTGAAGGATAATGTGAGGTTAGAAAGTTTGTCCCTAACAAATAGATGGAATTGCAAAGGCTTTCGTGACCAGGGGCGTCATACCGTAAGGTATGGCGCCTTTTTGTGCTGTTTGGTACCGCATTTTGCTCAACCTTCCCATACCGAAAGTTTTTGCAAAGCCACATATTGCTTATTATGTCAATGACTATATTGCATTTTGCAGCCACCAAAGAGTGGTTTCTGCCATCTGAGAACTATAGCAATTGCCTTGCCGCATTTTCGTTTTTAGTGATTTCTAGATTTTGTTGTCTCTGATGATTGATTTACATGCCCTTCGGAGAACTCGACGTCCCGGAAGCAAGGTAATCATCATTTTTGAAAGGGACTTTGCGCTCGTCGTTACTTATGTCTCGTATTTCAGAGACATTAAGTAACGTGACGTAGCGCATCGTAGCGAAAGCGTCCCGTCCAAAAATGGATGATACCTTGCTAAACCGGGACATCTCAGACACTCCTTCAGGCATGTATGCATCAGAGACTTAACAAAATAAGAAATCACGTAAAAACGTTGCGTTCTGCGGCAATTATCTTAGTTCTCAGATGGCAGAACAATTTAATGTATTGGCTGCAAAATGTTTTATTTATTGCTGATATAATAAGCAATATGTGGTTGTGGAGAATTTGAGGTATGGCAGGTTTGAGTATTTTATTTCATTGTGAATACCTCTTGATTGTGCTAAAATAAAACAGACTGTGAGAATGAACATTTTGCAGTAGAGGATTAACATATATGACAATAAATTCTTTGTTTGCTACACTGTTATAGCGAATATATAGTGGCAGGAGGTAAGGAATGAGGTACTATAAGAAAGCAATCGCAGCGATCATGGCTGTTGCTGTTTTGGTCGGATTGGAACCATATATAGAGAGGATTAATATTCACGGTGTGCAATATGCCTCTGCACAGACATCAGAAGATACTATAGAGACATCAGCACAACTGTCGGAAAGTGCAACGGGAATCCCTACACAGACACCGGACGTCACACAAGGAGTATCTGCGTGTGATTATTATCAAAATATGTCAACCATTGGAAAAGATACATCGGTTGTCACGATATCCAATGCGGACGATCTTCGTGCTTATATGAAGATTATGCAAAAAGTGACCGGATTTGGGTTGACTTTTGTGCAGACAGCAGACATTGCGCTCAGTGACTACAACTTTCGATATGATAAATCTTTGAAACGTATTGCTGTTTATGATGGTGATGCGTTAAAATGCACCGTTGCATCGGATGGAACTGCGTATCAGCCGGACAATTCCGATCGCAGCGCTTCGTATGCAGCACTTGGTATGTCGGAAGATTTTCTATGGTTACACGGTCACGATTTTCATGGTGTGTATCAGGGAAATCATCATCGGATATCGGGGGCTTTGCTTGGAGGATCGAGTGCGATTTTCGGAAATGCGAGAGGTGCAGTGGTCAATTTGGTTCTGGAAGGATGCGCAGAAATTGCGGCAACTGATTGTGCATTGTTTGCGAAAGAGTTACAGGGCGCGATTGTGAACTGTTGTGCCAGGAACTGCATCATAGTTGATGTGGAGCGTGGGTACTCAGCGTGGGATGTTGGTGCTTTTGCCAGCCGTGTGACGGAAAAAGCAGTTGTAGAACAATGCACCTCTGAGAACAATCAGGTGATTGCAGAAGGTATATGTGGAGAGAACATTAATCTAAATGTTGGTGGAATCGCAGGCAGTAGTTATGGTTCTATTAGAGATTGCCGGGTGCAGGGAGGCGTTGTGCATGGAAGTAATGCCGGTGGAGTGAGCGGTCTAATATCTGCTGGCGAAATTATGGGGTGCTGCAATTCCGCAGATGTTTATGGGATGTGTTATACCGGGGGGATTTGCGGCTGGAATGCAGCCTTGACGTATTTGCAGATGTCTGAGTGTGTGAATGAGGGGACCGTACATGGGTGTTCCGAGACGAGTGGGAGTATGAAGCAATATGCAGGTGGGATTATCGGGTATACATTAAACGGAATTACGATTAACAGATGTCGTAATGCAGGAAATATCAGTTCCGGAGAGCAATCCTGTAATGCGGCACCGGTTAGCGTAGGTGGTATATTGGGCGGTGGCTGGAATGACGGAAGCTGTGACTGGATCATTTCTAATACAGTTAATACCGGAACGTTGATCGAACGGCAGCATTCCATCAGCTATATTGGTGGCGTTGTCGGAGACGGTGCCTATCCTCTGCTAAGGCTTTCTAATATTGCGAACTTCGGAACGCTGCTCTATACAGTACAGGATACGTATGCAGAGGCGGCGATTGGCGGTATATTGGGCAGAGGCTGTGAGGCAGAACAGACAGGATCAACTATTTGGAATTTACTGCAGCAGCATGCCATGACGAACTGTGTAAATTATGGAACGGTGCAATTTGACAGTGATTCGAAAAGTGAAGAACAAATCGACTATCATGCGGTGACTGGTGGCGGACTATCCGGAAATGCTGCTGCGACCGCATGGGAAAATTGTTATGAAGCTTCGGTATCAGCTCTGCCCCTATTTGGAAAAGAGGGGAATGGTACGATCATGGAGGTTCATCAGATCGATCGTGCACAAAGAGCAGGAGAGGCTTCTGCGGCGTTCATTAGTGAGAATGCAGCGTCTTATGCGCACACTTCCTCACTGGCTGAAGCCTTAAATGCATATGTTTCAGCACAGAATGGAGCGAAAGGGGATTATCTGTCTTGGCTGCAGGGAGACGATACGTATCCTACGTTAAATCTCACGATCGATCTGACGAGAAGCGGATATTCGACCGATAGACTGGTGGACGGTGCTTCCTTGTTGCCAAAACCAAGTGCGGCACCCACGAGTTCACCAACGAAAACACCGACAGCGAATCCAAGTGTTACGCCATCTGTGGCGCCGAACATCCGTCCGACAGCTAACCCAAGTGTTACGCCATCTGTGGCACCGAACATCCGTCCGACAGCTAACCCAAGTGTTACGCCATCTGTGGCACCGAACATCCGTCCAACAGCGGTTCCGACGAAACGACCAACGGTTGTACCGACAAAGCGTCCGGCGGCACCGACAAAGCACCCATGGAAACCCACGATAGCACCGAAGAAATATCCTGCACCGCGCGTGAAAGTAGTCCGCAAGAAGACCAAAGCCGGTCAGCGGTATATTCAGGTGTCTCTGCGCAAAAAACAAAATTGTTATTTGCAATTTTACCGTAAAACTGCGAAAGGTTTTCGACAGATCAAACTTATGAACAATTACTTGCAGCGTGGACACCGCAAGATTAACATTGCCTATAGCAGGAAGATGAAAACCGTGACGTACAAGATACGTATCTACAGGAAAGTAAACGGTCGCCGGAAGTACAGCAAATTTACGAAAGTAAAGAAAATGCGGTTATCCTAGCGCATTACTTTTTAAACAGCTGTTGTGTCGGATGGGAAAAAACGGATAAAAAAATAAGAAATTGATAGACAACTATGACATATAATTAAGAAAACAATAGACAAAATCAGTATATCAGCATTGATACACATAAGGGAGTAGTACAGACATTGGAAGACAAAAAGTATTGTATGAATTGTATGCAGCCATTGAGTTGGGATGGAACTTGTCCACATTGCGGTCTGGCAGCAGAGAAGATTTCGGATGCTCCGCATCATATTCCACATGGCAGTAAGTTATTTCACGGCAAATATTTGGTTGGTCGTGTGCTTGGTGAAGGTGGATTTGGTATTACATATATCGGTCTGGATCTGACGCTTTTAATCGCTGTGGCGATCAAAGAATATTTCCCAAATGGTCTGGTTTGGCGAAAATGCGATAAAACCAGATCATCTTATCAGGTTACCCCGTATACTCCGGAATCCAAAGTGTTATTCGAACGTGGCAAGGACGATTTTCTCAAAGAAGCCAGAGTGCTGTCACAGTTTGGCACACAGGAAGGCATTGTCCGTACACGCAGTTTTTTTGAAGAAAATGACAGTGTATATTTGGTTATGGATTATGTGCGTGGAGGCAGCATTAAGGATTATGTGAAACGGAATGGACCATTTTCACCACAAAATTGTTGGAATATATTGCACAATCCGATCCGGGCATTGCTGGACCTGCATCAGAGGGGTCTTGTTCATCAAGATGTCAGCCCGGATAACGTGATCATAAATGCAGAGGGCAATGGCGTATTGATTGATTTTGGCGCAGTCAGACATGCAAATGCCATTGATGACAAGACGCGGACTTCTATATACAAACAGGACAGGAAGCGAGCGAGGACACGGAATTAAAGCAAAAGAGTCATACCAGCCAGCTATGGAATATGTACAGAGTGCAAAAAGACAAAGAACCGGCTGATTTTCTGGAATGGATGTTAGATCATGCTTCGATGTTTAAGGGCTATGGTAAAATGGGACTGAAAGTGTTCCATGAATACCGGGAAAAGATCGTGTATTACGCCAACAAAGAAGTACATGAACGTCTTGTTCGTGCTTTGGAGCAGACGGATTTTAAGGAATGGTCGGCAGAACATGGATACAAGACACCGGATTATGATAGAGGTGTTGTGCAGTATTTGAAAAATAAAAAGCGACGTAAAGATCCGGGCATTGACCAAAATTCATTACGAAGCATACAACGGGATCATTTGCTGTATTATTCCAAAATGGAAAAGAATCTGGTGATGCTGCGCGAACTGTATGCAGCTATTTTGATTCCGCAAGAAGAGCGGGATAGTGGCAGGAGCATCGTTTTTCAGAAACAGCTTAAAAATATGCCGTCGGAATTTCACTTTATGACCGATGATTATGTATCTAAGCTATTGACGGTATCCAAGCAAAAGGAGTGTTTATTCCGATTATCCAGTGAGTATGCCAAGACGAGGGACAAGAAGTGGTCGATCAAGATAAAAAGTCAAAAACAGCGCTGTCGTCAGGTGCAGCGTTCGGATATCCTGCCTATGATCCAGTGGGTTGCAGTACACCGTTATCTGGAGGAAAATGAAAAGCAGGATAGGGAATACGATCAACAGGAAGCGAAAGAGATGTTTGAGCAGATGGCAGAGGAAGCCCTGCAAAAATGCGATATGGCACCATTAAATCCGAGATATCGGTTAGATTTTGTGCTGCTGTCCTGTTTTGGGGACACAGAGATGTCGTACCTGTCAGAAATATTATGTGAATATATTCAACCGGAAGAAGAGTAGAGTGGAAACACTCTACTCTTCTTCCGGTTTTTTCTTGGTTTGTAAGGTCTGCATTGCATTGCCTAGCATTTCGTAGGCATTATTTGATCTCGCCTCGTTTATGTCGTTCAAAGAAATCTTTTGTTTCCTTAGCAACAACACCGCTCAGTGCGAATAATGCGATCATGTTTGGCAATGCCATCAATCCATTGAAGATATCTGCAATCGTCCAAACAGCTTTTACAGTCATATATGGTCCGATGAAGATCGCAAGGATATAAATATATCGGAAGATCTTCACATGCTTCATATTACCTCCGCTTAAGTATTCTAAGCAGCGCTCACTGTAATAATCCCATCCAAGGATCGTTGTGAAGGCGAAGAATACCAGACATAGCATTAACACAAAAGCAGCAAATTCATTCGGGAAAGGTAGTCCTTTCTGGAATGCATAAGTTGTTACCTGAACGCCCTCTAAGCCTGGTACTTTCCAAGCTCCGGTAAGTACAATAGACAGACCGGTCAATGTACAGATTACGATTGTATCAATAAAAGTACCGGTCATGCTGACAAGACCCTGGCGAACAGGCTCATTGGTCTGTGCAGCAGCTGCTGCGATCGGTGCACTACCAAGACCGGCTTCGTTGGAAAAGATACCTCTTGCAACACCTTTCTGCATAGCAACTAACATACTTCCTACGGCTCCGCCGGTGACGGCCTTCGGCGTAAATGCTGCAACAACGATTGTTTTAATTGCTGCCGGTAGTGCTGTAATATTGCAAAGAATTAAGATAATAACAACGACGAAATATAAAATTGCCATAAATGGTACGATAACCTGACTGACGCTTGCGATTCGCTTTACACCACCGATCAATACGGCGGCAACGCAGAACGTTAAGATTAAAGAAGCGATCACAACAGACCAGGAATAATCTGCCAAAAAAGGAATGGATTTTACACGGTGTGTATTATTTGGATCAAAGAAGTTGTTTACGGCACTGGAGATACCATTTACCTGACTAAAGGTACCGATGCCGAATAATCCAACGCATACGCCGAAAAATGCAAATATTTTTGCGAGCCATTTCCAACGCTTGCCCATTCCCTGCTCTATATAATAGAAAGGACCGCCTAAGCTATGTCCATCTTTCGCAACAACACGATATTTTACAGCAAGTAATCCTTCGGAGAATTTTGTAGCCATTCCTAGGAAGGCTGCGACGATCATCCAAAATAAAGCACCGGGACCACCGGCACCTACTGCTGTTGCGACACCGACGATATTGCCGGTACCGATCGTAGCACTTAGTGCTGTACAAAGTGCCGAGAAACTAGAAATTTCACCTTCGCCACCTTCTTCGTTTTTGATCATCCACTTGAGTGCTAACGGAAGTTTGCGAACTTGAAGTAGTTTGATACGGGTTGTTAGAAGAAGTCCACCTGCCATGATCAATATGATCAGAGGGACGCCCCATACTAAATCGTCAACAGTTACGAGAAAATTATTGATTTCTTTCCACATTTTTTTTACCTTTCTTTTGTTTTCTGTCCTTTTACCTGAGAGATTCCAGCCATAGGCTTGTTGCACCTTCGGTATCTGCCAAAACCGCAGAATTCTCCAGAGAGTCGATCCATTTACAGTTACACCGTATTGCACGGCACCTGAGAGTGTTACTCCTTCGGCAGGTGAAACCACCATTTTCCTGTAAACTTCATATCGAAACACACAACATATACTATATAACGTCTCCTATTTTTTTTCAAGAAAAAAGAAAAAAGCATTGACAACTAATAGAAGTTAGATTATACTAACTACCGTGAAATAAAAATTATTTCGCATTATTTTTTGAAGGTGGGTTAGTAAACGCTAACTATAATAAGTTATAGAAAGAAGAGGGTACTGTGATGGCAAAAGAAGTGATTATTCAGAAAATGAAAGACTCCGGCTGCAGAATTACGAAGCAGCGTATGATACTCTTAGATATTATTCTGGAGGAGGATTGTTCTTGTTGCAAAGAAATTTATTTTAAGGCATCCAAGAAAGACTCCAAGATCGGTGTGGCAACCGTATATCGTATGATCAATTCTCTGGAAGAAATCGGAGTGATCAGCCGCAAGAATATGTTTAAGGTAATGTAGTTAATAGATTGTTTTGCAAAAGCATTTTATATAGGGGACAAAAACATATTGTGTGCATTTATGTTTTTATTCCGTATGAATTCTACAAAAAAGGCAGAAACTTATGTTGATGCCTTTTTTTGTTACTTTATAGGAAACTGCTCACTACAGTAACTTCCCATACCGGAAGTTACTGTTCAAATCACATATTGCTTATTATGACGATGGTCTAATTATATTTTGCAGCTATTAGATAGTGAATCCTGCCATCAAAAAAATATAGCAATTACCTTGCTAAACCGGGACATCTCAGGCACTCCTTTAGGTATGTACTCATCAGAGACTGAACAAAATGAGAAAACGTATCAGAAGTATGTATTGACGAATGGAAAGGAGTTAGTTATCATACAGATAAGTTAGCAGAGACTAACTTAAAAGGAGGGAACGGTCATGCGAATAGAAACCTGGGAAATCATGCAGAATGCAGATTTGGATGAGATAGAATTGCAATTGGCGTTTCAGTGTGCACCGCTTATTACCGGTTTGAAGGTGTCTAATCTGTTTCAGATTGACAGCAGACATTATAAAAGATTATGTGAAATATTGGATAAAAGCAATTTTTCATTTTGCGGTTTGGGCGGAAGAAATGGGTCGGTGTCGTTGCTGATCTATCAAAAAGAATGGCTGGAGCAGTTTTTACAGCAAGAGGAGGTGCGGATATTGATGCATCGTTTGGGCTATAGGGATCTGCACTTGGAGCGGGTATTGACCAAGTTTCGCAGCAGATATATCCGATATATGCAAAAAAAACAGCAGTTCCCGCACGAGATGGGAGTACTGCTCGGATATCCGCCGGAGGATGTGGAAGGCTTTATTATATACGAAGGAAAGAACTCTTTGTGTGAGGGGTATTGGAAAGTGTATGCAGAACCGCAAAAGAAGCTTCGGTTGTTTGCACAATATGATAAAGCAAGAGAGTGGCTTTTGGATCTGCTGTATTGTGGCGTTGGGATGGAGGATATTGTAGGGGTAGCTCTTGATGCGGAAAGCAGAGCAATTTCGCAGGATTATCTTTTTGCTTCGTGAGATAGGGGCATGATCCGGGAATGCACTGTGATTCTGTATCGTTACAAATAATATAGGCGAAGAAACTTCGCGGTATAAATATGGTGCCTGATATTCAGCAAAACGAGATTGCAGGATAACGGGAACATAAAAGAATGGAGGATTATTATGAGCAAAGTATCAATTGTGTACTGGACACAAGGTGGCAACACACTGGCTATGGCAGAGGCAATCGGCGAGGGTGTTACGGCAGCCGGTGGTGAGGCGGATGTTGTATTTGTAAGCGATGCTAATATTGCAGATTTAAAAGCAGAGGGTGCATTTGCATTGGGATGCCCGGCGATGGGCGCTGAGGTGCTTGAGGAAATGGAGATGGAACCTTTTGTTCAGGATGTTGAGAGGTTTGCCAATGGCAAAAAGATCGCGTTATTTGGTTCTTATGGATGGGGAGATGGTCAGTGGATGCGCGACTGGGAAGACCGCATGACCGCTGCCGGAGCAACACTGGTTGGCGGTGAAGGCGTGATCTGTCAGGAAGCGCCGGATGAGGCTGCATTACAAAACTGCATCGAGATTGGTAAACAGCTTGTGAACGCATAAGTTTAGGTGTATCATTTCGTGGCAAAAGCATTCTGGGAGCATTTTGTCATGAATTTATTATATGGATTCTTTTGATTTAAGTCTAAAAGCGGTCTTATTGATAAAATATATCAATAAGGCCGCTTTTGGCTGGAAATTCAAAAAATCGTAATGTATAATACTTTTTTGAGAATTCTCTACAATAGATCATAGCAGAAGCGCACGGTTTTGTGATGCTTCGGAAATGGAGGAAGCATATGTTAGATTGTTTAAAAAAAGTGGATGGTAAAAAATTAGGAGTGTTTGCAGCCGGTGTAGCATTTGGTACTGCAGGTATCAAAGTATTATCCAGCAAAGATGCAAAGAAGCTTTATACAAATTGTACAGCAGCCGTTCTTCGTGCTAAGGAGTGTGTATTAAAGACAGCAACGAAAGTGCAGGAGAATGCCGAGGATATTTATGCAGAGGCACAGCAGATCAATGAGGACCGTGCGGAAGCAGAAGAGGTTCTTGGTGAGGAAGAGACTGTAGAAGCGGAAACAACAGAAGAATAATTAACGCTGCACCTGTGGACGGGGTCGCTGTCTACAGGTGTTTTGTCGTTTATTGTCCGGGTGTGCTCTGTGCAGAGATGCCCGGACAGTGTTTTAATTAGAATACCGGTTTCAATGGTTAGAAAGGCATGAATAATTATGAAGTTTGTCATTAAACATGAGATAAGAGGTCGTATTCGAGTACATCTGATCGGAAAAGCAATGAGTTTTGCGCAGGCAGACACGTTGCAATATCAATTTGAGCAGATGAAAGATGTAACGGCGGTCAAGGTACAGGAACGTACTATGGACGTTACGATCTGTTATATAGGAAGCCGTAAACATATTATTACGGCATTAGGACAGTTTTCTTATGATAAGGTGGAAGTGCCGGAGGTGTATCTCAAAAATTCAGGACGGGAAATGAATCGTTTTTATTGGGATAAATTGGTTGATCAGACGGTAGTACATTTTGTAAACAAGATATTTTTGCCGGCACCGTTACGGGCCGGGATCGCTACTGTGAGATCGGTCAAATATATTGTGCAGGGTGTTAAGACTTTGGCTAAAAGAAAAATAGAAGTACCGGTGTTGGATGCAACGGCGATCAGTGTGTCTTTAATACGAGGTGATTATAAGACGGCGGGCGCTGTCATGTTTTTACTTAGTATGGGTGAGATCTTAGAGGAATGGACGCACAAAAAATCAGTCGGAGATCTGGCACGAAGTCTGTCCCTCAATATTGATAAAGTATGGCTTGTTACCGATGATACGGAAGTGCAGGTGTCGGCTGCGCAGATTAAGGAGGGCGACTGGATTCGTGTACATATGGGAGCTGTTATTCCGTTTGATGGCATTGTGATGGAGGGAGAAGCGTTAGTCAATCAGGCGTCGCTTACCGGAGAGTCGCTGCCGGTGCGTAAGGCGGCAGAAAGTCCTGTTTATGCGGGTACCGTTGTTGAAGAAGGAGAGATTACTCTTTTGGTCAAAGAAGGTACCGGATCCAGCAAATACGAAAAGATCATGACGATGATCGAGGATTCCGAGAAGCTTAAGTCGTCCTTGGAAGGCAAAGCGGAGCACTTAGCTGACCGACTGGTACCATATACGTTTTTGGGTACCGGCCTTACGTTGGCATTGACTCGTAATACTGTGAAAGCGTTGTCAGTATTGATGGTTGATTTTTCCTGTGCATTGAAATTGGCAATGCCGTTGTCGGTACTGTCGGCGATCCGTGAATCCAGTGCACATGATATTACTGTGAAAGGCGGTAAATTCTTAGAGGCAGTTGCGGAAGCCGATACGATCGTGTTTGATAAGACAGGAACGCTCACTAAGGCACAGCCTACGGTAGTTGAGGTGATTCCGTTTGACGATAGAAGCCCTGATGAGCTGCTTTGTATTGCAGCCTGTTTAGAAGAGCATTTCCCACATTCTATGGCAACGGCAGTTGTTGTTGAGGCAATGAAACGCGGTCTTGTTCATGAAGAACTGCACACGAAAGTAGAATATATTGTGGCACATGGTATTTCCTCTACGATCAATGACAAGAAGATCATTATCGGAAGTCATCATTTTGTCTTTGAAGATGAGGGCGCTGTCGTTCCGGAGGATAAGAAGGAACAGTTTGAGCAGCTTCCGGAGCAATATTCTCATTTGTACATGGCGATGGATGGTAAGTTGGTTGCCGTGATCTGTATCGAAGATCCACTGCGAGTTGAGACAGCTGAGGTGATCCGTGAATTAAAACATCTTGGTATTCATAAGGTTGTGATGATGACTGGTGACAGTGACCGCATTGCTGCTAATATTGCTCAAAAGGCTGGTGTTGATGCGTATTATTCGGAAGTGCTTCCGGAGGATAAGGCTAATTTTGTGGAGCAGGAAAAGAAAGCAGGACATAAGGTTATCATGGTTGGTGATGGGATTAATGATTCTCCGGCATTGTCGGCGGCTGATGTAGGCATTGCGATCAGTGAGGGCGCGGAAATCGCCAGAGAGATTGCAGATGTTACGATCGCAGCAGATGACTTGCGTGAGATCATTACACTCAAGAAAATCAGCAATGCTTTGATGAAGCGTATTGACAGAAATTATAAAGTTATTGTAGGATTTAATACAGCACTTATTTTGTTCGGCGTTGGTGGTGTACTTCAGCCAACAATGTCGGCATTATTACACAATACGTCGACCATATTGATCAGTCTGAAGAGCATGGAAAACTTGTTGGAAGAGTAAGATATCATCTGAGAGGGGTATTGTAACAAGAATTAGGAGGAGTTTATGAAAGATATCAAGAAACCGGAGTTTATGCTGGAAGCGATGCGAGGACGGAGAGGGTTTATCGCCGTGCTTGAGATATTGATCGCGATTGTAGTCTTTGTGGTCAGTTCGATCGCAATGTCCATTGGTACGATTCCTTTAATGATCGGTTATTTCGTGAGTGATCCGGAGTTTATGAAAACGGCACAGTCTGTCGCGGACGGATCGATGGATTCGCTGCAATATATGCAGAAAATGCAGGACTATGCACTCCATTTGCCGGATTGGATGACCATTGCAACACTTTTATTAGAAATCCTGATGATTGCGGTTGTTTTTGTCTATTGCCGTTTTTTGGAGAAGAGAAAGATCCGTACATTAGGATTTCGTAAGAAGGGAATGGTTCCACAGTATTTGAAGGGTGCTGTGGCTGGAGCACTATTTTTTAGCGTAGCATATTTGATCTGTGTTCTAACAGGAAGTATTCATGTAGAAGGATTGGTGACCAATATGGCACCTCTGGGGATTCTTGGTTACCTTGTTGGATATTTGGTACAGGGCATGGCAGAAGAGGTGCTTTGCCGCGGCTATCTGTTTGTATCGTTGTCGAGAAGACATTCCGTCGTGTATTCGGCAGTGCTCAGTGCACTGTTCTTTGCTATGTTACATGGTGCCAATTCCGGCTTGACGCCACTTGCGGTATTTAACTTATTCCTGTTTGGCATTTTCGCAGCACTGTTGTTGGTAAAATGTGAAAATATCTGGGTTGTTGGTGCGTTCCACAGTTTGTGGAATTTTGCACAGGGGAATATTTATGGCATTCAGGTCAGCGGTAATTCTCTACAGCCGGCAATCTTAAACAGCAGCAACGTGAAGGGACATGGCTTGATCAACGGTGCAGGCTTTGGCTTAGAAGGTGGTCTTGGCGTGACGCTTGTACTTGGTCTTGGTATTGTCTATTTGGTGTACAACTTGAACAAACAGGGCAAGATCGTGGAATGGGAAGGATTCCGGCCGGTCGGAGAGAATTATAATAACGATATGCCGAGCGGACAGAATTATGCAGGTCCACAGTATAACGGAAATCAGCAGGATTATGCAGGTTCACAGTACAACGGAAATGAGCAGAGTTATGCAGGTCCACAGTATGGCAGAGAAGAGCAGGATTACGCCGGTTCGCAATATAATGGAAATGAACAGAGTTACAATGGTTCATCATATAACAGCGATCAGGAAGCTTTTGCCAGACCGCAGGAAGAAGCACAGTTTGATAAGAGTACAGAAGGCTATGAAAATATGGGCGTAGCACCGGGGCAGACACCTTGGCATCCGGAAACGCCAGAGCAGAAAATGTCCGATGAAAAGACATTTAATGCAGACTATTTTAAGGAATAGACGAGTGAAATAAAGCAAAGCCAGTGCTTTGCTTTGCAAGAATTGCTAAAGCAATTCTTGGTAGCATCACACTATAAAGAGGCATGTATGAATTGTATTCATACATGCCTCTTTTGTTACTTTATAGGAAACTACTCTTTCTCAGATTGTTTCAAGTTTTTTGCGGCTGTTGAGAGCATCAATTTGATTCGGTTTAACTGGTTCACTTCGCTGGCACCCGGATCGTAATCAACAGCAACAATATTGGAATCCGGATAGCAGTGACGTAATTCTTTGATAACACCTTTGCCGACAACGTGGTTTGGCAGACAGCCAAAAGGCTGTGTACAAACAATATTTGGAACACCGGAATGGATCAATTCGATCATCTCACCGGTTAAGAACCAGCCCTCACCGGTCTGGTTACCACAGGAAACGATCGGTGAAGCATATTCTGCAAGTTTGGCGATTGGAACCGGTGGGTCAAAGCGTTTACTCTCTGTCAGGGCATCGTGCATCGTCTTGCGATAATGTTCAATAAAACGGATCGCAGCGTTGTTGATCAAAGCACTGGATTTCTTTTTGCCTAAATAATCCGCCTTAAAGTTTGCATTGTAAAGACTGTACATAAAGAAATCGATCAGATCCGGACATACTGCCTCGGCACCTTCAGACTCCAATAATTCGACTAAGAAGTTATTGGCAAGTGGAAGGAATTTAACTAAAATCTCGCCGACAATACCAACACGCGGTTTCTTTACATCCAGCAATGGAAGTTCATCAAATTCTTTCACAATGCCGCGGATATTTTTCTTAAATTCGCTGTGTTTTCCGTTTTGAACGGATTTTTGTGCGATCTTCAACCATTTTTCATGCAATGCATTGGCAGATCCCGGAACTGCCTCATAAGGACGTGTTTTGTAGAGGACACGCATAAATACATCGCCGTAGATCAATGCCTGTAATGCACGGTCAGCCATCTTGTAGTTGATGTCTAATCCCGGATTCTTTTCAATGCCGGCGCTCATGGAAATGACAGGAATCTGCTCCATGCCTGCTTTTTCCAAAGCACGACGGATAAATCCGATATAGTTGGTTGCACGACATCCACCACCGGTCTGCGTAATGATCAACGCTACTTTGTTAAGATCATATTTGCCGGAAAGCAATGCCTGCATAAACTGTCCGACAACGAGCAGGGATGGATAACATGCATCGTTGTTTACATACTTTAATCCGTAATCCAGGCACTCGCCGGTGCTAGGCAATACTTCCAAATTGTATCCGCAGGATGCTAGTGCCGGTTCGAGAATGTCAAAATGGATTGGAGACATCTGTGGAACCAGGATCGTATAATCTTTACGCATTTGTTCTGTAAAGACTACGCGGTGGTGTGCAGTATCTTTTTTGACCGGTTTGATCTGCTTGCGCTCGCGTTCGCGAACAGCGGCGAGCAGAGAGCGGATACGAATACGTGCAGCACCTAAGTTATTAACTTCGTCAATCTTTAATACCGTATAGATCTTATTCTGCAGCGTCAGTATATCGCTGACCTGATCGGTTGTTACCGCATCCAGTCCGCAGCCGAATGAGTTGAGCTGGATCAGATCTAAGTCGGAACGGGTTGCTACATAAGAGGCCGCTTTGTACAGACGGGAATGATACATCCACTGATCCATAACGATCGTAGGACGATCTACGTTGCCGAGTTCGGATACACTGTCTTCAGTCAATACGGCAACACCGAAAGAGGTGATCAGTTCCGGAATACCGTGATTGATCTCCGGATCGGTGTGATATGGTCTACCGGCGAGCACGATACCGTGGCAGCCGTTTTCTTCCATATAAGCGAGTACTTCTCGTCCTTTGGCGGACATATCATCACGTACATGCTGCATTTCTTTCCATCCTGCAGCAGCCGCACGGCGGATTTCCTCTTTGGAAATGCCGTTTTCTTCCGTGAAGTATTCTACCAGACGTTTTGTTAATATTTTTTCACTTTCAAACGACAGGAACGGGTTTTGATATTTGATCTTGCCATCCTGCAGTTCTTCGACATTATTTTTGATGTTTTCACCATAAGAGGTGACGATCGGGCAGTTGTAATGGTTGCCGGCACCCTCTACCTCACAGCGTTCATATGGCACGCAAGGATAGAAAATGTAATCGAGTCCCTGCTTGATCAGCCAAGATACATGCCCATGCGCAAGTTTTGCCGGATAACATTCGGATTCGCTTGGAATGGACTCAATACCCAGTTCATAGATTTTGCGGCTGGACTCCGGAGAGAGTACTACACGATAGCCAAGTTCGGTAAAGAAAGTAAACCAAAACGGATAATTTTCGTACATATTCAGTACACGTGGAATACCGACCGTACCGCGCACGGCGTGCTCTTCATCCAATGGTTTATAGTGAGCGAAGAGTCGTTTGTTCTTGTATTCAAAAAGGTTTGGAATATTCTTCTTGTTTTTCTGACCGCCAATACCACGTTCACAACGGTTGCCGGAAATAAACTGTCTGCCGCCGGTAAAACGATTGATCGTGAGAAGGCAGTGGTTGGTACAGCCCTTGCAGCGAGACATGGACGTTTCGAAACGAAGCTCGTTGATCTGGTCGATCGTGAGCATCGTGCTTTCCTGTCCGGTATAATGATCTCTGGCAATGAGTGCGGCACCAAACGCACCCATGATACCGGCGATATCCGGACGTACGGCTTTGCAGCCGGAAATGCGCTCAAAGCTTCGCAGTACCGCATCGTTATAGAAAGTACCACCTTGAACAACGACTTTTTCACCGAGATCTTTTGGATCAGTCAGCTTGATCACTTTTAACAAAGCATTTTTAATAACGGAATAAGCAAGTCCGGCAGAAATATCTGCAACGCTGGCACCTTCCTTCTGAGCCTGCTTTACTTTGGAATTCATAAATACGGTACAGCGGGATCCAAGATCGATCGGATTCTCGGCAAACAAAGCAACTTTCGCAAAATCAGCGACCTCGTAATTGAGAGATTTTGCAAAGGTTTCGATAAAGGAACCACAGCCGGAGGAACAAGCCTCGTTTAACTGAACTTTATCAACGGAGTGGTTTTTGATCTTGATGCATTTCATATCCTGACCACCGATATCCAAGATACAGTCTACTTCCGGTTCAAAGAACGCAGCAGCATTGTAGTGTGCTACCGTTTCTACTTCACCCTCGTCTAAAAGGAGCGCAGCCTTTAACAGTGCTTCGCCATATCCGGTAGAGCAGGATCGAACAATCTGTGCTCCAGCCGGCATTTTACTGTAAATATCTTTGATCGCCTTGATCGCTGTTTTCAGCGGGCTTCCGTTGTTGTTGCTGTAAAATGAGTACAGCAGGGAACCGTCTTCGCCGATCACAGCTACCTTTGTTGTAGTAGAACCGGCATCGATCCCTAAGAATAAATTGCCTTTATAACTTGCAAAATCGCCTTTCTTTACATCATTTTGCGAATGCTTTTGTAAGAAATCATCGTATTCTGCCTGATCCTTAAAAAGAGGCTCCATACGGGTTACTTCAAATTCCATCTTGATCTCTTGGGAAAGATCGGTGTGTAATTTGCCAAGGCTTGACATATCTTCTTCCTTGGCGTTCATTGCTGCACCGGAGGCTGCAAACAGATGAGAATGTTCCGGAGCGATGATCTGGTCGCCTTCCAGACCGAGAGTACGGATAAATGCCTGCTTTAATTCGGTCAGGAAATGAAGCGGACCGCCTAAGAATGCAACATTACCGCGAATCGGTTTGCCACAGGCAAGACCACTGATCGTCTGATTGACCACTGCCTGAAAAATAGAGGCTGAGAGATCTTCTTTGGTTGCACCTTCGTTGATCAGAGGTTGAATATCCGTTTTGGCAAATACGCCGCATCGAGCTGCGATTGGGTAAATTGCTTTATAATTTTTAGCATATTCATTTAATCCGCTGGCATCCGTCTTCAATAAGGTAGCCATTTGGTCAATAAAGGACCCGGTACCACCGGCGCAGATTCCGTTCATACGCTGGTCGATACCACCGGTAAAATATATGATTTTAGCGTCTTCCCCGCCTAATTCGATGGCGACATCGGTGTGAGGGGCGTAATCTTTGAGTGATGTTGCAACTGCTACTACCTCCTGTACGAAAGGAACGTTCAGATATTTGGACAGCGTCAGTCCACCGGATCCGGTAATGACCGGAGCAACCGGCAGATCACCAAATTCATCATAGGCTTTTTCAATAATAGCAGCAAGAGTTTCCTGGATGTTGGCATAGTGCCGTTGATAATCGGAAAAAATAATCTCGCCATCTTTATTTAATAGCGCAATTTTTACGGTTGTGGAACCGATATCGATTCCCAATGTATTCATGTGTAATTTCATAAATACCCTCCATCTAGTATCTTGTATTACTCTTAGTTTCTAATGGTATGTCAGCAACGATAAATTATGAGTTTGTGCATGCTTTGCGAGGCACAAAAATTCGCCGCATTTTCCTATTATAATGCTATTATGAGAGGAATGCAATAAACATTTTTTGCTTTTGTGGAGTGAGATCCGGATTCGCGGCTGCGAGTAGAGTCACCATTTCACGGAAAGCAGAATATACTGTAGCAAATAAAGGCATAAGGTGAATACACCATGAATCATGAGTATTGTAATGGACATATGCATATGATAAAGAAAGGAGATACACTGTACGCTTTGAGCCGAAGATATCATGTCCCGCTGGAAGTGATGTTACGTGCCAATCCTTATGTAGATGTATATAATCTACAGCCGGGTGATACTGTTTGCATTCCGGGAAAGAAAGCAGATGGATGCAATATAAATCTGATCATGCCGCGGATGGGTAACGAACAGGAGGAGATGACACCGGACGTGCAGGAAAATATCGCAGAGACTTCCGTTGATGCTGACCGTTCCGAAGAAGATCAGGAGAGACAATCCCATGAAATGACGCGGGAGTTTGACACGACAGTTCCCTATGATGACAGGTATGTGACCGAGCAGGGAGATTCCCTGCAGTCTTTCTTACAGAGAATGAACGTTTCGCTGAATGATTTTTTGGAGCAGAATGGGCCAGAGGATGTCATGCTGCTGCCAGGTATTGCATATCGTAAATAGCAGAGATGCAGCCTGTTGTAAATAGTATATTTTGTCGCAGGATACACCCGCTTGCGGACGGGGAATCCAATTGACAAAGAATACGCGTCACACTATAATGAAATGTACTATGGCGTTCTTTTCGATTGCTGTAAAAATACGCTGTAGTACATTTTTGAATTGCATGTAAAATATCCTGTGAACAGATGGGCTTTTGCAGGGAAAATACCTGAAAATATCAGGCATAGAAAGGACAAGTATATGATACAATGGTTAAATAAGATGGAACGCAAATTTGGAAAGTATGCGATCCCTGACTTGACACGTTACGTAGTTGGTGCATATTGTCTCGGTGCTTTGTTAGAGATGCTGACAAATTTTGGGATAATACCGTTTGATATTTATTATAACTGGCTTTGTCTGGATATGAGCAAGGTGGCGCATGGACAAGTCTGGAGATTGTTTACGTATTTGCTGGAACCGTATGGCTTTAGCGGCAGCACGTCCTTTGTACTCAGCGTGTTGTTTTTGGTGATCCAGGTTAATCTGTTTTTCTTGTTTGGACGATCTTTGGAACGGGCCTGGGGAACGTTTCGGTTTAACATGTATTTCTTTAGTGGTTATCTGTTAAATATTATTGCAGCACTGATCCTGTATTTAAGTCCGTTTCATATTGCAATTTATGATTCCGGTTTTCAGTATGTTTACTGGGCGATGTTCTTTGCTTTTGCACTGATCCAGCCGGACACGGAGTTACTTTTGTATTTTGTGCTTCCGATCAAAGTAAAATGGCTTGCGCTATTGGATGCGATTTATATGTGCTATTTGATAGTGGGCAATTTTGTGGCAGGTTTTCGCATGATGGGAATGACAGCCGTGTATGGAGCACAGGCACAGGCGTATGGCTGGATGCATATTAGTCAGGCGTTTGCGGTTATCGTAGCAATGGGGAACTTCTTACTGTTCTTCTTCCTGACGCGGGATTACAAGCGGATGTCATATGGAGAGCAGAGGAGACGAAGAGGTTTTAAGAAGAAGATGAAAGCAGCGGGTGCCGGACAGCGTATTGTGCATCGCTGTGCAATTTGTGGCAGGACTCAGGAGGAATTTCCGGATCTGGAATTTCGTTACTGCTCCAAATGTGAGGGCAATTATGAATATTGTGCGGATCATTTATTTACACATCAGCATGTCAAAAAATACATGTAATTATTTAGGAGGAAGGTTGAAATGACAGCAATTACAGTTATTGCTATTTTGGCTGCGGCCGCAACGATCTATGGCTTTGTTGCAATGGATTCGTGTGAGCGCGTTAAAGTGGCACCAAAAGGAAAGAAGAAGAAATACCAAGTACAGGAGGTTCCGGAGACGGGTATTCTTTTTATGGTGATCATGGCGGTCGCATTGATCGTTCGCTATATTGCGGCAGCAAAATATTTTGGCAATGAAACGGATATGAACTGTTTTATCGCTTGGGGGGACATGGTCTTTAAGGATGGGATTGGTAATTTTTATTCTTCCGATTCTTTTACGGACTATCCACCTGGATATATGTATATTTTGTATATGGTCGGTGCGATCCGTCATGTACTTGGGGTGGCTTGGAATTCTACGCTTAGCGTGATGCTTACTAAGACACCGGCGATCATTGCCGATCTGGCCACGGCTTACCTGCTGTTTCGCATTGCCGGAAAGCGTTGGACGCAGAAGGGTGCGGGAATTTTAACAGCAATCTATCTGTTTGCACCGGCGGTACTGCTCGATGGAGCAATCTGGGGACAGACAGATGCAGTATTTACCTTTTTCGTTGTATTAATGATTTATTTGGTGACAGAGCGTAAGCTGATCCCGTCGTATTTTGTATTTGCGGTTGCAGTATTGGTAAAACCGCAGTCTCTTATTTTTACACCGGTATTGATCTATGGCATTATCGATCAGGTGTTTTTAGACGGCTTTGACTGGAAGAATTTTTGGAAGAATCTGGGGCTTGGTTTGGCTGCGATTGCGATGATTGCCCTGCTGATGCTCCCGTTCGGATTTAAGGATGCGTTATCACAGTATACGGAGACATTGGCATCTTACAAATTTGCCAGTGTAAATGCTTATAATATTTGGACATTGTTTGGACAAAACTGGACCGAACAGACGAAACACTTTATGGGTATCACGTATCAGACTTGGGGAACCATTTTTATTATTTTGATCGTGGCAGCAGCTACCTGGCTTCATTTTCGTGCAAAAAATAATCCGGCACGTTACTATTTTGTCGGGGCATTTATCGTAACAGGAATGTTTTTGCTGTCAGTTCGCATGCATGAGCGTTATGTGTATCCGGCGATCATTATGCTGTTGTTTGCATTTGCGATGCGTCCGAAACGTGAGATTGCCTATTTATTTACCGGGTTATCAGGAATGGCATTTTTCAATATGGCACATGTTGAGTTTGTGTATGATCTGAATAATTTCAACGCCAAGGAACCGGTGACCTTAGCAATTGCAGCCGGTATGGTGATCGTATTTGGCTACATGGTATATGTAGCGTTGACATGCTTTAACGGTTATTTGTCAGAGGGTGAGATCGCGCGTACTTCGACCGGACGGACTGCACAGGCAGGACGTAAGAATACGCGTGCAAATAATGCACGTAACAATGTAAGCAAAAAGGAATCAGAGGGCAAGATCGCCCGTTCTGTAACGCTCAGCAAGATGACGAAAGTTGACTGGATCGCAATGGCAGTGATCACATTGATCTACGCAGTGGTAGCATTTGCGCGTCTGGGGAATATGTCGGCGCCGGAAACAGCATATTCTGCTGTGAAAGAAGGAGCGATCGTTCTTGATTTCGGTGAAACTACCAGCATTTCACAGTTATGGGATTATCTGGGGTATGAAAATAATCCGCACTATAACATTGAATACAGTAACAATAAGGATTCCGGTTATACAACATTTTCGACCGGTGTTACAGATGACAATGGTAATACGCAGAGCTATTGGGATGCAGGTTCTGTATTTTGCTGGAACAGTCTTACATTGAATGTTCAGGCAAGATATGTCAAAATTTCTCCGACGGAGGATAATTACGAGGATAGTCTGTTAGAGCTTGTGTTCTTGGATAGCAATGGCAAAAAATTGGAGCCTGTGAATCGAGATGAGTATAAGACTTTGTTTGATGAGCAGGATGAATTTGAGGGACGTGCCAGTGCAATGAACGGTACGTACTTTGATGAGATCTATCATGGACGTACGGCATACGAGATGATACATAAGCTGTACTGTTATGAAAACACGCATCCGCCACTTGGTAAAATATTCATTGCCTGTGGTGTACTCATGTTTGGAATGAATCCATTCGGATGGCGTTTTATGGGAACCTTATTCGGAGTATTTATGGTTCCGATCATTTATTTGTTTGCCAAACGTTTCTTCAACAAGGAATGGATCAGCATTGTGACAACGTTATTGTTTGCGTTTGACTTTATGCATTTCGTGCAGACAAGAATAGCGACGATCGATGTGTTTGTTACACTGTTTATTATGTTGTCGTATTACTTCATGTACTGCTATCTGCAGAAGAGTTTTTACGACACAAAGCTGCAAAAGACATTCATACCGCTTGGACTTTGCGGTGTTGCAATGGGGCTTAGCTGGGCCAGTAAGTGGACCGGAATTTATTCCTCGGTAGGTCTGTGTATATTGTTCTTCCTGCATATGTATCGCAGATATCGTGAATATGTCATTGCCTGCAAGACACCACGCGGTCAGACGAATGGTATTTCACATGCGTATATTATTGATAATTTTAGCAGTTATTTTTGGAAGACGATTGGATTCTGTTGCGTCTTTTTTGTGGCAGTTCCGGCGATCATTTATATATTGTCTTATATTCCATTTAATGATGGAACAGACCATAACTTATTGACGCGCGTGATCAATGCACAGAAAACGATGTTCGATTATCATTCTGCTTTGAAAGCGGATCATCCGTATTCTTCCAAATGGTATGAGTGGCCGATCATGACAAGACCGATCTGGTATTATTCCGGAACGATTGGCAATCTGCGTGAGGGTATCAGTGCCTTTGGTAATCCACTTGTTTGGTGGGCCGGCATTCCGGCAGCGTTTTATATGCTGTATCTGCTGTGGAAAGATAAAGACCGCAAGGCTGGATTTTTGCTGATCGGGTATCTGTCGCAGTATGCACCTTGGTTCTTGGTAAGCCGTGTGGTATTTATTTATCATTATTTTCCAAGCGTACCTTTCGTTGCCGCTATGGTGGGATACAGTTTCTTTAAGCTGGCTCAATGGAAACCAAAGATCAAACCGGCGATCTATGTCTATGTTGCCTGTGCGATCGGGTTATTTATCCTATTTTATCCGGTGTTGTCCGGGCTTGCGATCGATCCGGCATTTGCAACCAAGTATTTGAAATGGTTTGATAGTTGGGTATTGTTACAGACTTGGTAATTTGATCAGGAACAGGGTGGTAAAAATGTCATAAATTTGATGATCTGACAGAATATGGATGTCAGGTCATCACGGAATAGAAAGGTAAAAATATGAGCAATAAGTTACGAGAGTGTGTCAATAAATTACATAGTAATAAAGAAGTTGGGGATCTGTTACCAGAATATCTGAAGCAGAGCATGATCCTTCATGATGGATATACAAGGATCAAATTGATGATGGAATATTACATGTTTTACGAGGTGGTCACAGAAGATATCAACCCATATATTGCGATGGCAAAGGAAATGATCACTTCTTTGAATGAGACAGTGGGACAGGCGATGTCTGATACATTGGATGATACACAGAGAAAACAGTTGGTCGATCATATTTTAGCAATGCGTACGGAAGTAATCGACCGTATGCAGGTGTTGACCGGATATGTGGACTGCTTTGTCGTATATGAATATATTTTAAACCGTATTCAATATCGGTTTGATGAGAAAGAAGTTTTGCCGGAAGACACTGCATTTGCACAGGAGGTTATGAATTTTATCTTTGGTTCAAATGATAATGTGACGATCAATGATAATTTACGCGTGGTACTGGGACAGCTTCCGATGCGAATGACCCGTTCTCATTATTTTGATCTGATCAAAAACTGCATTTCCGTTTATAAGGGCAGTGAGATAGAATCATTGGAGGGATTTTTGTATATGTTCCGTACCAGTGCCATGTTGTATAAGCATCCTGCACAGGAACAGTATTTTACGGAATTTGCCGGTGTGCTTCAGGAATTGATGGAAGCAGACTACGAGCATATGGATCGCACATTATATGAATTGTATGCAGAAAAAGTACGAGTCAGTGCTTCAAAGCTCAATGATCTATCTGATCTGTATATGCAGATTGGACAGATTATCAATGGTGTGTATACGTTAGTGGTGACAGAACCTTATTGTGTTGATGAAGAGAAAATGACGGTAGTAGATGATGTGATCCGAGGCATCAATGCACTCTTTTTGGAAAAAGAGATTGATCTTTGGCAGAGGGAGGATCTTTTGACAGAAGAGGATCGCTTAAATTGGCTTGCCGAGAAGCTTCCTGCGGTTGAAGGCCAACAGGAAAAGTTATATCAGTCTGTTAATATAGCGGAAGCGGCACTGGATGAACTATTGGAAGGACGAGCAGAGGAAATTGAGGCAGCAGGGCTTAGTGATGCTTTTATCAAACTGCATCATTTGTCACAGCTTAATTCGAGCAGTGTCTTTGCACCATTGGAGAGTCAGGAATCAGCAGGGATCGTGACGGCAGAGATCGCAGAGCAGGAAACAGAAAAACTGCTTAGTGAATTGAAAGAGTTATTTCAAGGACGCAGCCGTATGTTTCGCCGTGCCATCATGGCCGCCACTGTGGAAAAATTACCAACCTTTTTCAAGAGTGCACAGGAGATCGCAGACTACATGATGAACGCACTGAACCAATGTGATGATGAAGCAGAAAAGTATGCATCCAAACAACTGATCCTCGAAATGATCCGGTAATCACACCCAACTTTGCATACCCACTATTGCTTTAGGCTCACATATTGCTGACATAATAAGCAATATGTGGTTCGATAGCGACTATAGGTATGTAAAGTTGGAGGAAGTATGATAAGTAGCAGTGCGGAAAGGCGGAGGTGTTATGATCTGGTGGGATGAGAAGTTGTATACCGATGATAAGGTGGCCAGACATCCGGCTCGATACCGGAAACGGGTCGAGAAAAAGGGGCTGCGTGGATGCTTTTGTGTGGTGCTGGGGCGTAATCCTGCGAACAGCCTGGAAATCTATGCGTCGAGAACGTTATGGTTCCGCTATGAAAAGGAATGCGGTGTACAAGTAGTGGGGTTGGCGGCCTCTTATGACAGTGCTGTGGAGCTGTTGCAGCAAATGATCACGGATGTCTATCGTGATCGAGGGAGCGTTGATTCCGATGCGATCCGTGCTTATTTTACGGGGAGGTGACAGACCGGGCGATGGAAAAGATCATATTATTGGTTTTGGTTACCATAGCAAAAGTGATAGGGATCCTTTTGGCGGTACTTGTTATCGTGGCACTGGCGATATTGTTTGCGGCAGTGCGTTACTGCGGAAAGATCTCGTTCGATGATAAAAAAGCACAGATCAGTATTCAATGGTTAGGTGTTGTGCTTCGTGTGCCCATCCTGATCACTGAAAAGGATCTGCAGTGGAAAGTCCGTGTTTTTGGCGTGCCGATCCTGCGCAGTGACGGCGCACATAAAAAACGCCGTTCTAAAAAGTCTTCTGCCCCAAAAGCACAGAAGCGAAAAGCTGAGAAGGTAGCCGAAACAGTTCAAAAAACACAGGGATCATCGAAACAGGAGAAGAAAGCGCCCTCTGTGAACTTGGAGAAGAGTCCGACAGCACCTGAACAAGAGAAGCGGATAGCACCTAAGCAGGCGGCTGATAAGACAGAAGAGCAGAATGTTCCTAAGAAGCAGTCTGACAAGACAGAAGAGCAGATTGCTTCTAAGCAGACGACTGATCAAAGAGAAGAGAGATCGGCTTTTAGGCAGGCTGATGAAAGAGAGAAAAAGCCGCGGGGGATCCGACAGTTGTTTCTTTGGCTTCAAAATGTAATAAAGATTGTGCGAAAGATTAAGAAAAAAGTACATTCTGTGCAGGATCTGGTTGATATTTTGCGCAGTGATGCGGGAAAAGCATTTATTTGCATCGTTAAAGAGAATGTGATACATTTATGGAAACAAATACATCCGCGGCGTATGCGCGGTAAAGTAATATTTGGAACCGGAGATCCGTGCTCTACCGGTGAGCTGTTGGGAGTGCTCGCACTTTTTTATGCATGGTATGGGAACGGAGTACAGATCATTCCGGATTTTGAGCAGAAACGCATAGAGGGGAATGTTTCATTTCGTGGAAGAATCCGCATGATTACATTAATTTGTATTGCGTGGCGCATAATAAAAAATAAAGATGGCAGAAAGCTTCTACACGAATGGGAGAAGTGGAAGGAGGAAAAGTAAATGGCAGACAATTCTTTTAACGCAAATGTAGGATCCTTATTTCAGGGGATGGAAGGATTTATTACCGGAAAGACCGTTGTGGGTGATGCCGTAAAATTTGATGATGGAACGATCATTTTGCCACTGGTGGACGTTAGCTTTGGTGTGGCTGCAGGTGCTTTCGCAGAGCCGGGCAAGAAAGAAAACAGTGCCGGAGGTATGGGCGGAAAGATCCAACCGAGTGCGATCTTAGTGATCCGCAATGGTGAGACGAAGCTTGTCAATGTAAAAAATCAGGATAGCATTACAAAAGTATTGGATATGGTTCCTGATCTTTTGGACAAATATGTTCCTTCCAAAAAGGAAAAAGCGCAAAAAGCAAAAAATTAAATTTTGTTCTTGCATTTCTGTTTGATTTTTGGTATTATGTTCATGTTGTGCTAATAACACTGACAGAAATGACAGGATAAATGAGACCATCAGGAATAAAGGTAAGGAGGTGCTTACGATGGCAAAGTGTGCAGTATGTGGAAAGAGTGTTCACTTCGGAAACAAGGTGAGTCATTCACATAGAAGAAGCAACAAGATGTGGAAGCCGAACATTAAGTCTGTTCGTGTAAAGGTGAATGGTGGAACCAAGAAAATGCCAGTATGTACAGGATGTTTACGTTCTGGAGCTGTAGAGCGTGCATAATCGCAATCACCTTTTATATGAGAATCCACAGGATCGGGATCATTCCCGGTCCTTTTTCTTGCTTTTCTAGCGAACAGCAAATATTGCTGTTATGTAGTGTGCAGCCAACAAGAATTGCTTTAGCAATTCTTGCAGAAGCAAAGCGCAGGCTTTGCTTTTCTAGCGGACAGCAAATATTGCTGTTATGTAGTGTGCAGCCAACAAGAATTGCTTTAGCAATTCTTGCAGAAGCAAAGCGCAGGCTTTGCTTTTCTAGCGGACAGCAAATATTGCTGTTATGTAGTGTGCAGCCAACAAGAATTGCTTTAGCAATTCTTGCAGAAGCAAAGCGCGGGCTTTGCTTCTATGAACAGAATAAATTATAGCCTAAAACAAGGCAGAGCAGGATGATCAATACGGCAATAACAGCGTTTGAAATAAAAAACATGATTGTCATGCCGATGGCGATCCAAAACAATACAAAACCAATCATATGACGCATAAAACCCCTCGCTTGCACAATTGTGTAGAATAGGATATACTAATACAGTGTATCTTAATGTTAGTATATGACAAAGATTTTAAATCTTGAATAAAACATATTTAAGATGTAACAGCATAGAAATGGAGGAGTATTTATGAAAGGCAAAATGAATGCAAAAATGGGCAACATTATTATTGACCGTGATGTTTTAGCAAAATATGCCGGGGCTGCGACAGCAGAATGTATTGGTATCGTGGGCATGGCGGCCGTTAATGTAAAAGATGGCGTGATCAAGCTCCTAAAGAAAGAGAATGCAGGACGCGGTGTGAATGTATATGTTGTGGACAACCGTATCAAAGTGGAACTTCATATTATTGTAGCATATGGTGTAAGTATCCGCGCAGTTGCTCAAAACGTGCTTGAGCATGTACGCTATAAGATAGAAACTTTTACCGGAATGGAAGTAGAACAGATTAACGTCATCGTTGAAGGTGTTCGTATTGTAGATGAAGATTAATTTACCGATTTGCAAACACAAGGAGGATTAAAGCAGTGAGCGTTCAGACAATTGATGCAAAGATGTTGCAGAAAATGTTTTTGGCAGGAGCAAAGGGTTTAGAGGCGAAGAAGGAATATATTAATGAATTGAATGTATTTCCGGTACCGGATGGAGATACCGGAACGAATATGACGATGACCATAATGGCTGCAGCGAAAGATGTAGCCAATCTTCAGAATCCGACATTGACCGAATTGGGCAAAGCGATTTCCAGTGGTTCACTTAGAGGAGCAAGAGGAAATTCCGGCGTTATCATGTCCCAGATCTTTCGCGGTTTTGTCAAAGAATTAAAGGGATTAGATATTATCGATGTGACAGCGTTAGGAAATGGCGTGCAGCATGCTGCAGAAACGGCATACAAAGCAGTCATGAAACCGAAAGAGGGCACGATCCTTACCGTTGCAAAGGCAGGAGCGGACAAGTCGATGGATCTGTTAGTGAACGGAGATACGGACGATATTATCAAATTCTGCGATGAAGTCGCTGCTGAAATGGAGGAAGCATTGCTGCAGACACCGGAATTGCTGCCGGTACTGAAGCAGGCGGGAGTTGTTGATTCTGGCGGGGAAGGTTTGATGACATTTATTCGCGGTGCGCTCGATGCCTTGAAGGGTAAGGCAACGGATTTCACAGTGAATACAGGTACAGCAACCCGCGTGGTTAATGGATCTGTCGGCGCTTCTGAAGAAGAGGATATCCGCTTTGGTTATTGTACGGAATTTATCATTATGCTGGAGCGCGGCGAAGATGTAGTCGAGAGTCAGCTTAAGGAATATTTGCAGAAGATCGGTGACTGCGTTGTAGTAGTAGCTGATGATGATATTGTAAAGGTACATGTGCACACCAATGATCCGGGTCTGGCGATTCAGAAAGCACTTACGTATGGTTCTTTGACCAGCATGAAGATTGACAATATGCGTGAGGAGCATCAGGAAAAGGTGATACGAGATGCACAGAAAGCGTCCGAGTTGGCAAGCGCACCAAAGAAAGAGGAGCCACGTAAAGAAAATGGTTTTATTGCCGTAGCAGCCGGAGATGGATTGGCAGATATTTTCCGTGATCTTGGAGTGGATTATGTGATCGAAGGCGGACAGACAATGAACCCAAGTACGGATGATGTATTATCTGCAATTGAGCAGGTGAATGCAGATAATATCTTTGTTTTGCCAAATAATGGAAATATTATTTTGGCAGCAAATCAGGCAAAGAATCTGACAGAAGATAAGGAAGTGTACGTCGTTCCGTCCAAAAATATTCCGCAGGGAATTGCTGCAATGATCAGTTTTGTCAGTGGAAGATCTGCTGCAGAAAATGCAGAATCTATGGAAGAAGAGATGCAATTGATCAAATCCGGTCAGGTTACGTATGCGGTTCGTGATACGAATATGGATGGCAAAGATATTAAGCAGGGTGACTTCATGGGCCTTACTGATAAGACGATCGTATCGGTTGGCAGTGATCTGCAAGGTACAGCAAAGGAATTGATCGAGTCTCTGTTAGATGAGGACTCTGAGTTAGTCAGTCTGTATTATGGCAGTGATGCAACGAAGGAACAGGCAGAGCAGCTTGCAGAGGATATTGAGAGCACACATGAAGATGTTGAAGTAGAAGTACAGTACGGTGGTCAGCCGGTATATTCTTACTTTATTTCTGTAGAGTAATAAGCGAGTATTAAGAAACGTTTTCGAGAAAGGGTTGTCATACTGGTCGGACAGAGCAGCGTGATGATCCTTTTTCAATAGAGACTCTAAATCTTCTAAAGCCGGAGTAACTGTAATGTGATGGATGATTTTCGAGCTACGGAGGGAGGAGACATCGTTGAGAGAGAGGGATAGTATACGCAATATAAAAGGGGTGGGACAAAAAGCAGAAAGTTTGTATGCAAAGCTGGGAATTTATACGATCGGAGATCTGCTTACTCATTATCCCAGACAATATGATGTGTATAAGCCGGTACAGCCGGTATCGGAAGCGGTGGACGGAAATGTGATCGTTCTGGATGTAAGCCTGGCAACTAAGCCTAAGATCAGTTATGTGCGTAATCTTAAGATTGTAAGCTGTACGATGAGGGATTCCAGTGGCTCCATTCCAGTGAGTTGGTTTAATATGCCATATTTACTCCGTTCTCTTAAAATGGGAACGCATTATCTTTTGCGAGGAAAAGTTATATCAAAACGGGGACGTCTGATGTTGCAGCAGCCCAAAATGCTGCAATATGAGGAATACCGCAGTATGTTGTACCGCTTGCAGCCGTTGTACCCATTGACAGCGGGACTGACAAACAATGCGATCAAAAAAGCTGTAGATCAAGCACTATCGCAGGCTGAGTTGGATGCAGAGTTCCTTCCGCTGGATATGCGTAAAAAATATAATCTTGTATTGCATAAAAAAGCGTTGCAGGATATTCATTTTCCGTCAAAGGAAGCGGATTTTTTTGCTGCAAGAAACCGTTTGGTTTTTGAGGAGTTCTTTTTATTTACGCTGGCAATGCATCAGATGAAACAAAATCGTCATCAAAAACCATCAGACTATATACTGCATCCGGGGGATAAAGTATTTGCACTGCTAGAGAACCTTCCTTATGAGCTGACAGAGGGACAGAAACAGGCAGTGGACGAGATCGCGGCAGATGTTTCATCAGGATTTGTGATGAATCGATTGATCCAGGGCGATGTTGGATCCGGTAAAACCATTGTTGCACAGATTGCGTTGCTAATAGCTGTGGAGCAGGGACATCAAGGGGCGATCATGGTGCCGACAGAAGTGTTGGCAGAGCAGCATTATGAGACATTTTGCGAAATGTTTGATCCCTTGCAGGTTCGAGTCGGTCTTTTGACCGGTTCTATGACGGCAGCGGAAAAGCGCGATATGCAGGCTCAGATCGCAGCGGGAGAGATTGATATTGTCGTAGGAACGCAGGCACTCATTCAGGATAAGGTAGAGTATAAGGATCTTGCGATGATCGTCACCGATGAACAGCACCGTTTTGGTGTGCGTCAGCGCGAAAGTTTTTATGCAAAAGGGCATACACCACATATGTTGGTTATGAGTGCCACACCGATCCCACGCACGTTAGCGATCATTTTATACGGAGAACTGGATATTTCAGTTATCAAAGGACTTCCTAAGGGTAGACTTCCAATTCAAAACTGTGTTGTGGATACCGGATATCGTCCGCAGTCGTATCGATTCATTGAGAAAGAAGTAGAAAAAGGGCATCAAGCATATGTGATCTGTCCGATGGTGGAGGAAAGCGAGAATATGGAGGCGGAAAATGTCACGGATTATGCTCAGACACTACGGGAAGAGATGTCGACTAAGATACGGATCGAAGTGCTGCATGGCAAGATGAAACCGGCACAAAAAAATGAGATCATGGAGCGATTTGTCTCTGGAGCGATTGATGTTTTGGTATCTACGACGGTGATCGAAGTTGGTATCAATGTGCCAAATGCCACAGTGATGATGGTCGAAAATGCAGAACGGTTTGGTTTGGCGCAGTTACATCAGCTTCGTGGACGTGTCGGAAGAGGTTCGGCGCAGTCTTATTGTATTTTTATGATGGGCAAACCTTCCAAAGAAACGAAGCAGAGACTGCAGGTGCTAGAGCAGTCCAATGATGGATTCCTGGTTGCAGAAGAAGATTTGAAACTGCGCGGTCCCGGGGATCTGTTTGGCATCCGACAGAGTGGAGACTTGAATTTTAAGCTGGCAGATATTTATCAGGATGCAGCAATACTAAAACAGGCAAATGAAGCGGCGGCTGGATTTGAGCGGACGGATATAATAGAAATGTGCAAAAAGTATCGGGGATTGCGTGAAAAAATACAAACCTACACCGACGAGATCTTTTTGTAAGAACATTGCATTTTGAAGGTAAAAATAGTACACTTAATTTAATTGTGTGTTGGAACGGTAAGGGAGGTTGCATATGGTGCAGGCAGGGTATACGACAGATAGATTACTGCAGATTGGGCGGTCAAACTATGACCGGCTATGCCTTTTTTGTGAAAATTTGGAACGCAGCGGTCTCTGGGAGCAGGCAAGACAGGTTATGAAACAGTCCGCTAAAATGATCTTAGATCGTTACGTGCAGTCTGTACTAGTGACTTTTGCAGCGGCAGAGGGCATTGTGACAGAAAGCGATAGAGAGTATATTGCTATTATCACGGATTCCAATCTATTAGCAGTTTCACCGGAGATCCCTGTGACCGGAGAGTTGATTGAGGAGTGCAGACGGTTTTGCGGATTTCCACCGGTGCTTTTACAGCTGTGTGCAGCTTATGACGATGAATATATTCAGCATACCGGAGAGCAGTTTTTGGATTCCTTTGTCAATATCATTTTGTGTATGGCGTATATGGTGGATCGGGAAAGTGTTCTGACGCGCCGGTTTGTACGTGAATTTTATGACAGGGTAAGTGTATTTGTGGATACAAAGGATGCTTGGAATACGGAAGAGTATCTGTTTCACAAATTATATGGGACGGACATTCTAGATGATACAAGATGGCTGCATGTCCCGGTAAAACAGCAGTCTGCAGAAGTGATGGCAGAGTCACCGGCAGCCGCACAGGCGAGCAATGAATGGAATGTAAGGCAGGACAAGCTGGAGGAACAGTTACAGCAGGAAATGGCGCGTAAGCAGTTTCAGGCAGTCAAAAAACGTATTCAGGAACGTGAGGAGGCAGAACGCAAAGAGCAGGAGGAACGTCTGCAATGCCTGTTAGATGAGCTGAATGCGTTGGTTGGTTTGCAGGGGGTAAAGGATGAGATCCAGTCTCTGGTCAACTTGATCCGTATTCGCAAGCTTCGGGAAACGATGGGACTTCCGCAAATGGATATGTCATATCACATGGTATTTACCGGTGCACCGGGAACCGGCAAAACGACGGTGGCGAGATTGGTGGCAAAAATCTATCGGGAGCTTGGGATCTTATCCAAGGGAACCTTTATTGAAACGGACCGATCCGGGCTTGTGGCAGGATATGTCGGCCAGACGGCACTTAAGGTGCACGAATTGGTCGAGCAGGCAGTTGGGGGGATTCTTTTTATTGATGAAGCATATGCCCTGGTCAATCCTGATGTTCCGAATGATTTTGGTATGGAAGCAGTGGATACATTAGTAAAATTGATGGAAGACCACCGCGATGATCTGATCGTCATTGTGGCAGGTTATACAGAAGAAATGCAGTCATTTTTGAAATGCAATACGGGTTTAGTATCGCGATTTAACAAATTTATCGATTTTCCGGATTATTCGAAGGAAGAGCTCATAGCGATCCTAGATGCAATGGCCGATAAGGCTGGACTGCAATTGGAAGAATCTGCCAGAGAGGCGGTGCTTTTGTCGTTGCAGGCAAAAACGGAAGAAGAATGGAATGTATTTGGAAATGCCAGAGGAATTCGTAATCTGTTTGAAAAGATCGTGATCAATCAGGCAAATCGTCTTGTCAGACTGTCTGCACCAAGTCGTGAAGATTTGATGAAAATTCAGCGGGAAGATGTGGAAGTTGTTTGACCACATCGCATGATTATGCTAAAATGGGGTGCAGCAGAGTGACGTTACAAGGTCACTTATTACGATGCACTTTATATATATAATACGAGAAATGAGGATTGGATTAATATGAGAGTAGTGGCTGGTTCCGTGCGAGGCTTTAATTTGATCGTTCCGTCTGGAAAGAATACCAGACCTACTACGAATCGCATTAAGGAGACATTATTTAATATATTGCAATGGGACATTGCAGGATGCCGTTTTTTAGATTTGTTTAGCGGAAGTGGCGGAATAGCGATCGAGGCGCTTAGCCGTGGCGCAAAGGAAGCGGTTATGGTAGAGAAAGATCGGGAAGCGGTCCGCTGCATTAAGCAGAATGTACAGCATACGAAGATGGATGACAGATCACGGGTCATGCCGATGGACGTGATGCAGGCTCTGCGCCGTTTGGAACAGGCAGGACAACCGTTTGATATTATCTTTATGGATCCGCCGTACCATTTGGATCTGGAAGAGCGGATCGTACCATATTTGCTGCAGTCTTCTTTGGTGAAGGCCGGATCTTTGATCATCGTCGAGACAGCGTTAGATACGGATGTAGATTATATGTATGAGCTGGGCTGCGAGGTAGAGCGTATCAAAGAATATAAGACGAATCGTCATGTCTTTTTGCGGGTACCTGGTGAGACAGAGGCGTAGAGAATCAGAAAATGAGGGACAAAAAAACTATGAACAGAGCAGTATTTCCCGGAAGTTTTGATCCGGTGACGGTAGGACATATGGATTTGATCGTGCGTTCTGCCAAAATGTTCGATGAAGTTATTGTTGGTGTGCTTCGCAATGCAGCCAAGCAGCCGCTTTGCACAGTGGCAGAGAGGGTATCTCTACTGCAGGAGTTGACAGCAGAGATTCCGGGCGTGCGCATAGAAGCTTTTGATGGATTGTTGATTGATTTTGTAGATAAGATGGATGCCTGCGCAGTGATCCGCGGTTTGCGTACTGCGGCAGATTTTGAGTATGAATTGCCGTTGGCACAGACAAACCGTCATTTGAATGCACAGGTAGATACGGTATTTTTGGCGACTTCGCCGGAACATTCTTATATTAGTTCCAGTGGTGTTAAAGAAATTATTCAGTTTGGTGGAGACATCACCGGATTGGTGCCGCCTCCTGTACAGCAGTTTTTGTTGGATAGGAACACAGATAACAGATAATATAAACAGGCAATATGCCGCAAGGAGGTACATATGGTAAGCAGTAGAATTGAACAAAAAATCGAAGATATTTATGCATTTGTTGAGAGTTGTAAACCGCAGGCGTTATCACAGTCCAAGGTTGTTGTGCCGAAGAATGATCTGTATGATCTGTTAGATGATCTGCGCCGTGATGTACCGGAGGAGATTACGCGTTATCAGAAAATGCTCAGTCAGCGAGATGCCATTTTGGAGGATGCTGAGGCAAAAGCGGATGCGATCAAGTTGGATGCGCAGGAGCAGTACAAAGCAATGGTAGAGGAACATGCGATCATGCAGGAAGCATATCAGCAGGCAGAAGAGACGGTAGCGCGTGCGAATGCAGAGGCACAGGCGATCATTGATACGGCCAGACGTCAGGCCGAAGAAATTGGCAATGGAGCTATTTACTATACGACAGATATGTTAGAGATGGCAGAAAAAGCGATCGCTAGAGCATGCGAGAGTGCAGTAAGCAATTCCAGAGCACTAGAGACAGCACTTCGCGGTCATTTGGATATTATTCGCCACAATAAGGCGGAACTTACCGGTGTGAATGCAATGGAAGAGGAAGAGCCACAAGAGGCACCGGAAGAAAGGGATGAGGAGATCGATGAATAAAAAGATTGATGTCGAAGTGGTGATCGGCGGTAAGCCATATACGTTAAGTGGTTATGAAAGCAGTGATTATTTACAGCGCATTGCGATGCATATCAATGGCAAGATAGCAGAGTTTCGTGCACAGGAGGGTTATGCAAGACTTGAGACGGAGCTTAAGAATGTCTTGCTAGCTATTAATCTTTCCGATGATTATCAGAAAGCACAGAACACGATCCGGGAGCTTAAGCAGGATAATGAAGATATGGAAAAAGAGCTGTTTGATATGAAACACGAGATGATATCGATGCAGCGGGAACTTCAAGAAGCCAAAGATGCCGTTAAGAAGCTTGAGCAGGAAAAAGAATCCGAAGAACATCGAGCGATTCGCTTGGAGACAGAGTTAGAGCAGCTGCGGAAAGAGATTGCTAAAGAAGTTGTGCAAAAGGAAGAGACAGTAGATGTGGCTGCAGATACTAAACCATCTGCAGTGCTGACAGCTACACAGCAGACTGCTCCGGAAAATGCAGACAAAGAGGAGACCGTTGAGAAACAGGATGCCGCCGAAGATGTGACGCATTCAGAGGATACAGAAGCGGCGGTAACAGTGGAACAGACAGACAATGTTGTTGAGGAGGCCAAAAGTCCGGAAGAAATCGGGCAAGAGATAGCAGCAACAATCGGCAAGAAAGAGCCTGCCAGGAAAACGTCGCGCAGCAGTCGCAAGAAAAGACGGTAATAAATATAACGATAATTGGAGAGGGACTGGGTCTATGCACAACAGTCCCTTCTTTCTTAAAGTATGGAGAACTGGATGATGCAGAATAGAACAAAACGCAGAATAGGAGTGCCTGAGATCCTTGCTCCGGCAGGATCGATGGAGAGCCTTAAAGCGGCAGTAGCCGCAGGCTGTGATGCTGTGTATATGGGAGGGTCCAAGTTTGGTGCCAGAGCATATGCTCAGAATCCGGAAGAGGATGAAATGGTGGCGGCGATACGATATTGCCACTTGTACGGAGTAAAGCTTTATATGACGGTAAACACCCTGTTGAAGGAACAGGAATTGCAGAGCCTTCCTACGTTTTTGCGACCGTATTACGAGGCGGGGCTTGACGCTGTGATCGTGCAGGACATGGGCGTTTTACGAGTGATCCACCAGTGCTTCCCGGATCTGGATATTCATGCAAGTACGCAAATGACCTTGACCTCCGGTATGGGAGTGGATGACCGATTAGCTGCTTACGGTGTAACGCGGATCGTTCCGGCAAGAGAACTGTCGCTGACGGAACTGCAGCAAATGCGGCAGCAGACGAAGATGGAGTTGGAAGTGTTTGTACATGGTGCATTGTGCTATTGCTATTCCGGTCAATGTTTGATGAGCAGTATGCAGGGTGGCCGTAGTGGCAACAGAGGACGCTGCGCACAGCCGTGCAGAATGCAATATGATATAGATGGCAGCAAACGTTATCTGTTAAGCCCAAAGGAGTTGTGCGCACTACCTTTGCTCGGAGAGATGATCGAGGCAGGGATCAATTCGTTCAAGATCGAAGGCAGAATGAAGCGGCCGGAGTATACGGCGTATGTGACAGCTATGTATCGCAAATACCGGGATCTGTATTTGGAACTGGGTTCTGCAAAATATCGGGTCTGGCAGCAGGAGCATGCGGCAGAGTGGGAAGATGATCTACGTAAGCTTGCCGAAATATACAATCGAGAAGGATTTACTGATGGCTATCTCGAGGAAAAGCCGGAGCAGATGTTAGCGGATAAGCGTCCAAAGCATGGAGGCGTTTGTGTGGGAACAGTGCAGGATGTGGATAAACATCAGGTGCGTTATCGATTGGAACGCCCGATATTTGCACAGGATGTGTTAGAATTTCGCGGTGCGGACGGTGTCAGTATCTATGAATACACGACGGGATCTTCATATCATGCGGGTGAGCTTGTGCAGACGCGCTATCAGAAAGGCTGCCGGATTGCGAAGGGTGATCGGGTGTTTCGTACCAGGCATCAGGTATTGTTAGAGGAAATTCGGCAAGATTTCGTAGAGAGCACGCCGAAGCTTACTATAAATGGGCAGATCCGAATTGTTGCCGGAGAGCCAATCCTCCTGCAGTGTGAATATGAAAATGAAATATTTGCGGTAACAGGAATGATTGCGGAGAATGCGGTGAAGCGTGCTGTTGCCAAAGAAGACGTTGTCAGAGTGTTATCCCAGACCGGGGAGACACCGTTTGAATGGGGAAGTCTCGACGTTGATCTGGGAGCGGATGTCTTTGTCCCGATTGGGGAATTTAAAAAACTGCGAAGAAATGCTTTGACGGGTCTGCAGGATCGCTTGGAACGTCTCGGCAGCCGGGAGGTTGACGAAGAGCGGATCAGGCAGATGCAGGCAGAGATCAAGGCAGGCACACAAGAAGATGCCTTGATTTCGGAACTTAGAGACCCAAAGGATGTGCAGCAAAGTGCGGCGGTATCCGATGAGAAACAGTTGTATGCCGTCTTACAGCACGATTGTATACAGGAAGTGATCCTGAGGGAAGAATGGTTTGATAATGCAGTGATCGAGGTGCTGTTGCAGCGGATTAAGGAAAGTAAGAAGCGGGCGGTACTTGCGTTGCCGACGATACTCCGTGCGCAGGCGATCACGGAGTATCGAGCACTATTAAAGAATGTTTCACCGGATGGTTATCTGGTTCGCAGTCAAGAGGGATATCAACTGTTATGTGATATAGGAGTAAAACCGGAGAGGATTCGTCTGGATGCCAATATGTATATTATGAATTCGGAGGCAGCTGTCTGGTGGCGGGAACAGGGAATTACACAGTTTACGGCACCGTGGGAGCTGACAAAGCGTGAACTTTCGGCTGTAACAGACGGAAGGGATATGCAGTGGATCTGCTATGGCAGGATTCCGTTGATGGTATCGGCACAGTGTATTTTCCGCAATATAAAAGCCTGTCTGAAGAACTCTGGTAAGGCGATGGCAAAAGTCTTTGCGGGAGAAAAGGGAAGGCGGTATATTGTACGTAACTGTTGCAAATATTGTTATAATATAATATATCGGGAGGAACCGTTTCAAATACCATGCTCTATGGAGCGGGAATTTTGGGAAAAAGTGCATCAGGTGCGCTTTGAATTTACCACAGAGACGGCAGAAGAGGTACATGCAGTGCTAAAGGATGAAATCATCCGGGATCACTGTCGTGGACATTTCGATGTAGGGATTCAGTAGGGAATACAGTAATAAAAGGCAGACCAGTGTCGGCAGACAGTCGGTCTGCACAGAAATGGAAGGGTATGGTTATCGGTATGGATAAAAAGGAAGCGGCGCAGAAATTAATGAGTATATTTGGTAATGTAGATGCGATCGCGGTACTGCATTCCGTATTAGTGGGAATATCAAAATATATTATCATTGTTGTTTTTGCGGTTTATACATGGCATTGTTTTACAGTATTTATTGGCAAAAACATGGAGCGCAAAGAGGAAATATACAGACGACAGAAAAAGATCATGTTTACGATACATTTTATCTGTTCGCTAGTATTATTTTTGAACAGTCTGTCGATAAAAATTGTTCTTTTCTATGTGGCACAGGTCGTTTTTTTGGTGTTGGTGGACAAGGCGTATTCCTATGTGTATCAGAACCTGTCCAAGTTAGTGATGAACAATATGTTAATGTTGCTTACGATTGGATTTTTGATGATCGAGCGATTGAATATGGATTTTGCAATGCGGCAAATGATCTTTGCGTCGGTGATCTGCGTGGCAGGTCTGTTTATACCGTGGATGATCGAACGGTTTTCTTATTTTGACCGGTTTGGGTGGTGGTATGCTGGAATCGGTCTGGCAATGTTAGCACTTGTTTTTGTGATCGGTGTGGAGCGATATGGTGCAAAAAACTGGATTCAGATCGGAGGTTTTGCGATGCAGCCTTCAGAATTTGTAAAGATTATTTTTGTGTTTTTTGTAGCAGCACTGTTAGCGCACTCTGTGCAGTTTGTTGATGTGGTCAAGGTTTCTGTAGCAGCGGCTGCACATGTGTTGATACTTGTTGTGCAAAAGGATCTTGGTGCAGCGTTGATCTTTTTTATCACCTATGTGATCGTCTTGTATGTGGCAAGTCAAAATTCGTTGTATTTGATCTCAGCATTGGCAGCGGGAACTTTGGCAGCAGTCGTGGCGTGGAGACTCTTTTCACATGTTCAGGTTCGTGTGCTTGCATGGCAGGATCCATGGAGTACGATTGACAATGAGGGATATCAGGTTGCAAGATCACTATTTGCCATAGGCACCGGTGGGTGGTTTGGCATGGGTCTTGGAGAGGGAATGCCGAATTCTATTCCGGTGGCATCCAGTGATTTTATTTTTTCGGCAATCTGCGAGGAGTTGGGTGTTATTTTTGCAATCTGTCTGATATTGGTAGAGATCAGCTGCTTTGTATTGTTTGTAAACATTGCACTCAAGATGAAAAGACGTTTCTATAAGCTGACAGCCCTTGGATTAGCGGTAGAATATATTTTTCAAGTGTTTTTGACGATTGGTGGAGTTACTAAATTTATTCCATCGACAGGAGTTACATTACCGTTGATAAGTTATGGCGGAAGTTCTGTGATGAGCACGATCATACTGTTTTGCATTATACAAGGGATGTATGTGTTGAATTTTGAAGAGGAGGATCAAGATGGGTCGAAGGAGCAATATCAGAAAGAACAGCGTGGACGAAATACATCCGCCAAGAGAAAGTGCCTCAGCCAGACGCAGGTCCGATAAACAGGCACAGAAGCAGCTTCAAAAAGAGCGCAAACGAGGCAATAGACAGATTTTATTTATCACATATGCCTTTGTGACTTTGTTTTTGGCGATGGCGGGATATTTGGCGTATTTTACGGCAGTGGACAGTGAAAAAGTAATTAATAATTCACACAATAAACGCCAGAAGATATTAGCAGAAAAGATTACGAAGGGAAGTATTTATTCACAGGACGGCGAGGTGCTTGCGGAGACTGTGACGGATGATGACGGCAACGAATACCGATCGTATCCGGGAAAAAAGAAATTTTGTCATGTTGTGGGGAGAACGGATAATAGTATGACAGGAATTGAGCTGTCGCAGTGTTATCCGATGCTGACATCACACATGAATCCGTTTACACAGCTTGGCAATACATTGCGCGGTGAAAAAAATATGGGCGATTCGGTCTATACGACGTTGGATGCGGGATTGCAAAGAGTGGCGTACGATGCACTTGGAGATTACCGTGGAGCAGTCGTAGCTTTAGAGCCGGATACAGGCAAGATCTTGGCGATGGTTTCTAAACCGGCTTATGATCCGAACACTGTCTTAAAAAACTGGCAATCGCTGGTTCGGGACGATGAGGAAGAATCTAAATTAGTCAATCGTGCATCGCAGGGACTTTATCCGCCGGGATCTACGTTTAAGATTGTGACAGCGATGGAATATATGATGGAAAATCCGGATAGCTATAAGGAGTATCGTTATCGCTGCAAAGGAACCAAAGTGTTTTCCGGCAGCAGGATCAACTGCTATAGCAGAGAATGGCATGGAAGACTGTCCCTGCCAACTGCATTTGCAAAGTCTTGCAACGGTGCCTTTGCAGACATTGGAACAAGACTCGATCTTAATTCCTACCGTAAGTTTTGTGAAAAGCTTTATTTTAATCAAAAACCATCTGTGGAGTTTGAGGCTAACAAGAGTCGATTTGCGTTGAATGCCAAGTCAGATGCTGCAGAAGTGACGCAGACAGCGATCGGACAGGGTAAGACGTTGATCACGCCATTAGAAAACGCAATGATCACTGCGATGGTTGCAAACGGTGGCGAGATGATGAAACCATATGTGGTAGACCGTGTAGAAAGTGCAGATGGACGTATCGTTAAGCAGTATAAGCCGAAGTCACAGGGAAAACTCGTGGATGAATGGGTTACGGAAGCAATGACCGGAATGATGGAAAAAGTGGTAAATGAAGGAACGGGAACATTGCTAAAGACATCTGCGTATCAGGTGGCAGGAAAGACCGGTTCTGCAGAGGCGGATTCGGATGGTACAACACATGCATGGTTTGTCGGATTTGCACCGAGTAATCATCCAAAATTAGTTGTCAGTATTGTTGTGGAAGGTGCCGGAACCGGTGGAAAATACGCGGTTCCGATTGCGAAAAAGATGTTTCGGGAGTACCTTTCAAAATAATGGTTAGCATTGCATTTATGGTAGAATGATAGTATACTATACGCAAGAAAAGTAACCGCACGAAGGAGGAAATGCAATGATAGAAGCAACCAGTTGTGGCGGTGTGGTGATACACAGAGGCAAGATATTGCTTTTGTACAAGAATTACAGAAATCGTTACGAAGGATGGGTTCTGCCGAAAGGGACTGTGGAACTTGGCGAAGAGTATAAAGAAACGGCACTCCGTGAAGTAAAGGAAGAGAGTGGCGCTGATGCCAGTATCATCAGCTACGTTGGGAAGAGCCAGTATTCGTTTACTGCGGCAGGAGACACTGTTGTCAAAGATGTACATTGGTACTTGATGATGGCAGACAGTTATTACAGTAGACCGCAACAGGAAGAATATTTTGTGGATTCCGGATATTATAAGTTTCACGAGGCTTATCATCTGTTAAAGTTTTCTAATGAAAAGCAGATATTAGACCGGGCGTATAGTGAATATATTGATCTTCGCCGTCGAAATTTATGGGGCAATCCAAAGTATTTTTAACGGCAGGGTAGGAAATTTCATTTCTTGAAAGGATGACTTTCCGGGTCTGTTTTCCTTGACAGATACAGGGAAAGTAGATATAATGAATAGGTAGTTTGTTGAGTAGTGCAGATTTAGATATTCAACATAGAATGAAGTTGATACTATAAATGTAAGGGAGAATGATCATGGGCAATAATATTTTAATCGTAGATGATGCTGCCTTCATGCGTATGATGGTTAAGGATATCTTGACAAAAGGTGGTTATAATGTAGTAGGGGAAGCAGAAAATGGTGTCGTAGCAGTACAGAAGTATGCGGAGTTAAAACCGGATTTGGTTACGCTTGATATCACAATGCCGGAGATGGATGGTATTCAGGCATTGAAGAAGATCAAAGAGGCTGACGCAGGTGCTAATGTTATTATGTGCTCTGCAATGGGACAGCAGGCAATGGTAATTGAAGCAATTCAGAATGGTGCGAAGGACTTTATTGTTAAACCATTTCAGGCAGATCGTGTATTAGAAGCAGTTAAGAAAGTAATTGGCTAAAGGATACATACGTGGAGGCAATGGGTACATTGCCTCTATTTTTTCTACAAAAAATTAAATACTATACTTGACAGTCCGGTATTTATGGATGTCGGGGGAATGGAGAATTATTATGGCAACAAATCCAGTTATTACGATGAAAACGACAGCAGGAACGATCACGGCAGAGTTATATCCGGAGGTTGCTCCGATCACAGTCAACAATTTTATCTCTTTGATCAATAAGGGATTTTACAATGGATTGATCTTCCATCGTGTAATCAATGGCTTTATGATCCAGGGTGGAGATCCGGATGGTATTGGAACCGGTGGACCGGGATACCATATCCGCGGTGAGTTTGCACAGAACGGTTATGAGAATAACCTGAAGCATACAGCAGGAGTGCTTTCCATGGCTCGTTCCATGATGCCAAATTCAGCAGGATCCCAGTTCTTTATCATGCATAAAGATGCACCTCATTTGGACGGTGCCTATGCAGCTTTTGGTAAAGTGACCGAGGGACAGGATGTTGTTGATGCGATCGCTACAGTAGCTACGGATGCTGGCGACAGACCGGTAGAGCCACAGATGATCATCGAAGTGACCGTTGATACTTTCGGCGTGGATTATCCGGAGCCGGAGAAATGCAACTAATAATAGTCGGATAAATGAGAAAGGATTGCTGCAGGCAGTTATGTGATGCAACAGTCCTTTTTTACTTTATAGGATTAGGGTGTCAAAAGGTCTGAATTTCCCTGACGGGCTATTTTCTCGAATCTTTGGCCACAATATCTATCAACGATGCGCCGCATCGCCTCAAGATATTGTAGCGCAAATCTTCAAAAAAATATCTCCGTCATGAAAATGGACTTTTGACACCCTAACCTTTATAGGAAACTTCTCGTTTCCTATAACACAAAAAGGACTGTGAGAATGTTTTCTAATTGTGTTGCGTCTGTTCACAGAATTTTGACATTAATTTGCTATACTATCGCACAAGGAATAAGATACCTTTAGTAAGGTGTCTAAATTGTAGGAGGAAAGAACAGTGATTGAAGTTAAAAATCTGGTCAAGAAATATGGTGATCACGCTGCTGTAGATGATCTTTCGTTTACGGTTGAGACAGGTAAAGTCATCGGTTTTCTGGGACCAAACGGTGCAGGAAAATCAACGACGATGAATATTATTACCGGATATATCGCACCGACATCCGGAGAGGTACTGGTAAATGGTATCGATGTGAATGAGGAACCGGAGAAGGCAAAGAAACATATTGGTTATCTGCCGGAGATACCACCACTTTATCCGGATCTGCGGGTTAGAGAATATTTAACCTTTGTAGCAGAGTTAAAGAAGGTCGAAAGAGCAAAAAGAGATGTAACGGTACACAAAATCATGGGACGTACCGGTACATTGGATGTTTCGGAACGCCTGATCAAGAATCTGTCCAAAGGATATAAACAAAGAGTAGGTCTTGCAGCAGCAATGCTTGGTGATCCGGAAATTTTGATCTTAGATGAGCCAACCGTTGGCCTGGATCCAAAGCAGATCATTGAGATGAGAGAGCTGATCCGAGATCTGAGTCATCACCATACAATTTTGTTGAGTTCACATATCATGCAGGAGATTTCTGCAGTGTGCGATGAGATCATTGTTATTAATGAAGGTCATATGATCGCCAAGGATACACCGGATAATCTTACACGTGAAATGGTCGAAAAGAACGGTATTCATTTGGTGGCAAAAGGAACCAAAGATAAGATTAAGACGGCACTTCGTACTGTTCCGGGCATTCGTGATGTCAAATACGACACCAAGAATGAGGAGGGAACGTTAGGTCTTACCTTGTATATGACTCCGGGTGCAGAAATTAGAGAAGATATCTTCTATGCAATGGTTAAAGCGGATTGCCCAATCTATGAGCTGCATCCTTTGGCTGCATCTTTGGAAGATGCGTTCTTGGCATTGACACGAGGTGGTTCCAGACAGTATGGCGGCAAAAAAACGAAAAAGCAGGCTGCCAAAGCAGAAGAAACTGCACAGGAAGCACAAACGCAGACAGTCGAAAGTGCATCTGTGACACAAGAGCAGCAAAAGGAGGAAGAATAGATGTTTGCCATAATAAAAAAAGAATTAAAACAGTATTTTTATTCAATGGTCGGATTTGTGTTTCTTGCATTCTTTCTGGCTATTGTGGGATTGTATACCTGGGCGGGCAATTTAAGCCAGGGAATTGGTAACTTTGAAATGACTTTGGGAAATATGACATTTATTTTTGTGATCTTAATCCCGATATTGACAATGCGTATTGTTGCGGAAGAAAAGAAACAAAAGACGGATCAGTTATTATATACATCACCGATTTCTTTAACTAAAGTAATCCTTGGAAAATATATTGCGGTTATGATCTTGTTTACGATTGCCATTTTAGTGATCGCACTGTATCCATTATTGATCCATATGTATGGTCAGGATGTCAGACTGTCTTTAGCATACAGCAGTTTGATCGGTTTTTATCTGTTAGGTGCAGCAAACATTGCTGTTGGCTTGTTTATCTCTTCCTTGACAGAAAGTCAGGTGATCGCAGCGGTTGTGTCATTTATTGTATTGCTTCTTAGCAACATGCTTACAAGTATTGCAAGCATGCTTCCTACGGACGCGCTCTCCCAGGCACTGATCTTAACAGTTGCGTGGATCGTGGTTTGTGTTATCGCATATAACATGATGAAAAATATTACGGTTACTGCGATCTTAGCGGTGATCGGTGAAGTAGTTGTATGGGGAATTTATATTGCAAAATCTGCAGTATATGAGAACCTTTTATCTAAGGTTGCAGATGCTTTTGCGATTACGAGCCGTTACTCGGATTTTGAACTGGGTATTTTGAAATATGATGCCATTGTTTATTACATCAGCGTATCATTTTTGTTCGTATTCTTGACCGTACAGATCATCAAAAAGAAGAGATTTAACTAAGAAGGAGGTTTCGAATCGTGAGTATAGAAAATAACGAAAATAAGGAAGCCGCAACAACGGAGACAACAACCCTAAAAGCTCCCAAGAAAAGTGGTAGTATTAAGAAGTCTTTTCAGACGGGACAGTTTAAGTCGGGTGCCTATAGTTCGGTAGTTACAGTATTAGTCATTGCACTTGTGATCGTATTAAATCTGGTTGTTGGAAAGCTGGATCTGTCCACCGATTTAAGCAAGGGCAATCTGTTTACGCTTTCCAAAGAGACGAAAAAGATCTTAAAGAACAGCCGGAAAGATATCACGTTTTATTATATGGTATCCAGTGGCAGTGAAAATGAATATATCGAAAATGTGTTGAAGCAGTACAAAAAAGCTTCCAAGCATATTTCTATTAAGAAAGTTGACCCGGTAGCTAATCCGGCGTTTGCTTCGAAGTATGACATTACAGACGATGTATCTTCCAATGACGTTATTGTCGCAGTAGATGCCGACAAGACAGCTAAATTGGTAAGTGGATCGGAAATGTATTATTCGGAGCAGGATTATTCCGGCTCTTATAGCAGCAGTTCTAATTCGAACTACTATTTAGATGCGGAGGGGCAGCTCACCTCAGCAATTCAGAATGTTTTATCCGGCAGTACAACAAAAATGTATGTCGCAACCGGTCATTCAGAGGTGGCTTTGCCGGATACGTTGACAAAGGCATTTGCCAAGATGAATGTGGAGACGGCAGATTTAGAGTTATTGACTGCCGAAAAGATTCCGGACGACTGTAATATTTTGATGATCAATGGCCCGACATCAGATCTGGCGGATAATGAGAAGAAGATCGTTCTTGATTATCTGAAAGCCGGTGGTAATGCCATTATCAACCTGAGTTATACAACAGAGAAAATGACAAATCTGGAAGAAGTATTAGAGTATTATGGCATTCAGAGCAAGCAGGGGATTATTTGCGAGACCTCCGGTAAGTATTATTACTATCCAAACTTTATTGTACCGGAACTGGGAACAGATGCTTCCGAGATGCTGGGTGATCTGCAGGGATATATTATCATGCCAAATGCGGTAGGTATGAATGTTATGTCTGAGATCCGTAGTTCTTTGACAATGAAACAGTTGCTTAAAACATCAGATAGTTCTTATTTGAAAGTGGATCCGTCTAGTGGAAGCTCCGAGAAGGAAAATGGAGATGTAGCGGGACCATTCTACGCAGGAATTTCTGCAACAGAGAAGTTAGACGATGATAAGGAAACGAAAATTGTGGCATATGCATCTGCCTCTACATTTGATGAGAAATATGCTTCCAGTGGCCAGCTAGAGAATACATCTTTGCTGAAATCAGCAGTTAATTCGATGCTTACTACGAAAGAAGATAAAGTTGCAATTGATGCCAAGAGTCTTGGAGTATCCAGTGTGAGCCTTACTCCTGTAATGCAATTAGTATGGGCTGCTGTATTGATCATATTGCTTCCACTTGCATGCCTGCTTTGTGGTTTTGTAATATGGATGATGCGCCGAAAAAAATAATACGTAAAATATCATAGAAATGAGTGATTATTGTGTCAAAAAAGAAAAAACAAACAATGACCATTGTGATCCTTTGTGTTCTTCTGGTGGCGGCAGGAATTGGGTACTATGGAGCCGGAGTACATCAAAAAAAGAAGGCTGCCAAAGAAGCGGCACAAGAAGATAAAGAGATCACGTTATATTCGTTGAAGGCGGATGATCTGGTAAGTGTGCATGTGGTGTCCGACAAAGCGGACATGACTTATACCAAAGAAAATGGCGTATGGAAAGATGCTAAGGATAACCAATATCCGATCGATCAGGAGAAGATCAACGATATCTTAGATGATGTAGCCGAGGTCAAAGCATCGAAACTGGTAGTTACGGATCCGGAGGATATTTCACAGTATCAGCTGGATAAACCTTCCTATCAGATCGAGCTGAAAGACAGAGCCGGAACGACAAAAACGCTGACGATCGGTATGGAATCGGTTGCTGCAGAAGGATATTATGCATATTGTGGGAATAAAAATAAAATATATGCAATACCATCTAATATAACTGATAGCCTGAGTTATACGAAACAGGAGATGATGGAGTTGCCGGAGCAGCCGGATATCAATGCTTCTTATGTAACTGCGTTTAAGGTTACGCCATCTAAGGGAGAGACTTTCGAGGCAGTTTACAACAAGAATCGTGCGCAGTATAAGGATTACGAAGGCTGGGATATTACACCGGTATATGGTAAGACGATGCCGGGAAGTGTCAGTGCACTTCAGAATCAGTTTAGCGGTTTGGCAAACCTTTCTTGCACAGATGGTGTGACTTATAAAGCGACATCTTCTGACAAGAAAAAATATGGATTGGATAAACCATCATATGTTGTTGATGTGTCCTACTATACTGTAGAGGGTGACTCGACCGATCAAAACAGCACGACGGATGAAAGCAAGCAGAAAAAGATCGATCATGTTTATCAGTTTTCGGTTGGCAAAAAAGACAAAAGCGGCGATAATTATTACGTGAGTATTCATGGAGAAAAAGGTATTTATCGTATGTCTGCTGAGACAATTGATGGAATTGTCGCAGTGACACCAATGAATATGTTGTGTAATACGCCGCATAAAACAAATGTGGATACATTGCAGGAGATCACGTTGACCCAAAATGGAAAGACGCATAAGATCGTAATGACCAAAAAAGAGGTGAAAAATGCGATCTCTGAGGACAATAGCAAAGTATATGATTACTATGTTAAATTAGATGGCAAATCGGTAGATCAGGAAACATTCCGAACAACCTATCAAACCGTCTTTGGAAATCTTGTTTATCGCCGTCCGATTTCCGATAAACAAAAAGTTACCGGGAATAAGTCGGTGGGAACGATCACGCTCAAAACAGATGATCGTACACTGAAACTGGAATTTCTGCCGTACGATGGTGTGAATTTTTATCGGATCAAAGTGGATGGACAATGTCATTTCCTCGTTGATAAAAATGTGGCAGACAAAGTTTTTGAAAAATTGTTAGCTTCAAAGTAATGATCCAAAGCAGCAGATTGCAGCAAAGAAAATTGCAGCATGGGAAGGAAATGGTTATTGCAGTGAAAAAATCATCGAAAAAAGTGATCTTGGCTGTTGTTATTGTGTTAGGAATATTGGTGCTGGATGCTTGGCGTTCCGGTAAGATCAAGTGGTATACGTTAGATGAGCAGGAGATGTCACAGACGGCATCTGACACCAAATCAGTGAAAATAACAAAACAAACTTCTTCCCGGCAGAAAAAACAAAAGAAGGTACGTGTACTGCTGTCCACAACAGGTTTTACGTCACTCTATCACGATAAGGTGTGCGTAAGCGGGACGAAAGGGCTGCAGGTACGTAAAGGAAACCACAAGGTAACCTATTCCGCAAAGGAACAGGTTACCTTTTTGGTGAAAGAAGATGGAAAAGATTCAAGGGATAAGATCACGATCCAGCCAAAAGATGGAGGTAAGATCACAGTGCATTCGATCAAACGACAGAATAGGACACCATCCTATCGTGGAGAGATCACACTGCTGCCGAAAAAAAACGGTTTTCTGGTCAGAAACAGTCTGCCGTTAGAACAATATTTGTATGCGGTGGTGCCAAGTGAATTATCAACTTCGAATGGAATGGAAGCGTTACGTGCACAGGCGGTTTGCGCCAGAACGTATGCCAGCAATCAGATCGCGGCACACCGCTACAAAAAATATCATGCAGATCTAGAGGATAGTACAGCGTGTCAGGTATACAACAATATTCCGGAAGATAAACAATCGAAAAAAGCGGTGGACACGACGAAAGACCAAGTGCTTACCAGTGGTGGAAAGCGTATACAGACATACTATTATTCTACTTCGTGGGGGAAGAGCGCGAGTGGAAAAGAAGTGTGGGAAACTGATCGGGAAGTAGATTATTTACAAAGCTGTATGCAGCAGGATGGTGGAAAGAATAAAACATTGCGGTTGTCTGAGGAAAAACAGTTTCGAGAATTTATTGCGAAAAAAACGGATGCAGCATACGACAAAGATTCAAAATGGTACCGTTGGTGGATACGGATCAATGCAAAACAATTGAGCGCATCGATCGACAATGCATTACAGCAATGCTATGCGACGGATCCGAATAAGATACTTATGCAGAGGCAGGACGGCACCTACCATAGCGCAGCATTATCGTCTGTTGGAACGGTTCGCGGGATCCGCGTAGAAAAGAGAGGGGAAAGTGGAATCGTCACAAAGCTGGTCGTGATCGGTTCAAAATCAGTCGTCTTAGTATGTAGTCAATATAATATTCGCAAGGTGCTTGCAGCCGGACAGCAGATCACTGCACATTTGACAAAAGGAACGGCAAAGCTGTCGCTGCTTCCAAGCGCAGCGTTTTATATAGACACGATAAAAGAAAAGAGTGAAACGATATTTGAATTGCACGGTGGCGGGTTTGGTCACGGGACCGGGATGAGCCAGACCGGTGCAGCGGTAATGGCGCAAAAAGGAAAAAATTACAGGCAGATCCTATCTTTTTATTTTGATGGGTGTGAACTGTCAGCCAAGTGATTCAAAATGCCGCCTAAAAACAGCAAATACATACATGCGTAAAGCCATACCATCAACAGTGCGATCGTGGTCATTGTGCCATAAAAATAACTGTAGTTGGAAAAATGATCTACATAGTAAGAGTAGATATAGGAAAAAATGATCCATCCTGCGGTTGTAAAAAGAGCGCCGGGTATCTGCTTTAGAAGAGACGTTTTGTGATTGGGAACAAAGTAGTACAGGATCACAAAAAATAAAAACACCACGACAAAACCAACAATGGGGCGAATGCTGATGATCGTGAGAAATTTTGATCGCAGCAGAGGAAAAATATGGCAGAGGTGGTAATATAATGTGTTGCCAAATACTAATATTGTTAAGACGGCGACAAAAAGAATGGCAAATAAAAAAGTATAAAAGAAAGCAAGCAGTCTCACCAACAGAAAGGGACGGCTTTCTTTGATCTCATACACATCGTTGATGCCGCGGATCAACACTAAAAAAGATTTGGAACCAAGCCATACAGCTGTGATTGCGGAAAGTGGAAGTAATGTATTGGTATTTGGGTTATAAATCTGGCCGATCAGACTGGAAATGGTTTCGCCAAAGGAAAGCGGAAATAACATTTGAATGATATTTGCAAGATTACTTTCCGTGATCGGAGTGAAGCGAAGCAGAGAAAGCAAAAACATGGTAAACGGGAAAAAGGAGAGCATCATAAAAAATGCGGCAGCTCCTGCGTGAGAGGAAATGCTGGCGTTTCGTGATTTATCAGCAACTCGCTGATAACGGGAATATCCCGGAAGTGCTTTTAATCTGTTTTGGATCATAGGAATCCTCCATTTTCACAATTTTAAGGTGTTTACAGAGTGGTAAATAGTATTATCTCAAACTTCACACATTCGGAGTTTGAGATATTGATCGATACCATCTTATAGTATAATATGCGAGAGTTGTTTTGACTAGTTCTAAAACATCGCTATAGCAGGCAAGAAAAAATTGTGTTACACTGTAGCACAGCATAAAATAAAGGAGGAAATGCACTATGCATACATTTCAAAAAAAAGACAAGACAGTATTAACAATGAATCCGTTTGATAAGATCGGCAAGCAATGGATGCTGATCACATCCGGAGATGAGGATAAGGCCAATACAATGACAGCCTCATGGGGTGGTGTTGGCGTACTGTGGGGAAGTGATGTGGTTTATATTTTTGTTCGTCAGTCACGTTATACCAAAGAATTCATTGACAAAACAGGACACTTTTCTATCAGCTTTTTGGGAGAAGAATACCGCAAGGCATTACAGCATTTGGGAACGGTATCCGGCAGAGATGGGGATAAGATCAGCGAAGCCGGTGTTTCTGTTGCTTATGAGAATGGGATACCATATATTGATGAAGCGGAACTGGTGCTTACCTGTACAGCACTTTCTGCAACAGATATTACTATGGATCAGATGTTGGATGCAGAAATTGAGCCAAAATGGTATGCGGATGGCGATCTTCATACGATGTATGTTGGGAAGATTGAAGAGATATTAGTCCGTTAAGATCGAACGTGATAATTTATATACAGAATGCCATATATTTGCCTTGTATATATAGTATTTAATAATTACCGGAAGTAAAAACAATAAGCCGCCTTACCGATCATGATCCGGTTGTCATTTGCAGAAGTTTAGGGCTTAAAATTACTGGTCAGGAATGGCTCTGAATTGTTGACAAATGAAAAGTCGCGTGCTAGTATTGTTTCTGGTGGCAGGTCCATGATCTGCCGGCAAATTTTATCTTTTATTTTAATGTGAGGAGGACACGTTATGAGATTCACAAAAGTAACAAAGAGAGTATTATCGCTCTCCATGGCAGCAGCAGTAGCAGCAACAACAGTAGCAGTACCGGTTGTATCACAGAAGGCAGATGCAGCAAGCAAGTATTCCGCATATCTTTGCTTCGCATCAAAGAGTTACAATGGTGTTGCAGCTAACCATAATGATGCAAACCGTGCTAAGGGCGTATTTAATGGTGCAAAGGGCAATAAGAAGATTGCCGGTATCAAGGTTAAGAATGCTACATTCAAGAAAGGTAAATTCAAATTTACTGTATCTGTATCCGGTAAGAAATTAAAGAAGTTTGCTAAGGATAAGGGCTGGAATTCAATCTATGTTGATACATCTCTTGCAGGAGCTAAGAAGAAAAAACTTTCTGTTTCTAAGGTTACATTGAAGATGGATGGAAAGACAGTTAAGACAATTAAGAAACCTGCACTTACTCCGGATCCGGGCAAGAAGGATAAGTTCACTCAGATCATGGTTGTAAATACTTGGAACTCTAATGCTAATAAGAAATGTGCAGCAACAAGCATCAAGAAAATGCCTAAGAAGAGCATGACAGTTACTGTAACAGGTAAGCTTAAATAATTCTTATCATTAGGAAATATGAGGCGGTCGATTGATGATCTATCATGGTACGTCTGTAAATGAATGTATGAGAGAACCGGTACCTATTCGTACCGGTTCTTTTCTAAGCAATGAGAAAATATGGGGGACATATGGAAGACTACGGAAAGTTTTTGGAGATGGTCAATGAGATCAAAAATATTGCAGTAACACAGGGTGGGAAATTAACCAAAGAAGAAATTTTGAGTTATTTGGGAGATATGCAGCTTTCCGAGGAACAGTTGCAGGCATTGTACCAGTATCTTGGAGCACATGCTATAGAAATTGAGAATTATGAATATAAGCCGGATAAGGACATGCTTCGCGCTATGACAGAGAATGAGCCTGTAGAACAGCAGGAGGAAGTAATTTCCGGAGAAGATAAAGAAGATCGTTCCGAGAGAAATCGCAGACTCTACCGTGAGGAATTGGATGCTTGGAATGATCACAATGATACAGTTACAGAAGCGGAGATTGTTCGCTTTTTGCAGGGAGAACGTGCGTTACGTGACCGCATTATCGAGAGCAGACTGCACCGGGTGACGGAGATGACGAAAGAGTACCGCAAAAGAGAGGCACCGGTGGAAGAATTGATCGCAGAGGGCAATCTCGGATTGTTAGAAGGAATGCTTGTGATCGAGGAGAATACAGAACGCTATCTGTTGGGAAATGGCAAAGCAGATCTTGCTGCATTTTGGGGGACGTTAGAGTTAGAGGCAAAGTTGGCAATGGAGCGCTATATTGATGAAGAATTGCATAATAAAGATCAGGAAAGTGCGATGCTTGCCAAGACAAATCTTCTGCATGAGGCAACCAAATATCTTGCCGAGGAAAATGGTAAGATCCCGACGGTGCAGGAATTATCCTCATATACGCATATTTTGGAAGAGGAGATACTTCAGATCATGGGATTGTCGGAAGACACTAAGAGAGTGGCTGCGATGCCGGAACCACAGCCGGAACAAATGGATGCAGAGAGTGGTGACGCGATCATTAATAATGATATCGGCCGGATTCTTCGTGGCAGAGGAAGAAATCAGTGAAAGAAATTGTAAAACCGTTAATGCAGTGGTATGCAAAACATGCAAGAACACTGCCATGGCGAAGTGACCCAACACCCTATCATGTATGGTTGTCAGAGATTATGCTGCAGCAGACGAGAGTGGAGGCTGTGATAGGGTATTATGATCGATTCCTTGAGGAATTGCCGGATGTGCAGAGCCTTGCTGCCGTCTCGGAAGAACGTTTGCTTAAATTGTGGGAAGGACTAGGCTACTATAATCGAGCCAGAAATCTCCAAAAAGCTGCGGTGCAGATATGTGAACAGTATCAGGGAAAGTTTCCGGAAAGTTATGAGGAATGGCTTGCGTTGCCGGGAATTGGTGCATATACAGCAGGAGCTGTCACATCGATAGCTTTCGGTAAAAAGGAGGCAGCGGTGGATGGCAATGTGTACCGCATCTACACCAGATTGTATGCAGATGATACAGAGATCAGCAAAACAGCATTTCAACGGAATGTACGGGAAACCATCAAAGAGGCATTGCCGGAGGGGGCAGGACGATTCAATCAGGCGTTAATGGATCTCGGTGCTTTGATCTGTATTCCGAATGGGGAGCCGCATTGTTCTATGTGTCCGGTAGCGGAGTTTTGCAAGGCGAGAAAGCAGGGGACGATGCAATGTTATCCGGTGAAGAAGACCAAGAAAGAACGTAAACTCGAACAACGCACGATTTTTGTGATTGAGTATCAGGGGAAATATATGATCCGTAAACGGCCGGAGAAAGGGCTTCTTGCAGGAATGTGGGAATTACCCGGACAGGAACAGCACATGTCCTTAGAAGAGATTCGGGATTGGACATCAGAGTGGGATCTGAGCGGCGACATTCAACTGTTAGGCAGGGCAAAGCATATTTTTAGTCATGTAGAATGGCACATGCTGGGGTATGGGATCCATTTGCGGGAGATCCCGGATCAGCTTCAAGCGGAGGGGATTTTTTGCGATGTGCAGACGTTGCGGGAACAGTACAGTATCCCAACGGCATTTGCCTATTATCTGCAGTCTCTTTGACATAATAAGCAATATGTGGATTGATAAGCAATTTTCGATATGGGAAGTTTTAGTAAAGTGTTTTCTCAGGAGAAATATGTGCCCCTGTACGCAAATCTGTACACTACAAGAGTAGTGCTTAGAAAAAAGAGAAGTTCCACAATATTTAGTGATTTCTGGGAAATAATCACAATATATTGTGGACTTTTTTGCGCTCTGGTGCTATAATACACAGTGTTGCGCTTACAAAATAACGGTGTCATTTGTGCGGGATAAGCGTTTGCTGACCCGAAATTATAATAGTGGCTTAGAAAATGAAAAAATGGAGGAGAAGGATGAAGGTTACAAAACGAGATGGGCGAGTTGTGGACTATGATAGAAATAAGATCATAGTTGCGATCCAAAAGGCAAATGCAGAGGTTGACCGATACGAACAGGTATCTGAGGAAAAAATTGATGCAATCGTTGCCGGAATTGAAAATAAGCATGTGGATAATCTGCAGGTGGAAGATATTCAGGACATGATCGAGCAGAAGCTTATGAGTGAACATAAATATGCACTTGCCAAGAAGTATATTATTTATCGTTATACACGTGAAATGGTCCGTCGTGCGAATACGACAGATGATTCTATTATGAGTCTGATCCAAAACAGCAACAAAGATGTTATGGAAGAGAACTCTAACAAAAACGCTTATATTGCCTCAACCCAGCGTGATCTGATCGCAGGAGAGGTGTCGAAGGATCTGACCAAGAGAGTGCTGCTTCCGGAGAAGATCGTGAAAGCTCATGAAGATGGTGTATTGCATTTTCATGATATGGACTATTATCTGCAAAGCATTTTTAACTGTTGCCTGATCAATATTGGTGATATGTTTGAACATGGAACGGTGATGAATGGCAAGCTGATCGAGAGTCCGAAGAGCTTTCAGGTGGCTTGTACGGTCATGACGCAGATCATTTCTGCTGTTGCGAGCAGCCAATATGGCGGACAATCTGTCGATGTGCGTCATTTGGGTAAATATTTGCGTATGACGCGTGAAAAGTATGAGAGACATTACGAGGAAAAATATGGAGATAAAGTGCCTGCAGAGGTGCGTAAGGCGTTTGCAGATGATCGAATTGCAGATGAGTTAAGATCCGGTGTGCAGACGATACAATATCAGATCAATACATTGATGACAACGAATGGTCAGTCGCCGTTTGTAACATTGTTTTTGAATTTGGACAAGGATGATCCATACATTGAAGAAAATGCGATGATCATTGAGGAAATCCTGAATCAGCGTATCGAGGGAATCAAAAATGAGAAAGGTGTCTATGTGACACCGGCATTTCCAAAGCTGATCTATGTATTGGATGAGCATAACTGCCTGCGAGGCGGCAAATATGATTATTTGACACGCTTGGCAGTGAAATGTTCTGCAAAGCGTATGTACCCGGATTATATTTCAGCAAAAAAAATGCGTGAAAATTATGAGGGCAATGTTTTTTCCTGCATGGGCTGCCGCAGCTTTTTAACACCTTGGAAAGATGAGAATGGAAATTATAAATTTGAGGGAAGATTTAATCAGGGTGTTGTCAGCTTGAATCTTCCACAGATTGGTATTTTAGCGGAGGGTGATGAAGAAAAATTCTGGTCACTCTTAGAGGAACGTTTGGCACTTTGCTTTGAGGCACTGATGTGTCGTCACCATGCACTGGAGGGGACTTTGTCAAATGTAAGTCCGATCCACTGGCAGTATGGTGCAATCGCAAGATTAAAGCCGGGTGAGACAATCGATAAACTGCTTCATAATGGCTATTCTACGATTTCATTGGGATATATTGGTTTATATGAAGTGACAAAACTTATGACAGGTGTCAGCCACACAGATCCGAAAGGAACGGATTTCGCATTGCGTCTGATGAAACGTTTGCGTTTGGCTTGCGATACTTGGAAGTTAGAAACCGGTATCGGTTTTGGACTGTATGGAACACCGGCAGAAAGTTTGTGTTATCGTTTTGCTGAGATTGATAAGAAACGTTTTGGTGTGATCGCGGATGTTACAGATAAGGGTTATTATACCAACTCTTATCATGTGGATGTGCGCGAGAAAATTGATGCCTTTGAGAAGTTTACTTTTGAAAGTCAATTCCAAAATATTTCTTCCGGTGGTGCGATCTCTTATGTGGAGATTCCAAATATGCGGCATAATCTGGAGGCATTGGAAGATGTGGTTCGCTTTATCTATGATAACATTCAGTATGCGGAGTTCAATACGAAGTCGGATTACTGTCATGTGTGTGGATTTGATGGTGAGATCATCATTAACGATGATCTGGAGTGGGAATGCCCTCAGTGTCACAATAAGGACCGCAACCGTATGAATGTCACAAGAAGAACCTGTGGGTATTTAGGTGAGAACTTTTGGAATGTTGGTAAGACGAAAGAGATCAACGCCCGTGTGCTTCATTTATAAAAGCAACGGTCAGAAATGTATATTGGTGATCGCAATATAGATAAGTGTTGATCGTCAGAAATATATATGAAAGACACAGCGACATTCTATAACAGTAGAAAGGTATAGAATCATGAATTATGCAGACATTAAGCATTGTGATGTGGCGAATGGACCGGGAGTCCGTGTCTCACTGTTTGTGAGCGGATGTACACATCATTGCAAAGAATGTTTTAATCCGGAGACATGGGATTTTGATTATGGAAAACCTTTTACCGATGAAACGATAAAGCAGATCTTAAAATATTTGGCTCCGGAGTATATTAAGGGGTTGACGCTTTTGGGCGGCGAGCCGATGGAAAAGAGCAATCAGGAGGGATTACTTCCGTTAGTGCGTGCAGTACGACAGACGTATCCGGACAAAACAATATGGTGTTTTACCGGATATGACTTTGAAAAAGATATTTTAGGATATATGATGGAGGAGTGGGAGACGACCAAAGAACTGATATCCTATTTTGATGTGATGGTCGATGGTGAATTTCAGATCGAGCATAAGGATCTGGGACTTGCCTTTAAGGGATCATCTAACCAGCGTACTATTATGGTACAAGAATCACTACAAAAGGGAAGATTGTGCATATGGCAGCCGCAATAAATGATATCGGAATCATAAAAGGGATGTGCCTGCCGGCAAACGACATCGCAAATGATACAAAATGCTCAAAAATAATCGAAAAAGACGAAAAATACCAGTAAAATTTGAGAATATATAAAAATATCCTTGAAATTTATAGGTAAATTGAGTACAATAGGGGTTGGAATGCGGGTAACCGTGTTTCAGGTAACCTATGGTAGCTTGCCATGTGGACAAGTGTATGTGCAATGTTGCACGTTACAGACACACATGACAAAATATAATAAAATTTTAGGAGGAATTTTAACATGGCAGTTAAAGTTGCAATCAATGGTTTTGGACGTATCGGACGTCTTGCATTCAGACAGATGTTTGGTGCAGAAGGTTATGAAGTAGTAGCAATCAACGATTTGACAAGCCCTAAGATGCTTGCTCATCTGTTGAAGTATGATTCTTCTCAGGGTAAATATGAGAAGGCTGATACTGTATCCGCTGGTGAGGATTCTATCACAGTTGATGGTAAAGAGATTAAGATTTATGCTGAGGCTGATGCTACAAATTGCCCATGGGGTGATCTTGGCGTTGACGTAGTACTTGAGTGTACAGGTTTCTACACATCTAAAGAGAAAGCTTCTGCTCATATCAAGGCAGGTGCTCGTAAGGTTGTTATCTCTGCACCAGCAGGAAATGATCTTCCTACAATCGTATATAATGTAAACCATGATACATTAAAGGCAGAGGATACTGTAATTTCTGCAGCATCTTGTACAACAAACTGTCTTGCACCTATGGCTGATGCATTAAATAAATATGCTGCAATCCAGTCTGGTATCATGTGCACAATCCATGCATACACAGGTGATCAGATGACACTTGATGGTCCTCAGAGAAAGGGTGACCTCAGAAGATCTCGTGCAGCTGCAGTTAATATTGTTCCTAACAGCACTGGTGCTGCAAAGGCTATTGGTCTTGTAATCCCAGAGTTGAACGGTAAGCTCATTGGTTCTGCACAGCGTGTACCAACCCCTACAGGTTCTACAACAATCCTTACAGCAGTTGTTAAGGGTTCTGATGTAACAGTTGAGGGTATCAACGCAGCAATGAAGGCAGCTCAGACTGAGTCTTTCGGTTATAACGAGGATGAGATCGTATCTTCCGATATCGTTGGAATGAGATATGGTTCTTTATTCGATGCTACTCAGACAATGGTTAGCAAAGTTGCTGATGATTTATACGAGGTACAGGTTGTATCTTGGTATGACAATGAGAATTCTTACACATCTCAGATGGTAAGAACAATCAAATACTTCTCAGAGTTAGCATAATTACTCAAAGTAGTAAGAGATTGTTATTACATTGTCTGCAATGGACAATGTACGGATATGATCCATATACGGGTCCGGTCTTTTGGGACCGGATCCGTTTTTTTCTTTTAGAAAACGAACGTTTCTATAAAGAAAGATCGCCCCATAAGGATGCGTATTATAGAAAACAGATGATAGTTGCGTGCACGAATCATCGTCTGTTAAGAAATGGTCTGTGCACAGAAATGAGGTTAATATGTTAAATAAAAAATCCGTTGATGATATCAATGTAAAAGGCAAAAAAGTATTAGTTCGCTGCGATTTTAACGTACCATTGGATGCTGACTTAAATATCACAGATGAGAACCGTCTTGTTGCAGCACTTCCTACCATCAAAAAACTGATCGCTGATGGCGGAAAGGTAATCCTTTGCTCCCACCTTGGTAAGCCAAAGGGAGAGCCAAAGCCAGAGCTTTCTTTGGCACCGGTTGCTAAGAGATTGACAGAGCTTCTTGGACAGGAAGTTAAATTTGCAGCAGATGCTAACGTTGTTGGTGAGAATGCAAAGGCTGCAGTAGCTGCTATGAACGATGGTGATGTTATCCTTCTTGAGAATACTCGTTATCGTGCAGAAGAGACCAAGAACGGAGAGGCTTTCTCTAAGGAACTCGCTTCTCTTGCTGATGTATTTGTTAACGATGCATTCGGTACAGCTCATAGAGCACACTGCTCTAACGTAGGTGTTACAGAGTTCGTAAAGGGTGACTGCGTAGTAGGTTACCTGATGCAGAAAGAGATTGATTTCCTTGGAAATGCAGTTAACAATCCGGAGAGACCATTCGTAGCAATCCTTGGTGGTGCTAAGGTTTCTTCTAAGATCTCTGTTATTGAGAACCTGTTAGATAAGGTTGACACACTGATCATCGGCGGTGGTATGGCATATACATTCATGGCTGCTCACGGTGAGGAAGTTGGTAAATCTCTTCTTGAGGAAGACTATGAAGAGTATGCATTGAAGATGGAGAAGAAGGCAGAGGAGAAAGGTGTTAAGCTTTTGATCCCTGTTGATACAGTAGTAGCTGATGATTTCTCTAACGATGCAAACTTCAAGGTAGTAGGTCGTGGCGAGATCCCAGCTGACATGGAGGGTCTTGATGTAGGACCTAAGACAGCAGAGCTTTTCGCAGATGCTATAAAGGGTGCTAAGACAGTTGTATGGAACGGACCTATGGGATGTTTCGAGATGCCTAACTTTGCAAAGGGCACAATCGCAGTAGCACAGGCAATGGCTGACTTAGAGGGTGCAACCACAATTATCGGTGGTGGTGACTCTGCAGCTGCATGCAACCAGTTAGGTTTCGGCGACAAGATGACACACATCTCTACAGGTGGTGGAGCATCTCTCGAGTTCTTAGAGGGTAAAGATCTTCCTGGTGTTGTTGCAGCAGACGATAAATAATAATAACTATTAGAGGGGATAGTCCTGCACTTGGTCAAAAGTGCAGGACGTCTCTTATTATTTGTTATAAGAAATGAGGGAAGTGTATGAAGAAAATTATTACCAGGGGCATTGCTGTATGCGTGGCATTGTCCATAGCATTTACAGGTGCATCTTTTGCGCCTGCAAAGGTAGAAGCAGCATCGTTAGCGTCTTCTGCTAAGGGAAGTGAGACGATGATCACGCTCGACAAGTGGTACAAGACCTCTTTGCCGCGTAGCAGTGAGTCTTTCTATTATTTTTCTTTAGCAAAGAAGACTAAAGTTCGTCTGAAGGCAGCCTATAATGCAGGATATTTTGAGATCTTAAATCAAAATTACAAGCTGGTGTATGCCGGCACATCGGATGAAAAGATGAATGGACCGCAAGACTGGACATTAACGAAAGATATTACTCTTAGTAATGGTACATACTATCTGCATTTGTATACGAAAGACCAGTATTCCGGAGATAAGATGAAGTTTATCTTATCGGATCGCACTGCGCCGGTGAAGCCTAAGGTAACGAAGGTGACAAAGCGCAAAGTCGTAAAGGGAAAGACAACGGCGGGAAGTACGGTTTATGTTAAATATCGAAAGAAGATATATTCCAAAAAGACAAATGCAAAAGGAAACTTTACGATTAAGACTAAGAAGATGAAAAAGGGAACCCGTATTACGGTATGGGCGAAGTCTAAGAATGGGATTAAGAGTAAAGTGACAAAGTATAAAGTAAAGTAAATGGGGATTTCTTTATGGATCGTAAAGATGGCACCCATAAGTAAATTGTTGTAGAAAGGAAATAGGATCATGGCAAGAAAGAGAATTATTGCAGGTAACTGGAAAATGAACAAAACTCCTAGTGAGGCAGTTGCTTTAGTAAACGAGTTAAAAGATTTAGTTAAGAACGATGCAGTAGATGTTGTATATTGCGTACCGGCAATCGACATTGTACCGGTTGTAGAGGCTGTTAAGGGCACAAACGTAGCAGTTGGTGCTGAGAATATGTATTTCGAAGAGAGCGGCGCATACACAGGCGAAATCTCTGCAGCAATGTTAGTAGATGCTGGTGTTAAGTATGTGATCATTGGACATTCTGAGCGTCGTGATTACTTCAAAGAGGACGATGTTCTTTTGAATAAGAAAGTAAAGAAGGCATTTGAAGCTGGTTTGACACCGATCCTTTGCTGTGGTGAGTCTTTAGAGCAGCGCGAGATGGGCGTAACAATGGACTGGATCCGTCTTCAGATCAAGTCTGATCTTGCCGGAATCACAGCAGATCAGGTGAAGAGCATGGTAATCGCTTATGAGCCAATCTGGGCAATCGGAACTGGTAAGACAGCTACTTCTGATCAGGCACAGGAAGTTTGCAAGGGCATCCGTGACTGCATCGCTGAGATCTATGATGAAGCTACTGCAGAGGCAGTTCGCATTCAGTATGGTGGATCTATGAATGCCGGCAACGCAGCAGAGCTGCTTGCAAAACCAGACATCGATGGTGGTTTGATCGGTGGCGCATCATTGAAAGCTGAGTTCGGTCAGGTTGTTAATGCGTAATGCGATTTTGGCACTATATTTGTAGATGCGTAATACAACTATGGAATAGCGCTATCTTTGCAAATGCATAATAAGTATGTAACCGTAATATATGGTTGAAATTTATATTAGCAATTCTTAAAAGAAGTTGCTGCATCCACGAGTAAACTCGTGGAGCAGCAACTTTTTTGTTACAACAAAAACATTGTATTCGGTAAGGTCAGCCAAAACAATCTTTGCCAATAGATAACTCAAACTTCCCACACTTCAAATTCGACACAACCACATTTTGCTTATTATGTCAATGACTATATTGTATTTTGCAGCCACTAAAAAGTGGTTTCTGCCATCCGAGAACTATAGTAATTGCCTTGCCGCATTTTGTTTTTATCGTGATTTCTAAATTTTGTTGTCTCTGATGTATGATTTACATGCCTTACGGAGAACTCGAAGTCCCGGAAGCAAGGTATTCATCATTTTTGAAAGGGACTTTGCGCTCGTCGTTACTTATGTCTCGTATTTCAGAGACATTAAGTAACGTAACGTAGCGCATTGTAGCGAAAGCGTCCCGTCCAAAAATGGATGATACCTTGCTAAACCGGGACGTCTCAAACACTCCTTTAGGCATGTATTCATCAGAGACTTAACAAAATAAGAAATCACGTAAAAAACATTGCGTTCTGCGGCAATTATCTTAGTTCTCGGATGGCAGAACAATTTAGTTTGTTGGCTGCAAAATATTCTATTTATTACCGACATAATAAGCAAAATGTGGTTGGAAATTACTTCCGGTATGGGAAGTTTGAGTAAATAATTCATATATTCGGACAGGCCGCATATATTGGAGAGTAAGAAAGGTGATAGGAGGCAGGATGAATTGGTGGAGGATAAAAAACAGGAAATCATGCGCATTTTACCGGGAGAGATTCGGCAAAAGGTACAATCTCTTTCCATTGACTGGGAGGGGCTGCAGGAAATACGTTTGCGTGTCGGTAAACCGGTTATTTTGCGGTATCGGCAAAAAGAATATTTCTTGGCACGGCGTGGCGGCATGGTTCATGAAGCGAGACAAGCGGTGTGTGTGGAACGGGAGCAATTGAAGGAATCCATGGAATATATGAGTAATTATTCTCGTTATGCATACGAACAAGAGATCAAGCAGGGCTTTTTGACAATCCGCGGTGGACATCGCGTAGGACTGGCGGGCAGGATCATACAAGATCAGCAGCACATCAAAGGGATGCAATACATATCCTGTCTGAATATCCGTCTGGCACATGAAGTGATAGGCTGTGCTGATCGTATTTTTCCGTATTTGCAGGGAGGAGATAGTATTCACAATACATTGATCCTGTCTCCGCCGTGTGGTGGTAAAACAACGTTATTGCGGGATATTATCCGTATTTTATCCTCGGGCATAACGAAAGGGGTACGAGGAGAACACTTTGAGGGAGTGACTGTTGGTGTTGTCGATGAACGTTCGGAAATTGGATCGTGTTATCATGGTGTACCACAAAATGATCTTGGTTGTAGGACGGATATTTTGGATGGATGCCCCAAAGTAGAGGGAATGATATTGCTGGTTAGGTCGATGGCTCCACAGGTTATTGCCGTGGACGAAATTGGCTCGATGGAAGATGTGGATGCGATGGAATATGCCGCTAATAGCGGAGTGAAGCTGCTGGCAACGGTACATGGAGCGAGTATGGACGAGATAAAGCGTAAACCGGGAATTGAGCGTTTGATCAAACACCGGTTCTTTGAGCGCTATGTATTGTTAGGGGATGGCATCGGTAATGTGAAAGCGATTTTCGATGACAGAGGTTCTACGATAATGTGACCACAGGGAGGAGAAGCGGAAGAGATGTTAAAGTGGATCGGTTGTATATTAGTTATGACAGGATGTGTCGGCGGAGGAATGATGATGGCTGTGGGGCTTAAAAGACGAATACGTATATTAGAGGAATTGGAGGTGTTATTGCAGCGGTTATACGGGGAAATGGAGTATGCCGGTAATGATATGATTGATATCTTAAAAATCTTACAGGTAGAAAGTATTTATTTTTCGGAATTATGGCAGCGTATCATAGAACGGTTAGAGCGCGGGGATTCTGTGCGGTTATGGGAAGTGTGGAGAGAAGAAACTAAGCGTAAAACCGGTCTTTCACCTATCTGTTTTTTGGGACAGGAAGAACAATATATTTTGCAGGAGGTGGGACGTGCATTAGGGCAGACAGATCGTAAAACGCAGCTGCATATGTTAAAGCTGCACGAACAAAGATTACATAAAGTTGTGAATAAGATTCGCAGTGAATCTCAGACACAGGCACGTGTGTATCGTGTTGTGGGGGTGACGGCAGGATGTTTTCTGGTAATCTTGTTAGTATAGCAAAAGTGGAAAGGCAGGAGTCTTATGACAATCAATTTGATTTTTAAGATAGCTGCAGTGGGGATCTTAGTGTCTGTTTTGGGACAGGTGCTGAAACATTCCGGCCGTGAGGAGCAGGCTTTTTTGGTAAGTCTTGCCGGACTGATCTTAGTATTACTGTGGGTTGTACCTTATATTCAGGAGTTGTTTCAGACGATAGAACAGTTATTTATCGTCTAAAGGAAACCTTGCGGATAGGAAGAGCGAGGAAGGGGGGCAGGGTGGAAGAGTGCTGAAGATCGGTCATGTAGATCAAGCTTTGCAGGTGGGAAAAGAGCTGTGGGATGATCGCGTAGATCAAGCCTTGCAGGTGAGAAAAGAGCTGAGTGATGATCGCGTAGATCAAGCTTTGCAGATGGGGAAAGGAATGTAGGAGTACTATGCTGAAAGTTGCAGTGATCGGAGTGATGGGGGCGTTATTAGCTCTATTGTTAAAAGGGGAAAAGGCAGGACAAAGTCTGTGGGTTGTTTTGGCAGCGTGCCTTTTGATCATGGGAATTTCATTATCTAAGCTTGAGAATATCCTGACAATGATCAGGGAAGTGGAGGAGGCGCTTGGAAGTGGAGCGTTATATCTGCAGGTTTTGCTCAAAATGATAGGGATTTCTTATATTGCAGAATTTGGTGCAGAAATATGTAAAGATGCCGGATTTGGTGCTGTGGCAGGGCAGATTGAATTTTTTGGAAAAATCATGCTGCTGGCGGTTAGCATACCGATCATTCAAAATTTGATCACATTGATCGGGCAAATGGGAATATGAAAGGAGGCACCTATGGCTGAGAATGGGACAGATGTGATCTTAGATGAAATATCCGGAGATGAGATCCAGAGTGTTTTGGATACGTTGATGGGGAACTCTTCTATTTCTTTTATGGATTATGTTGCATCTATCATACAGGGAAAGGTCCCGTTTGATCCTACTGATATGGGAAGACAATTGATTCAGAGTGTTTTCGGGAATATCGGTCAGCAAAAGAGTATGCTGTTGTATGTATTGCTCTTGGCGGTCATTGGAGCAGTTATTGCGAATTTTTCCAAGCTGATGCAGGGAAAACAAGTTGCAACAACAGCATTTTATGGGGTGTATCTGTTACTGTTTTCGGTATTAACAGGTGCATTTATGCAGGCATCAACGCTGGCAGTGCAGACGTTATCCGGATTGTTAGAGTTTATCAAGGTGCTGACACCGGCGTATTTCATCAGTATGAGTTTTGCCAGTGGAGCAGGAGCGGGGGCGGTATACTATGAATTCACATTAGTCATCGTAGCCGTCATTGATCTGGTTTTAGTGAAGATACTGTTACCTGCTATTAATGTATTTTTTTTGCTGCAGCTTGCCAACGAACTATCAGAAGAGGAAATGTTTGGCAAGATGGCAGAGCTGGTGAAAGATCTGGTTACATTGGCGCTGAAGACAATGTTTGGGATCATGATGGGGATCAATGTGATTCAAGGCTTGATCGTTCCGGTGTCAGCAGAACTTCAAAATTCTACATTGATCAAGGCGGGGGGCGCGATACCGGGTGTGGGAAACACGATCAGCACAGTGACAAATACGGTGCTTGTTGCCGCTAAATTGGTAAAAAATGCGGTTGGTGTTGCCGGCGTGCTTGTCGTATTTTTACTCTGTGCAGTGCCATTACTTAAGTTGTTATTTTGGCAGTTTGGCTATCAACTGGTGGCGGCCGTAGTACAGCCGGTGTCAGAACCACGCGTTATACGCTGTTTAGGAGCGATTAAAGAATCTTTAGCATTGCTGGTGCGTGCCGTAGCATTTGGTGCCATGTTGTTTATTGCGTCTATTTTGGTCATCAGCAGCATGACTTGATACAGAAAAATCCGGGTTCGGATTGTTAGTATGATCAGATGAGGGGGAACTTGATTTCAGATTGGCAGAATGATCTGATACAGGAAGGGGAGATTGTCGTATGCAGGAGTGGATCCGACAGATTATCATTTACGTTATTTTGGTAACGGTTCTGCGCGGCTTGATCATGAAACCGCAGTATGAGCAGTATTTTCGCTTTTTTAGTGGGATCGTACTGATCTTGCTGGTAGTCAGTCCGGTGCTACGCGTTATACATCAAGATACGGCTTGGCATGATACGGTGGAGCAATATTTATTTCAAATGGATGTAAATGATATCCAAGAGCAGCTCGCAGTTACGGAGGGCAGGAGACAGGAGGTTATTATGCAGCAATATATGGAGCAGTTAGAAGAGCAGATTAAGAAGCAGGCCGGGCAGCATGCTCTGCCTGCGGATGAGGTAACTGTGAAAGCGGATGCAAAGGGAGTGATTCACAAGATAGAACTGCATCTGAAAACAGAGGAAACCAGCAAGGTCACAAAGGAGCAATTGCGGCAATTTAAGAACCAATTATGCAGTCAATATAAACTGCAGAAAGAGCAGGTAGAAATATGGATCTAAAAAATATATGGGGCTCGGAGGGGAAAGAACCATTGCGGCTTCAAGATATTGGGCTCCCCAAGATCCTTGTGATCGTGGCAGTAGGCATTGTACTGTTGGTGCTCTCTTTGCCGGGGACAGGTGGTTCTCAAAAGAAGATCGGAAAGCAGGAAAACTCATCGGATGTGACATCAGAGGAGGCATCAGAGCAGATTGCGTTAGATGCTATGGAGCAATATAACAAAAAGATAGAAAAGGAACTTTGTGAACTGTTAAGAAAGGTAGATGGAGTGGGTGATGTGCAGGTGATGATCACTCTTGCTTCATCGGAAGAGCGGGTAACGCTGCAAAATGATTCTGCAACAACGGAAAGTACAGGAGAGGATGGAACCGGGTCCAAACGGCAGAAGGAATCGGCGACAACGGAAAGTGTTCTTGTCCGCAAAGATGGACAGGATACGCCATATCTGGTGCAGATATTAACGCCGGAGATTGAAGGCGTGGTAGTCGTGGCGTCGGGGGCCGATAGTGGTCAGACAGACACAGAAATAATTGCAGCGGTGCAGGCATTATTTCCGGTGCAGGCACATAAAATTAGGGTAATGAAGATGAAATAACATATGCAGCGTATGCGGCAAATGAGATAGTTGCTGAAATACGCAGAAAAGAGGGAAGTTTATGAAAAAGCTTGTACACAAAAATCAAATTATCATTACTGCCCTTGCGGTGATGATCGTGGTGGCAGGATATTTGAATTTTACGGGACAGGAGATTGCGACCGGTAATATTCTGCAGAAAGATGCAAAACAGACACAGAGTACGGTGAAGACGGATGGTAAAAAAACGGACAAAAAAGAGAGTAAAACGACGAAGATATCAAAGAAAGGCGCCAAGACAACTGCCAAAAAGGCGGACAGTAAAAAGGATGCGGTGACGAAAGATATATCCGAAGAAGACAGTGCAAAAGTTACGGTCAATGATAACGGAGAGGTCGTAGCGTCACAGGAAAATCCGGGAGAAGCAGTTATGGTATCCAATACGATCGGGACGGATTATTTTTCTTCGGCAAAACTTTCCAGGGAACAGACGCGTGCCAAAAATAAGGAAACTTTGTTAGAGATTGTCAATAATAAGGCGTTAGCCTCTGCGGACAAAAAAGCAGCGGTCAAAGAAGTGGCTGCGATCACTAAATTGTCGGAAAAAGAAAATGCGACGGAGATGATGTTAGAGGCAAAGGGATTTGCAGATGCAATGGTCAGCCTGAGTGACAAGAGTGCGGATGTTGTTGTTAATGCAGAGGAGTTAAGCAGCAAACAGATGGCTCAGATTATTGATATTGTGAAACGTAAGACAGGATTTGCGGCAGAAAATATTGTTATTACACCGGTGCAGATTGAGAAAAATTAGTAATACATTGCAAATCTCCTGTTTTTTGATATAATAAACTGTGAGGTGCTGATGCTTTCCTGAAATATGCATAGCACACAAATGACAGGTTATAATATCAGCGGATAAAAGGAGGTTATTATCGTGGCTAACGAACAGAAAAATAAAAGTATTGGCGAAGTAAAGATTGCAGCCGATGTTGTTGCAGCGATTGCCGGATTGGCGGCAACGGAGGTTGATGGTGTATATGCTATGGCAGGTACACTTACCAATGAACTGGCAGGAATGCTTGGCAAGAAAAAATTAACGAAGGGCGTTAAGGTACAGATGGAGTTAGGTGTTGTGCATGTAGACATGATGATAAGTGTACGATATGGATACAGCATTCCAAAGGTGACCGAGCAGGTACAGGAGAGAGTAAGCCAGCAGATTGAGACGATGACGGGTCTTACGGTTTCAGAGGTTAATGTACGTGTATCCGGAGTAAATCTGGGCAATGAGTAGAGGAGAATTGAACAAGAATGGCTAGGAAATTGACAAGAAAAGAAATGCGGGAACAACTATACCGTATGTTATTTCAGTTGGAGTTTCACAAAGATGCAGAGTTAGATGAACAGTTGGCTCTTTTTATGGATGATCTGCAGGAGATCAGAGAGGCAGATCGTATAGAATTAGCAGATAAATTTCATGGAGTGGCTGCTCATGTAGAGGAGCTGGACTCCATGATCAATGACAAATCTACCGGATGGAAAGTGGGTCGATTGCCAAAGGCGGATCTGACCGTACTTCGTCTGGCAGTTTATGAGATCATGTTTGATGAAAACGTACCGGATAATGTGGCTGTGAATGAGGCTGTAGAGCTTGCAAAACAGTATTGTGGCGATAGTTCACCGCGTTATATTAATGGAGTGTTAGCTGCCGTTGTACGCGAAAGGAGCAATACGGATGCAGAGACGCAGTAGCGGTGTCGAAAAGATATGCTCGGTTTCGCAGATCAACCAGTATATCAAAAATCTGTTTGTCAGAGATTATTTGTTGAGCCGCGTGCAGGTGCAGGGAGAAATATCAAATCTTAAATATCATTCTTCCGGTCATATTTATTTCACGTTAAAAGATGAAGCAGCACAGATTTCCTGCGTGATGTTTGCAAGTTATACAAGAGGTATGACGTTCCGATTGGAAGAGGGACAGAATGTTCTTGTGTATGGGAGCATCAGTGTATATGAAAGAGATGGAAGATATCAGTTGTATGCCCGTGATATTAGTATGCAGGGTGCCGGTAAATTATACGAAGAATATGAAAAACGAAAAAAGCGCCTCCTTGAGGAGGGGCTTTTTGACGAAGAAAATAAAAAGCCACTTCCCAAATATGCGAAGACGATCGGTGTGGTGACAGCTCAGACAGGTGCGGTTATACAGGATATCTGTAATGTAACCCATCGACGTAATCCGTATGTACAGATACGGTTGTATCCTGCCAAGGTACAGGGAGAGGGAGCTGCACAGACAGTGATCCGGGGAATTCGTTATTTTGAAAAGACGGATGTAGATACGATCATTATCGGGCGTGGAGGTGGATCTATCGAGGATCTGTGGGCGTTCAATGAAGAGGAACTGGTTCGAGTGGTGGCTGCGTGTACAAAACCGATCATTTCAGCAGTAGGACATGAAACGGATACAACGCTGACAGACTATGCAGCGGATATGCGAGCACCGACCCCATCGGCGGCCGCAGAATTAGCAGTGTATTCTTACCGGGATCTTATGATGGAACTTAGAGAATCTGCGAGACAATTACAGCAAAGTATCTATCATTTGATCAAGTTGAAGAAAATCTTGCTGACCAGATATGAAATGGCATTATCTCATTCCAGTCCACAGGATCAGATCCGACAGCGCAGGTTATATTTGGCGGACAGTGAGGAACGCTTAAAGCGTTTGCTGGAACAAAAACTTACTTCAGCAAAGCATCAGATGGCGTTGTATGCAGAAGAGTTAAAGGGGCTTTCACCGCTCTATAAATTGCAAGGTGGTTATGCTTATGTGGCAGATGACGCCGGCAATAATATTAAGTCGATCGATCAGTTGAAAAAGGGACAGCGATTGACCCTTACTTTGAAAGATGGACAAGCAGATGTTGTGGTGCAGGATGTAGCATCAAAGCGCTAGAAAGGCAGATAAATTATGGCAAAAAAATTGAGCATAGAGGAATCTTTCGAGCAGTTAGACACGATCATTGGCAGCTTGCAGCAGGGGGATCTGTCGTTGGAGGAGTCCTTTCAAAAATATGAAGAGGGAATGAAACTGATCAAACATTGTAGTGATACAATTGACAAAGTAGAAAAGAAACTGGAGATCATAGAGCAGGAGGAAACAGAGGGGTGACAAGTATGACACAAGAACAATTTCAGGATGCATTAAATGCGCGAGTATCCACAATAGAAAAGGTATTAGTGAGTGCATTGCCAAAGAATATTACGATGCAAAAGACGATTGCAGATGCGATGGAATATAGTCTGATGGCGGGTGGCAAGCGTCTCAGACCGATGCTCATGTTAGAAGCTTATCGGTTGTTTGGCGGCAGTGATGAAGCTGAGATTGAACCGTTTATGGCAGCAATTGAGATGATCCATACGTATTCTCTCGTGCATGATGATCTCCCGGCGATGGATAATGATGAGTATCGTCGTGGCCGCAAAACCACACATATCGTCTATGGTGAAGATATGGGGATCCTTGCCGGGGATGCTTTACTCAATTATGCATATGAAACAGCGGTGGAAGGTGCACTTAAGCTGAAGGATCCGGCAAATGGTTTGAAGGCACTGCAGATTTTAAGCCGCAAAGCCGGAGTATATGGAATGGTAGGAGGTCAGGTGGTCGATGTGGAATTGACCGGCAAGCCGATTTCGGAAGAGCAGCTCGATTTTATATATCGTTATAAGACGAGTGCACTGTTAGAGGCTTCTTTGATGGCCGGGGCTGCTTTAGCCGGCGCCGCTGAAGAAGAGATTGCACAGATAGAGTGTGTCGGCAGATTAGTCGGGTTAGCTTTTCAGATCCAGGATGATATTCTAGACTTGACAAGTACGGCGGAAGAGCTTGGTAAACCGATAGGCAGCGATCTGCGTAATGAAAAGACAACCTATGTATCTTTGCATGGGATGAGAGAAGCAGAGGAAGCAGTCGAAGGGTATTCCAAAGAAGCTGTGGAGATATTAGAAAATCTTTCAGAAGAAAATCAATTTTTAGATCAACTGATCGTGTCGTTGATCCACCGCAAGAAATAAATACTTTTGATGGATAATATTTGCAAAGAAAGAATTATGTCTGCGGATCAGAATCAGCGGATATAGAAAGGAATGACAGACTACTGTAATGTTAGAGCAGATAAAAGAAGCAAATGATATTAAATTGATAGATCCGTCCGAATACCGGGAGTTAGCGCGAGAGATCCGTAGATTTCTTGTGCGCAAGGTCAGCAGAACGGGAGGACATCTCGCCTCCAATCTGGGAGTGGTGGAGTTGACGATGGCAATGCATCTGTGCTGTGATCTGCCGGAAGATAAGATTGTATGGGATGTGGGACATCAGTGCTATACGCATAAGATATTGACCGGGCGACAGGATGCGTTTGACAGCCTTAGACAGTATGGCGGCATGAGTGGTTTTCCAAAACGTGGAGAGAGTGAATGTGATGCGATGGATACCGGGCACAGTTCAACATCGATCAGTGCTGCGCTGGGACTTGCCAAAGCGAGAGATCTACAGGGCAGACATAATAAGATATTTGCAGTGATCGGAGATGGTGCTCTGTCTGGAGGAATGGCGTATGAAGCGTTAAATAATGCAGCCAGACTCAGATCCAATATGATCATCGTATTAAATGATAACCAAATGTCAATTTCCAAAAATGTAGGTGGAATGTCGAACTATTTAGGTAAGATCCGTACCGATACTAATTATACGGAGTTAAAGCAGGATGTGGAGAATGCTTTGGAGAAATTGCCGCATTTTGGAAATCGTTTAACAGAGCGGATACGCGGTGTCAAAGATTTGATCAAACGTATCTTCATTCCGGGAATGTTGTTTGAGGATATGGGAATCACTTATATTGGTCCTATTGATGGCCATGATATAGGACAGATGGTAACGGCATTTAATAGTGCTTCTAAATTAAATGCAGCGGTAATCGTTCATGTGGTCACACAAAAAGGAAAGGGGTATCCGCCTGCACAGAAAGACCCTTCTTCGTTTCACGGTGTGGGACCGTTTCGGGTATCGGATGGTACATTACTTCATAGCAAAAAAGATGTACCGACCTATACCAAGGTGTTTCAAAATGTGATGCTAGAGACAATGGAAGATCGGGAAGATGTCGTGGCCATTTCGGCTGCAATGCCAACCGGTACCGGATTATCTGCTGTTGCTGAGCAATACCCGGATCGCTTTTTTGATGTTGGCATTGCCGAGGAACATGCAGTGACTTTTGCAGCGGGGCTTGCGTTAGGCGGCAGCAGACCGGTCGTGGCATTGTATTCTACTTTTTTGCAGCGTGCCTATGATCAAATACTGCATGACGTCTGCATTGGCAGCCTTCCGGTTGTCTTTGCGGTGGATCGCGCCGGATTGGTCGGAAGTGATGGTGAGACGCATCAGGGAATCTTTGATATTGCCTTTTTGTCACAGATGCCAAATCTGACAGTAATGGCCCCAAAAAATTCGCAGGAATTAGAGGATATGTTCAGTTTTGCGTTTGCACAGGAAGGACCGGTTGCAATCCGGTATAGCAGAGGAGCGGCGTACGATGGGCTGTCGGATCATAGAGAAGCGATCCGAGTGGGAAGGTCTGAATGGATACACACCGGACGGGATATAGCTGTTATTGCTGTGGGAAGTATGGTTGAAGTCGCAGTTCATGTGGTGGAAATGCTTCAGCAAAAGGGATTAGATCCTACGTTGATCAATGCCAGATTTGTCAAGCCGATGGATGAGCAAATGTTAAAGCAGGTGGCAGCACAGCATTCCATTGTTGTGACGATGGAAGACGGTGTGATCACCGGAGGTTTTGGACAGGCAGTTGCAGCATGGTATGCAGCGACAGAGCGGGGTGAAAAGTGTCCGAAGATCGTTAATATCGCATTGCCGGATGCATTTATAGAACACGGAACGGTGCAACAGTTACGAAGTAAATACGGCCAGGATGCGGAGAGCGTGGCGGCTCGTATTGAACAGGTATGGAGGCAGCAGTGAAAGAGAAAAAAAAGAAAGAACGGCTGGATGTTTTACTTGTAAAGCGTGGGTTAGCAGAATCCAGAGAAAAAGCGAAAGCCATTATTATGACAGGTAATGTTTTTGTTGAGGAACAACGCGAAGATAAAGCGGGAAGTACGTTTGCAGAAGATGCGCAGATCCGCATCAAGGGAACGCCGATGAAGTATGTCAGCCGAGGAGGATATAAACTGGAAAAGGCAATGGAACTTTGGCATGTGCCATTACAGGACAAGCTGTGTATGGACGTAGGATCTTCTACCGGTGGTTTTACCGACTGCATGCTGCAAAATGGTGCGGTTAAGGTGTATGCTATTGATGTAGGGACAAACCAACTGGCTTGGAAATTGCGTCAGGATGAGCGGGTAGTATCCATGGAAAAGACGAATATACGATATGTTACGCCGGAAGATATTGCCGACCCGATTGACTTTTCCTCCATAGATGTTGCTTTTATTTCTTTGACCAAGGTATTGATCCCGGTATGGAATCTGTTGAAAAACGGCGGCAGGGTTGTATGTCTTGTGAAACCACAATTTGAAGCAGGCAGAGAGAAGGTTGGCAAAAAAGGTGTGGTCCGGGATAAAAAGGTTCATGAAGAAGTGGTATGTCATATAATGACATATGCACTATCTATGGGATTTGAGATCTTAGGGTTAAGTTATTCACCGATCAAAGGACCGGAGGGTAATATAGAGTATCTGTTGTACATAGAAAAACCGCAAGATGCGCAGGCACTTACGGAAATTGCAGAAGAAGCAGATCAGAAGGCAGAAGAACAGTTCGAACAACAGTATTTGGCACTTGCCAAAGAGACAGTGGAGGCAGCGCATGAGGCATTTTTGTATCATCACGAATAGCGATAAAGGGGCTAATGCACAGATTGCACAGAGGGCAGTGCAATATTTGCGTGCGCACGATGCAGATTGCGTCATATTACCAAATTTTCTGGAAGAAACCGGAGGGATCAGGCATTTTACGGCGGTACAGGATATTCCCAAAGACGCTGAGTGTGCGATCGTGCTTGGTGGAGATGGCACGATGATACAGGCAGCGATCGATCTGGTTCATTGTGATGTGCCGATTTTGGGAGTAAATACGGGAACGCTCGGGTTTTTGACGGAAGTGGAATGCCAAAATCTGGAAGAGGCGCTGGAACGGCTGCTTAAGGATGATTATACGACAGAGAGTCGTATCATGTTAAAAGAAACCGCAAAATTTAAGGGGGAAGACAGCCGCACATCCTGTTATGCATTAAATGATATGGTGATCGCCAAACAGGGTGAATGCCGCTTGATCACGGTGAAAGTATTTCAGGGGGAGGAACTTGTAGATATTTATCGTGCAGACGGACTGATCGTGGCGACACCGACCGGGTCGACCGGATACAATCTGTCGGCAGGAGGACCGGTGTTGGTACCGGGACTGCATGCAACGGTGATCACACCGATATGTGCACACTCTCTTAACAAGCGGAGTCTTTTGTTAGATGCTAAAGAACGTATTGTCCTGGAAATCGGACAGACGAAAGAAGCCGGGGAGGATACGGCAGTGCTGCAGGCAGATGGGCGGACGGTTGGTATGTTGAAAACGGGTGACAGACTTGTACTCGAGGTGCCGCATGCTACGACTGATTTCATCAAATTATCCGGATTGAATTTCTATGAGAAGATGCGGCAGAAATTAAACGGCAACTAATGCTAACGGCAGAAATCGGAGTGAGGTGCGGAATATATGAAACTGGAGCGAAGAGCGAAGATCATAGAGTTGATCGGAAAGTATGAGATCGAGACGCAGGAGGAGTTAGCGGAAAGATTGCAGCAGGCAGGGTATTCTGTGACGCAGGCAACGATATCGCGTGATATTCGTGAGCTAAAGCTGACAAAAGTGTCTGTGGGAGATGGTCCCAGACAAAAATACACGCTGCTTCAGGAAGAGGCTAATTTATATCAAAAGTATGTCCGTGTACTGCAGGATGGTTTGATCTCTTTGGAACAGGCAGAAAACCTGCTGGTGATCAAAACGATTTCCGGTATGGCGATGGCTGTTGCGGCGGCGATCGACAAATTGGAGATTTCCGGTGTGGTCGGGACGATCGCCGGGGATGATACGGTGATGTGCGCGATACGGTCTGTTGGGGAAGTGGCAGCAGTGCAGATGCGGATCGCGGAACTGGTTCATGAGGATAGACAGTAAACTTATTTCGTGATATACTGGAATTTGGCTGGGTGCGTACAAACAGCATTCGCAGGAACGACAGGGCTGAAAGACACAAGGCGGCTTTGTTCGTAGTGTGAAATAAGAGAAAGGAAGTAAAAAAAATGTCAGGACATTCAAAATTTTCAAACATTAAACATAAGAAAGAGAAGAATGATGCAGCAAAAGGTAAGATCTTTACTGTCATCGGAAGAGAGATTGCGGTAGCCGTCAAAGAGGGCGGTCCGGATCCGGACAATAACGGCAAACTTCGTGATGTTATTGCGAAAGCTAAAGCCAATAATATGCCAAATGATACGATCGAGCGTGGTATCAAAAAAGCAGCAGGTAATATTGACGCAGTTAATTACGAAGAGGTAACTTATGAGGGATATGGTCCGAATGGTACGGCGATCATTGTAAAAGCGTTGACAGACAATAAGAACCGTACGGCTAGTAATGTCCGAAACGCCTTCACAAAGGGTAGCGGAAGTGTTGGAACACAGGGCTGTGTATCCTATATGTTTGATGAAAAGGGACAGATCATTATCGACAAGGAAGAGTGCGATATGGAGGCAGATGATCTGATGATGATCGCATTGGATGCAGGAGCTGATGACTTTAATGAAGAGGATGATTCCTTTGAAATTACGACAGCACCGGAAGATTTTAGTGCAGTTAGAGAGGCGTTAGAGGCAGAGAATATTGCGATGGCAAGTGCAGAAGTCACAATGTTGCCACAAACGTATGTTACGTTGAATGATGAAAATGATATTAAACAGTTGCAGCGTACATTGGATCTGTTAGATGAAGATGATGATGTACAGTATGTATATCATAATTGGGATGAGTAGACGGTTAAGACGAGATATAGTTCTGCCGAAATAACTATTAGAACGTTGTAATTGTTGGAAATGAGGAGAATTATGAGCCGACAGAAGAAATGCCTTTATCAAAAAATCATAGCATTAGTTTGTTTATTTGCGGTATGCCTGACAGGGTTTGCCGCTTATTTTGCTATTAAGAATACGGGATCTGTACAGGCAGCAGAATATACATTTACGGATAGTTCCGGTAATCAGGTAGGAGATGGAGGGCGTATTGCAATGCGTCGTTCGAGGGATACTTTTGCTGTGCTTGGAATACAGTCCAATGATGTCTGTACATGGCAGAGTTTGAATCCCAGTCTTGTTGAGATTGAAAATGCAGATGCCGCAGGATTCAAAAAAGGTGGTACCGCCGTATTAGTTGTCAAACAGGTAGATGCGCAGATTCGTGATGTGACGATTCGTGTTACGATCGATCATGCAGATGGTACTTCAGATATTATAACAATGACGTTGGAACTTGCGTTTTCTATCAACGAATATCTGACGGGAGTACAGGGTGTTAAGTTAGAAAAGTTGTATCCGGAAGATTCCAGAAAAGCATTGATCATGAATTACGGAAGCAGCGTAAATATAGGTTCTTCTACCGACGGCAATAATTTTCTGAAGTTAATTTTCGGAAATGGTAAAGAAGCGGATTGGGTATGCAGTAATACAGATGTTATTCGATATAATGCTGTGAACCATGTATTACAGGCTGTAGGAGCAGGTCCTGCAACACTTACGGTGACATGGACGGAAGGTACAGACAGTTACACGGATACGATCAATGTATTTGTCAGGCCGCAGATACTATCGCAAGATGGCAACACAATATTAGCCGGTGGTTCCAGTGATACCGGATCGGTTGTGGTAAGAGACGGTGATATGATCCAACTTACGGTTGAAAGTGATGCAAACCCGCAGATCGCAATCGGTGATAAGATCAGTTGGGTTATTTCCAAAGGAGAAGGAGAACATTCTGTGTTAGTACGCGATTCTCTTGGCAATTTGGGACAAGATTATCAGGATATTGACTTGTATTATTTCCGCAGCAATGGCAAGTCGTACTACCGTGTTGATGCTAAGTCCGGAGAATACAACATTCAGTTTTATGTCAAAGGAACCTACAAAAGTTTTGAGGATAGTAAGTCAGGCAATTGTGCGTGCGGATCTGTAAACTTAAAGACGAGCGTATCGTGTGACTTCACCGATAAGGAAGTTACAGTAAGTCTCGGTGGTACCTATGATCTGTCGACGGCGTTTAACATTCCGAGAGATGTTCTGAAAAAGAAGTTTACGGCAACTGTTTTAGGAGCGACCGGTAATTCGATCATTTCTATTGATGAAGCGGAGATGTTAGTTCGAACAAAGGCACTCGGTAATGCAAAATTATCAGTGAAACTGAACGGATCGGTTTCGACCGATGAGATTCCGGGCTTTCCAACGGGAACAGATACGGTTACTGTGAGCGTGACCGTTGTAAATACATTTTCCTTAAATATATCTGAAACAAGTATGGCAGTCGGCAGTACATTAGATCTGCATGGTGTCATTGGTTCAGATGCCGTAGCAGAGGCATCGCAGTTTGAATGGACCGTAGATGGCGAAGAGTATGTTTCGCTCAGCGATACAAAGGGACAGTATATTACGGTGACTGCTAAGAAAGAAACGCCAGCTAACACACATGCTACGGTTACTTTGAAATGGACAGACAGTGATGGTGTTACTTGGGTCGCTTCTTGTGTGATCACGGTTAATGTAGCCGCGACAGATTTTATGATCACACCGGATCATGCATCGATCGAAGTAGGAGGCAGCGTTACATTACATACCAATATTGATGCGCCGAAAGCGAATATTGAATGGATATCTTCGGATACATCAATGTTAAAAGTTTCCGCCAATGATGGTAATATTTCGGCTGAAGTAACAGCCTTAAATAAAGTCGGAAGTGCTGTTATTACCGCTTTTAATATGGATAATAAAGCGTACGCAACTTGTGTGATCACGGTCACTGCACCGATCACCAGTCTGCGCATTGATAAAGGAACAGAGTATACAACGACACTTGCGTCCGGTTTTGTATTTTTGAAAGCATTGTACGAGCCGGCAAATGCAACGGAAACAGAGCTTGTCTGGACTGCCAGAAATGTGAATTCTAATATTTCTGAGCCGGTTGCCAGTGTTGATAAGAATGGTGTTGTGACATTGTTAACGGAGGGCGAAACGATCATTACAGTTACGCCAAAGTATAATCCGAACCATGTACAGGCACAATGTATTATTACGATCAAAGAAGATCCGATCACGGAGATTACGACAGATGTTACGCATTTGGATATGATCGTAGGGGATATTTACCAGGTAACAACAACGTTTAAGCCGGAAAAACCATCGGATCCTACATTGAACTGGAGTGTGATCAGTGGGGAAGAAGTAGTCTCTGTTGACGAAGAGGGTCGAATTACAGCAATTTCTGCAGGATCAGCAGTTGTAATGGTAGAAGGTAATCCACGTAAGGATGGTAAGAGTCCTGCAAAGACAGCGATTTCTATTACAGTGCGCAATCGATTGCAGTCGATCGAATTTGCAGAAAAATATGTAGAAGTAGAAGAGGGAAGTGATCTGACGCTGGAAGTCTTATTCAATCCTTCGGATTCTGTCAATAAAACACTGCATTTTGCATCTGCCGATGAGGAAGTAGCGACAGTAACTGATGAGGGTGTTGTACATGGTGTAACAGTAGGAGGTCCGGTAGTTGTTACTTGTTGGGCAGAAGATATCGGTAAGCAGGATCCGATCCAATGCTATGTTACAGTTGTAGAAAAGAAAGTTCCGGCGACAGATTTTGCCGTCAGTCCAACGAACAAAACTGTTACGGTAGGTGGTTCGTTCCAGATCAATGCGGTCTTTACGCCGGAGAATGCAACGGATAAGTCCGTGAAGTATGAATCTGGAAACAGCAGTGTGGCAAAGGTTGATGCCAAGGGCAAGGTTACCGGTGTGAAGACAGGAGTTACGGCAATCGTGTGTACGGCAGTGGAAAGCGGTATCACACGTACCTGTACAGTGACCGTAGTACCGGCCGTTAAGTTGAGACTATCACCGGTCAGCAAAAATATTGCGAAAGGACATAGTTTTACGATCCGCAAGATCGTAGCACCGTCAAATGCTAGCACAGCTTCGAATTGGAGAAGCTCGAATTCGAAGATTGCGACGGTCAATGCGAATGGTAAGGTGACCGGTAAGAAGTATGGAAGCTGTACGATAACCTGTACTTTGGTGCAGTCCGGTGTCAAGGCGACTTGCCGTGTTAAGGTGTCCAAGTTAAAAACAAAGATCAAATTAAATAAGACCAATATACGTATTGGTGTTGGACAGTCATATCGTTTGAAAAAGACGATAACAACGAATGGAACGAAAGCTCCTTCTGTTAAATGGCGTTCTTCGAATAAACGAGTGGTCAGCGTAAGCTCCGGCGGTAAAGTGAAAGGAAAGCGGATCGGTGCTGCTAAGGTGACAGTGACGACGAAGGGCAAAATAAAGGCGAAGGCAACTTGTCGTGTAACAGTTATTCGTCGGGTTACAAGTATTACAATGACCAAACAGTATGCTACCTGTTTTGTGGGTCATTCGATCAAGCTGAATGTATCGATCAGACCAAAGAAGGCAAGCATTAAAAAGCTGAAATGGAGATCCTCGGATAACAGCATTGCTACGGTGACCGGAAGTGGTAAAGTGACAGGTCTCAAAGCAGGAGAGGTTACGATCACAGCGCACACTAAGGATGGCAGCAACAAGAAAACGGTATGTCATGTCAAAGTGATGGAGGAAATTCCGGTTTCCAGTATTGTAGTGGCGCAGTCCAGTCTGACGATGAAACGCGGAGATAAGGCAAAACTTGCTTATAGTGTACTGCCAAATAATACATCGGATTCCTTGAAGTTTGCTTCGGACAACAAGCGTGTTGCAAAGGTAAATTCCAATGGCGTGGTTACTGCGGTAGGAACCGGTAATGCAACGATCACCATCATGTCGAGTGGCGGTGTAAGTTCTACCGTAAGTGTAAATGTCGTGGCGATGAATAAGTCATCGTTGTCCATGCGGCAATATGATACAGAAACATTGACGGTATTCGGAACCAGTGATACCGTTACGTGGTATAGTTCTAATGCACGTGTAGCCAGTGTTGCAAATGGTGTCGTGACAGGACGAGGAAAGGGTACGACCTACATTTATGCGTATGTCAATGGATGTAAAGTGGCATGTAAAGTGACGATCGTGTCTGTGAATAAATAATATTGAACCAAAACGTCAGCCGGGATTCCGGTTGACGTTTTGTAAATAAAGCAAAAGAGAGTATGAATGAAGATAGAGTAGAAGGAGGTACCTGGTGTTAGTAAACTTGCATGTGAAAAATTTGGCGATCATTGATGAAGTGGAAGTCGATTTTTCCGAAAATATGAATGTACTCACCGGTGAAACCGGTGCGGGAAAGTCTATCATTATCGGATCGGTCAATTTGGCATTAGGCGGTAAATTTACCGGAGATATGATACGGACCGGAGCGGATCAGGCATTGGTGGAATTATTGTTTACCGTGGACCGCCCAGAGCAGCGAGAAGCACTAGAAGCACTTGGCGTAACGGTAGATGGAGAGGATGTGCTGATCTCTCGTAAATTAATGCAGAAACGCAGTGTATGTCGTGTCAATGGAGAGACAGTAACACAGTCTTTGATCAAGAAGATTGCCGGAATATTGATCGATATTCATGGACAGAATGAGCAGCAGTCGTTGTTGCATATGTCAAAACATATGGAAATTTTGGATCGTTATGGGAAGGAAAAACTTGCACAGGCATTGCAGGAATTTGGGGAACATTATCGCAACTATCGGAATATACAGGCAGAATTGGAAGAGGGACAAATACCGGAAGAAGAGCGTCTGCGGGAAACCTCTTTTTTACAGTATGAACTACAGGAGATCACAGAAGCTAAGCTGCGCGAGGGCGAGGAAGAAGAGCTGGAAGAGAACTATCAAAGACTTTCTCATGCATCTGCGATTGCAGAAGGTTTGGGTGAGGCCTGCCGTTTGACTGCGACAGACAGTGGGGCAGCCAGTGATCAGATTGGAGAAGCACTTCGTCATTTGCACAAGATTGCAGAATATGATGAGTCTGTACAGGGCTTTGCAGATCAGTTATCAGAGATTGACAGCCTGTTAGGGGATTTTAACCGTGATGTTTCCGGTTATATGGAAGATTTTGAGTGCGATCCGCAGGAACAGATGCAAGTGGAAAAAAGACTCGATCAGATCAGATCCCTTCAGGCAAAATATGGCAGTACGGTAGAAGCTGTCGAGGAATATGCGGCAAATGTTGCAGAAAAATTGCAAAAATATGAGGAATATGATACGTATCGGAAGGAATTGCAGGAACAGCTTGCTGTTGAGGAAAAAGAGCTTTCCACGCAGAGTACGGTCATTACGCGATACCGCAAAGAATATGCAGCGGTGCTAGAACAAAAGATCACAGAGGCATTGGTGGAACTGAATTTCTTACAGGTGCAGTTTCATATCGAGGTGCGTCAGACAGCCGATTATTCTGTCAATGGACGAGATGAGGTTGAGTTTATGATCTCGACCAATCCGGGAGAGCCGATGCGTCCGATCGGAACGGCGGCATCCGGTGGTGAATTATCTAGAATTATGTTAGCAGTTAAGGCGGTACTGGCGGAACATGATGAGATCAGTACATTGATCTTTGATGAAATTGATGTAGGGATCAGCGGTCGAACGGCACAAAAAGTCGCAGAAAAAATGGCGCTCATTGGTGGATGTCATCAGGTGATCTGTATATCACACCTTGCGCAGATCGCGGCTATGGCAGATACGCATTATCTGATCGAGAAAAATAATGAAGATGCGCATACGGCCACATCGATCTACGCTTTGGACGAGGAACAGTCTGTGCAGGAGCTTGCAAGAATTTTGGGCGGCGCACAGATCACAGATGCCGTGATGGACAGCGCACGTGAGATGAGAGAACTTGCGATCCATAAAAAGGCAGAGATCCGTCAGTCTATTTCGTGAGCATATCTTCAATAAAAATACCATACCCTTTGCGGGGATTATTGACAAATACATGAGTGACAGCTCCGATCAATTTTCCGTTTTGGAGAATAGGACTGCCACTCATTCCTTGTACGATTCCACCGGTTTTTCGGAGTAATTCCGGGTCAGTAACCCGAAGAACAAGATCTTTGTTATCTTTTGCATTCATCTGAACTTCATCAATCATGATTTCGTAATCTCTTATTTCTTTGCCAAGCTGACAGCGAATGGATGCTTTGCCGGTTTTTATTTCTTGTTTCAGTGCTAACGAGATTCCTTTTTCTTCCTGATATTGGTATGCATGGTCGGATACCTTTCCTGAAATCCCCCAATGATTATTTGTTAATACAGAACCGATCTTATTGTTATTATTCAAATGAACGATTCCGGATAATTCGCCGGGTGTTCCCTTTTTGCCACTTACGATCTTATTGACGGTAGCTTGATATAAGCCGCCATTATTTAATTCGATCAACAGACCGGTATCTACATCTGTAATGCCGTGCCCCAGAGCGGCAAAAGTATTGTTTTCTAATACACAGGTCATCGTTCCAATGCCTTCGGTATCTTCTCTAAGCCAGATTCCCAGACTGTAAGAACCATCTTTTGTGGCAATGGGATTTAGCTTGATCTGAAGATCCTTATTATTGCGTCGGATCTTCAGAGTGACGGTTTTTGAACCGTTTTTCTGTAGGAGGGAAGTAACCTGTTGAATGTTTTGGACGGAAGTTTCATTGATGGCTAACAGGTAATCGCCGGCATTTATGATATTTTTGGCAGGGTGATACATAAAACCATCATTGCCCTGTACATCGGACGTGCCGAGGACCATGATGCCGTCGGATTCCAAATAGATGCCGACAGCGTTCCCGGCAGGCATCACTTTTGTTTCCGGTACAACATCAATCGTCAGAGAACCGCAGGGGATAACACCAAACAGAGACAGACCTGCTTTGTAGCTTCCGATATGGTTGCCAACTGCCTGTATTTTCCGTCCGGAACGTGCATGATTTGTGGATTTAACATCGTTTTGAAAAGAGACGGCTTTGGCATCATCTGACGACAATTTGGCATAAAACGGAAAGCCCAGATTAAAACTTTCGGTGCGATTTTTATATAATATCAATTTCGTCGGTATTTTTTTAGCTGCGGCAGTGTAATAACGACAGGAAATTGCTCCAAATACAATAAGCAGCAGGCAAAGGAGTACACAGCGGTAAATGCGTTTTCTTTTTTGAATATTTGGATTCATAAACTGTCACCACGCCTTTCTGAAAAAACTTGTTGATGGAAAGTATGTACGAAGTCCGGCAAATTTATACATGGCGTCATACGACACAAACTACCAAATAATAACAGTGTTTTTAACATATTATGCCAGTACACGTCGAATAAAAGAATAGGACACTGCTTGAGTTTGCAATTGATCAGAATTTATAATGAAAACAAAGTAACTGCAGTGTTTCTTAGGGAGAATGGAGGCAGAATGTGAAAAAGGTTAGGGTATTAGTAGTAGACGACAATCGGCGAATTGTTAATTTATTGAAAAATGCATTGGAAAAAGAAGAGGAAGTGGAAGTAGTCGGGACAGCATCGGATGGAGAAGAGGCGTTGCAGATTATACATTTGAAACGACCCGATGTTGTATTGTTAGATCTGATCATGCCGAAGATCGATGGTCTGGGGGTGATGGAACGGATGCAGCGGCCGGACTTCCCGGTACATCCACAGGTGATAGTCGTGTCGGCGGTCAGTCAGGAAAGCGTTACAGAGCACGCATTTGCATTGGGAGCGGCTTATTACATTTTAAAACCTTTTGATACACGTGTTATCATAGCGCGCGTCAAGTCAGTAGGAATGACGGGAGAGAAAGGTGATAAAGTAGTTACTACGGTTTTCGAAAATAGAAATCGTTTGCAAAATCATTCAATGGAGGCAGAAATAACACAGACAATTCATGAAATTGGTGTCCCGGCGCACATTAAAGGATATCAGTATTTGAGAGATGCTATTCTGATGTCGGTCAGTGATACGGAAATGCTTGGAGCGATCACCAAACGGTTGTATCCGAATATTGCCAAAAAACATCAGACAACGCCAAGCCGCGTGGAGCGTGCGATCCGTCATGCGATCGAGGTGGCGTGGAGCCGTGGAAAAGTCGATACTATTGAGGAATTATTTGGTTACACGGTCAGCGACCGCAAAGGAAAACCAACGAATTCAGAATTTATTGCACTGCTTGCTGATAAGATTCGATTGGAATACAAGATGAACGCATAATTGATAAAAAATACTTTTCACCATCTTCGATTTAGTTTATAATAAAGGGAGTATGTGTCTGCTAAATATTAGCAAAATATCAGTGGATATGTACACATCAGTAATAGGACTGGTGGGGAGCAAATTAAATTGGGGAATCCGAAAGAAAAAGGAGGTATTCCATGAAAAATGTATTGTTTGTAGCATCAGAATGTGTACCATTTGTAAAAACAGGTGGGTTGGCAGATGTTGTGGGATCATTGCCAAAATACTTCGATAAGAATGAATTTGACGTGCGCGTTATGGTGCCAAAATACGCATGTATTCCAGAAGAATGGAAGAACAAAATGAATTATGTAACACATTTCTATATCGACCTGGCTTGGAGAAAACAGTATGTCGGTATTATGGAAATGGAATATGAAGGCGTAAAATTTTATTTTATTGATAATGAGTTTTATTTTGCCGGTTTTCAACCATATGGCAATATACATGAGGATATAGAAAAGTTTGCCTTTTTCTGCAAAGCATCTTTGTCCGCACTGCCGAGTTTAAATTTCCGTCCGGATATTATTCACTGTCATGACTGGCAGACAGGTTTGATTCCGGTATATCTGAAAGATATGTTTGCGGAAAATCCATTTTATCATGGCATTAAGACAATTATGACAATACATAACTTGAAATTCCAGGGAGTATGGGACTTGCAGAAAGTACAGGATATTACCGGATTGAAGTCATATTTCTTTACTTCTGACAAATTAGAGGCATTTGGGGATGCCAACTATTTGAAGGGCGGTATTGTATATGCAGATATTGTCACGACTGTGAGTGATTCCTATGCGGAAGAGATCAAGATGCCATTTTATGGTGAGCATTTGGATGGTCTAATGCGTGCCAGAAGTAATTCGTTGGTCGGTATTGTCAATGGACTGGATTACAACGAGTATGATCCGGAAAAAGATCCATACATATATCACAACTATAATGTTAAGAATTTCCGCAAAGAAAAGATCAAAAATAAACGCGGTCTGCAGCGAGAGCTCGGATTAGCGGAAGATGATAAGAAATTTATGATCGGTATTGTTTCTCGTTTGACAGATCAGAAAGGTTTTGATCTGATCGACTATGTGATCGAGGAGATCTGTGCAGAAGATACGCAGCTTGTCGTACTCGGTACCGGTGAGGAAAAATATGAGAATCTGTTCCGTCATTTTGAGTGGAAATATCATGACAGAGTATCTGCAAATATTTTCTATTCCAATGAACGTTCACACAAGATTTATGCAGCCTGTGATGCGTTTTTGATGCCATCTCTGTTTGAACCTTGTGGATTGAGTCAGTTGATGAGTCTTCGTTATGGAACCGTGCCGATCGTTCGTGAGACTGGTGGACTGCGTGATACTGTGCAGCCATACAATGAGTATGAAGGTACAGGAACCGGTTTTTCCTTTGCAAATTATAATGCGCATGAAATGTTAAATACCATTCGTTATGCTAAAGATGTGTATTTCAATCGCAAACGTGAATGGAACAAGATCATTGATCGTGGCATGGCAATGGACTTCTCCTGGAACTCATCTGCGCAGAAGTATGCAGATCTGTATAACAGAATGTAATACGAAGAGTCTTTCTGAAGCGACCAAAGTGGTCGCTAAGAAAGACTATGCTTCGCATAGCAAATTTGAGCTGATGCTCAAATTTGTGGCTGTATCGACTTTTATTATGTCTCATGGGAGGAACGTGAGTGTTGCGATTGGATAAATGGCTTGCCGAGATGACGACGGGGAGTCGTGCAGAAGTGAAGAGATGGATTCGTCAGGGGCGAGTCACGGTAAATGGAATGAAAGCACAGCGTCCGGAAATTAAGTTGGATCCGGGCAGAGATCAAGTGACCTTAGACGGTGAGCGGATCATATACGAGCAGTTTTGTTATTATATGCTGAATAAACCTGCCGGCGTTGTTTCTGCAACAACAGATAGAGAGCATAAAACGGTAATAGATCTGTTACAGGAAGCTAATACACAAGATGTTTTTCCTGTGGGCAGGTTGGACATTGATACGGAAGGATTGCTGCTGCTGACGAATGATGGTGCCTTAGCACATGAGCTTCTTTCGCCGCGTAAGCATGTTGATAAAACATATTTTGTGCGGATCGCCGGTAATTTGTCCGATGCAGATGTGAAGCAGCTAGAGCAGGGAATGGATATCGGTGATGAGAAGCTGACGTTGCCGGCGAAAGTATCTTGTTTGGAGCAGTTCCCAGAGGAACAGGAGCAGACGGTTACGATAAAACTTCGTGAAGGCCGTTACCATCAGGTAAAGCGTATGTTTGCTAAAGTAGGTCATCCGGTATTGTACTTACAGAGAGTGAGCATGGGGACGCTTACCTTAGATGACTCTCTGAAGACAGGAGAGTACCGGGAACTGACAGCCGATGAAATTGCAGCATTAAAGCGATGAGGACTATTATCCAAGTAAACAGAATAAGTATTTCATGATAAAAGCGCTGGAACCGGCCGTTGGTCGATCCTAGCGCTTTTTGCTTTGATAGAACATGCCACCATGAATTTTGTCGATTGTTTTTATGGCACTAACCAATCCGCTGCCTCGTTGGTTTGTAGTTAGTGTATGAAGTTTGATTATATTATATAAATGCCTTGTCAAAAATATTTTCAATTCCTCACCCATTATATTTTGGGAAAATCATGGGAAAACTACAATAGAAAACTACAGTGGTGGATCGAAAAAGCTTGATAGAGCATATAAAAAATTACTTGCTTTTTGAGGAAAATTGTGATAACATATACGGCAGTGAGTTTCTTAGGAAACCGCAGTGCTGAAATAGCTCAGTTGGTAGAGCACTTCACTCGTAATGAAGGGGTCGTCGGTTCGAGTCCGATTTTCAGCTTTACATAAATCCTTGAAAATTATATGTATTTTCAAGGATTTTTATATTATTCAAACTTCCCATACCGGAAGTAGTGTCCGAACCACATATTGCTTATTATGTCAGAATACGTGCGCATGATTTCTGCGCATAATGGAGTTTCGAAGAAACTCCTAAGATGAGCACAGTGTGCTCATTATGTCAGCAATAAATATGATATTTTGCAGCCGATAAACTAAATTATTCTGTCATCCGAGAACTAAGATAATTGCCGTAGAACGCAACGTTTTTACGTAATTTCTTATTTTGTTAAGTCTCTGATATATACATGCCTGAAAGAATGTCTGAGATGTCCCGGTTTAGCAAGGTATCATCCATTTTTGGACGGGACGCTTTCGCTACGATGCGCTACGTCACGTTACTTAATGTCTCTGAAATACGAGACATAAGTAACGACGAGCGCAAAGTCCCTTTCAAAAATGATGAATACCTTGCTTCCGGGACTTCGAGTTCTCTGTAAGGCATGTAACTCAATCATCAGAGACAACAAAATTTAGAAATCACTAAAAACCAAAATGCGGCAAGGCAATTACTATAGTTCTCGGATGGCAGAAACCACTTTTTAATGGCTGCAAAATGCAATATAGTCATTGACATAATAAGCAATATGTGGTTATGGAAATTTGCGGTATGGAAAGTTTGAGTATATTATAACCAAACTTTGCGGAGGTTGTGTTATATAACGACAAAGGGGGGCGTCATGGACAAAACGATTGCTATTGTTACGGGAGCGTCAGGAGGTCTTGGCAGAGAATTTGTCAAGCTACTATCCAAAGAAAAGAAACTTTCTGAAATCTGGGTAGTTGCCCGGAATGCGCAGAAATTGCAACAACTGGCTGAAGAATTTGGCACTAAAATACGACCGATTGCCAAGGATCTAAGTGATAATGTTCAGAGGAAAGAGCTCAGTGCAATGATTGCAGAAGAGCGTGCAGCGATACAGTATCTTATAAATAATGCAGGTTATGCAAAATTTTGTTCTTATGATGATCTGAGTGTGGAGGAATCCATTAATATGATCAATCTTAATATTAGTGCGGTGGTTGCGCTGGGACTGTATTGTATTCCGTATATGAAACCGGGTAGCCACATTATTAATATTGCTTCCCAAGCGTCGTTTCAGCCGCTTCCGTATCAAAATATTTACAGTTCTACCAAAGCTTTTGTTCGCAATTATACACGAGCATTGAATGTGGAACTGAAGGACAGACGTATTACGGCAACGGCGGTGTGTCCGGGATGGATCGATACCGGTCTTTATGAGAGAGGATTGATCGGTGCAAAAAAGGCAGCGATCAATTTTGCCGGGATGGTACAGCCGGATGTGGTTGCGGCTAGGGCGATGCGGGATGCACGCCGAGGAAAAGATATTTCCGTATACGGAGCACATGTGAAAGGTGCACATTTTGCCAGTAAGCTGCTTCCACAAAAAGTAATGATGAAATTATGGTTGAAACAGCAGCATTTAAAATAGCAACGAAGCAATACCGGCACAGATAGATGGAAAGCGGGTGATGTGGCATGGCAGGAACGATTGTTCATCTAGCGGTTGCAACACAGTTGGATCAATTATTTGCCAATGAACCGGAGCGGTACTTGGGAAAGATGGCAGATAAATATTGTTCGAACGATTTTTTTGCGGGAAATATATGTCCCGATGGAATTATGGCACGTGAAGGGTACTGTCGAGAGATGAAACTGCATACGCACATGAGAGACGGAATACCGGATGGAACCTTTCAGCAACCGGAACATTTACAGTTATTTCGAAGGCGTTTGTCGGATTTTTTTGCAAAACATAATAACAAAGAAGAACGCTTCAGTTTGTATTTAGGTTATCTGACACATATGCTTACCGATGAGAAATTTATATTAGAAATTCATCCATATGTATTGCAGCGGATCGCCGTGACCGGTTATGATCGAGATAATCCGCAAACCTACGTGAAATTTGGACGTGATGTAGATCAGATCGATTTTCGTCTTGTGAAAGAGTTTCCGGGGATCGATAAGGCATATCAAGCGTTGTGTCAAGTAACACCATATGAAATAGCAGATTATATTACCGAACAGGAATTAACTGCAAGTCGGGAATGGATCAAAAATTATTTTTTCGAAACAGAACATACCATAGAGGATCCGATATTTTTGCCGTATCAGGAGATGTATCAATTTATACCGGAGGCTGTGGCGCAGATCTGTGACAGACTGCCAGAGTATATCACGTCTGGTGTATAAATGTTAGGTCTTAGAAATCGCGTAGAAGATTTACTGATGAGTTTTTTGTTTCATCAAAAAAGAGGGTGCCACACGTTTGTGCGACACCCTCTCTACTTATTTCAAAAGGATAATTCAATTAAGTATTATACACAACCCTGAGCCTTCATTGCCTCTGCAACCTTAAGGAAACCAGCAATGTTAGCACCAGCCATGTAGTTGCCTTCCATACCATATTCTTTGGAAGCCTCATCACAAGACTTGAAGATTTCTTTCATGATCTCATGAAGTTTGTTATCAACCTCTTCGAATGTCCAAGACAATCTCTGAGAGTTCTGTGTCATCTCAAGACCGGATGTAGCAACACCACCTGCGTTAGCAGCCTTAGCCGGACCATAGAGCATGTTGTTTGCGAAGTAAACATCAATTGCTTCTGGAGTAGAAGGCATGTTAGCACCCTCTGCAACTGCATAGCAGCCGTTAGCAGCTAATGCCTTAGCACTTTCTGCATCAATCTCGTTCTGAGTAGCACATGGAAGAGCAATATCACATTTGATTGTCCAGATACCACTGCATCCCTCAGTATAAGTAACATTCTTATGAGATGTTCTGGCAGCGTACTCTTTGATACGTCCACGCTCAACCTCTTTGATCTGTTTTACGAGATCAAGCTCGATTCCATCCGGATCATGAATGTATCCTGAAGAATCAGAAAGAGCAACAACTTTAGCACCAAGCTCTGTAGCTTTCTGAGTAGCATAAATAGCTACGTTACCAGAACCGGAGATTACAACGGTCTGATCCTTGAAGCTCTTACCATTTGCTTTTAACATTTCATTTGTGAAGTAGCAAAGACCATAACCGGTAGCTTCTGTACGAGCAAGAGAACCACCGAAAGTTAATCCCTTACCTGTCAATACACCAGACCACTCATTACGGATTCTCTTGTACTGACCAAACATATAACCAACTTCACGAGCGCCGGTTCCGATATCACCAGCAGGAACATCACAGTCAGGACCGATATGTTTGCAAAGCTCTGTCATGAAACTCTGGCAGAAACGCATAACTTCTCCATCGCTCTTGCCCTTAGGATCGAAGTCAGAACCACCTTTGCCACCACCCATAGGAAGTGTTGTTAAGCTGTTTTTGAAAATCTGCTCAAATCCGAGGAATTTGATGATACCGCTGTATACGGATGGATGAAGACGAAGTCCGCCCTTATATGGTCCGATAGCAGAGTTAAACTGAATACGGAAACCACGGTTTACCTGTGTCTTGCCATTATCATCAACCCAAGGCACACGGAAAATAATCTGTCTCTCAGGCTCAACGATACGCTCGAAAACACCAGCCTCAACGAGGTCAGGTCTTCTTTCAACAACTGGTTCCAAAGAGGTAAATACCTCCATAACTGCCTGAATGAACTCTGGTTCACCGGCGTTTCTCTTTTTTACTGTTTCCAGTAAGTCAATTAAATACTGATTCTTTAACGCCATTGCTAAAAAACCTCCTTATGTTTAGTGTTTGGTATACAAGGATACCAGCCTGACGTGTTTATCACGCTACTACCTTCTTAGTATGGCACAAAAACCGTAGAAATTCAATAAAAAAATGAAAAAATAATTGAAAAATAAATATAGTATACAATTATACAAAATTTTTAAAGGTGAGGTGGTGTTATTCTATGATGATGGATATGGTAGTTTTGATATTTGGATATCATGTTGGTATCAATGCTAACACTAAGAATAGGAATGGCTATTTTAGGGCGAGGAAAACCTTGGTGACATATCTTTGACATGTTAATATAATATTCTCATAAAGAAGGTTGCAAAGGAAATGAAGATTTTCGTAAAAATTTGACTTGCTTAGCACTTAAAGGTCATTTAAAAGAAAAAGAATATTACAAAAACACAGTAGAAAAAGTACAAAAATGATATATACTGTACAAAATGATGAAAAATATGTCGGAAATTAGAAAAAACATTTACGAAACAGACACACTTTGGACACATATGCTCGTTATAATAGGTTTCAGAAAGTGAAAACTTTCTACTCCCACCCTATTATACGCTGGGTAGTGCGAGCTACCCGACAAGAAGAGCCTTCCCGGGCTCTTCTTGTTTTTTAAATAAAATTTCGTTATAATTATATATGTGACGACATGATAATTTTTGATGTGCGAAGCTTGAGTAAATAAGAAAATTTAGAATTTACAGGAAAGGATAGTAATAGAATTTTATGTGGAAATATATTTTATTTGATTTAGATGGAACAATTACGAACTCCGGAGAGGGAATCATGAATTGTATCCGATATGCGTTAGAACAGATGGGGCACGAGATACCGGCAGAACAGACTCTGCGCAAATTTGTCGGACCTCCGTTGGTGGTTGGATTCCGTGAGTATACCGATTTAACGGAAGAAGAGGCGAAGACTGCTACGGCAAAGTACCGGGAGCGTTATCAGTCGGAAGGTCTGTTTGAGGCATATGTGTATGAAGGGTTTGAAGCTGTTTTAAAATATTTGAAAAAAACGCAGGTAAAAATAGCGGTAGCAACTTCAAAACCGGAAGAATATACAGAACGTATTTTGGAACACTTTCATCTTAAAGAATATTTTGATGTGATTGCTGGAGATACGTTGAAAGGGGATCGTGGTTCCAAACAGGCTGTTGTAGAAGAAGCATTGCGTAGATTAAATGTAACTGAGCAGGATAAGGGTACAGTATTAATGGTTGGTGATCGTAAATACGATGTCATTGGAGCAAAATCCTGTGGTATCCGTTCTTTAGGTGTTTATTATGGTTATGCGGAAACCGGAGAATTAGAAGAGGCTGGTGCAGATTATGTAGTACGCACTACGGCAGATATGCTTGAATGGTTTGAACAACAAATTCCGGAAACACCGTGTCAGGCAATGTCAGATGTCGATAATACACAGCAGCCTGCATCAAGTCAAATATCTTCTTATAATAAGAAGATTGGCAAAAAGTGGACGGCAATTGCCGGTGGAATGCTTATTCTTGGGATTGCTTTGGGAGTCGGTGGCACATTACTGGTACAAAAGCAGCCTTGGAGCAAGATAACGCAGGAGAATACCGGGGCTGACTATGATGCAAACAAATGCGTGCGTCTTGGTGATTATAAAGGAATTAAAGTATCTTTAGCGGTTACTGATGACGATGTACAGCAGGAGATCGACGGTCTGATACAGGATAATGTCACGTATGAACAGAAAAAGGGCACCGTACAGGAAGATGACAAAATATACGCTAAATTTAATGGCTATATTGATGGCAAAAAGGTAGATGATACTTGCGGAGAAGAGGTTATAGAGCTTGGATCTGACCAATTTGTAAAAGGGTTTGAAAGTGCTTTTGTAGGAGCCAAGACCGGCAAGCAGATCACTTTTAAGATCAATATTCCAAAGGGAACTTATGGAGATGATACCATTGACGGTAAGGAAGTTACCTTTAAGGCTACGGTAAAATATATCTGTGGAGATGAAATCGTACCGACCTGGAATGATAAATTTGTGCAGTCGATTTCGGATTTTAAGACAGCAAAAGAGTATGAAGCCGATATTCGCACGGAGCTAGCAAAAGAAAATGAGAATAATAAGCAGGATTTTGCATGGACAGAAGTTCTTGAAAATGCAAAAGTAAAAAAATATCCGGAAGAATTATTAGAAGATGCCAAGCAGGAAGTGCTGCAGGGGTATTATGATATGGCGGATATGTACGGTATGAGCCATGACGAAATTTTTCAGTCCTGGGGCAGCGAAAATGAAGAAGACTTTGTCAAAAATGAGTTGGACGAACAGGCGAAGCAGGCTGTCAAAGAAAAATTGGTCGTTGAAGCAATTGCAAAAGCAGAGGGGATCAATTATTCGGACAAGGAATATAAAGACCTGGTGGCAGAGGAATATCAGTATAACACTGAAAAATATGATTCTGAAGCAGAATATGAGAAGAAGAATCGAGAAAGCTTAAAGGATAATGCGTTGAGTAGTGCTGTACAGAAATGGATCACAAAGCATGCAACGTTTTCAAAATAACAGAAATGGGGAATGGTATGAAGAATACGTTATATTGTTTGGACGGATATCAATTCCTGACAAAACGTGAATTTGAACGGGCACACAAGGAGAAAGAAACAATTTCCTATCTCAAGGAAACAATCCGTTCCGGGAAACCAAAGGAACTGCTAAAGGTGTACAATCGATCTGTTGAAAAGCATGCGTTTTGTACAGTTATCGGACTGCAGTTTTTACAGGAACTTCGTACTGAGATCCTGCAGTCAGGTATCGTAGGAGAAGACACACTTGCACCTATTCCGGTTGCAGTGTCAGAACAGGCCGCCTCCGATAAACAACGTAAAGGATCGGGCGCAACGGATTCTGGTGTGACAGGCAAGACAGAAATAGAGCGACAGCTCAAACGATATAAGAAAGCATATGAAGATGCAGTGACTGGTAAAACGATCAAAAACATGGTCATAACCGTTTTGTTGATCATTATTTTGGGAATGTTGTTAGTGACATTTAAGACCAGATATTCTGTGTTTACGTATTTTACAAATTATAAAGAAGAAATGCGGGAAGAATTAGTAGATGAATATGAGCAGTGGCAGGATCAATTGGAACAGAAAGAAAAACAGTTGGATGAGCGGGAAAACGCACTAAAAAATAAGTGATCTTATCACAGATTATTCATAATTATTTTATATACTTATTTTAGAAGTCAATGAGCATATTCATTGACTTCTTATTAAATAGAATAATGAGAAAGGGTTGGTGAAAGCTATGGAACAATTGAAAATCTTAGTGGTGGACGATGAGCAGCGTATGCGTAAACTTGTCAAAGATTTCTTAAATAAACAGGGATTTGTCGTGCTGGAAGCAGAGGATGGTGAACAGGCGGTTGACGTATTTTTTGCGAACAAAGACATTGCGCTGATCATCCTTGATGTGATGATGCCGAAGATGGATGGTTGGGAAGTTTGTCGGGAAATCCGTCAGTATTCACAGGTGCCGATCATTATGTTGACAGCCAAGAGTGATGAGAAAGATGAGTTACTCGGATTTGATCTTGGTGTTGATGAATATATTTCGAAACCGTTTAGCCCGAAGATATTAGTGGCACGTGTAGAGGCAATCTTGCGGAGAACTAATGCACTTGAAGATGATGTGATGGAAGCGGGAGGGATCAGTCTGAATCGGGCTGCACATGAGGTGCGGATCAATGGAGAACTGGTAGAACTCAGCTATAAAGAATTTGAACTGTTGACCTATTTTATGGACAATCAAGGCGTTGCATTATCGAGGGAACGTATATTGAACAATGTGTGGAATTATGATTATTTTGGGGATGCACGAACGATCGATACGCATGTAAAAAAATTGCGCAGTAAATTAGGTGACAAGGGCGAATATATCAAAACAATCTGGGGAATGGGGTATAAATTTGAAGTATGAGAAAGCGTGAAAATTGTAACGTGCGTGGCATGTCGATCCGCACAAAATTAATGATAACGATGCTTTTGATCTTGGGTTTTACATTATGCGCCTTTTGGATGTTAAATTATGCATTGCTTCCGGGATATTACCAGCACAAAAAGGTTTCCATGCTGGTGGATTCGTACAATTCGGTCAACACGATAACGCAGAAGGATCAGCCGCAGCTTAGTAAGAATGGCCAATTGTCCGACAAAAGTGTACGTGAGATTGATATTATGTCTGCAAACCATTCCTATAGCATTTATCTGTTTGAGCTGACTAATTTTTTGGGTAATATTATGTATTCGTTTGATTATCCATCTTCGGATACCATTTCTGAACGGCAGAGCAAGACAGTCGAAGAGAAGACGAGGGAATATGTGCTCGGGCTGGAAAGGGGTGGCAGTGTTGGCGAACGTGGTGATTCCAAAAAAAAGATTACGGAATCCGAAAATTATTCAGTTTATAAGATAATGGATGATCGAATAGGTTCGGAGTATATTGAATTGTTTGGTCAGTTAAAGTCTGGACAGTTTGTCTATATGCGGACGAATTATCAAAGCATGACTGAGAGTGTGGCGATCTTTAATCATTTTCTTGGGTATGTGGCGGTTGGAGCGGTTGTTGTCAGTATGCTGCTGATGATCGTGGTCAGCAATAGTTTTGCAAAACCAATTTTAAAGATTGCAGATATTGCTAATCAGATGGCAAATCTTGATTTTGATGTACGTTATCCGGTACACACAAAAGACGAGATCGGCTTATTAGGGCACAGTATTAATGCTCTTTCGGATAAGTTAGAAAATACCATTTTGGAATTAAAATCAGCGAACAATGAATTACAAAAAGATATTCAAAATAAAATACAGATTGATGAGATGCGTAAGGAGTTTTTGTCGAATGTATCGCATGAATTAAAAACCCCAATCGCATTGATACAAGGATATGCGGAGGGGTTGCAGGACAATATCAACGATGATCAGGAGAGCCGGGAGTTTTATTGCGAAGTCATTATTGATGAAGCAAATAAAATGAATAAAATGGTTAAAAAACTTTTGACACTGAATCAGATCGAGTTCGGCAGTGATCAAGTGCATTTTGAACGTTTTGATATTGTACAGGTACTTCGTTCTTCGGTTAATTCCGCAACTTTGCTGGCAGAACAAAAGGATGCAGAGATTTTATTTTATGAAACGGAACCGGTTTATGTGTGGGCAGATGAGTATATGATCGAAGAGGTTATTACAAACTATATCAGCAATGCAGTTAATCATGTGGATGGTGAAAGGGTTATACGAGTAACTATGGAGCAAAGAGGCGATGTTGAGCGCATTTCTGTATTCAATACCGGTAAGACGATACCGGAGGAAGAACTTGATAAGATATGGGTCAAGTTTTATAAGGTGGATAAGGCGCGTACCAGAGCCTATGGAGGCAACGGAATTGGACTGTCGATTGTCAAAGCGATCATGGATTCTATGAATCAGAAATGTGGGGTGATCAATCATGACAATGGTGTAGAATTTTGGTTTGAACTCGATTGTAAGACGATTGACTGATATAGCGGTAATATGGTAGTATAAAGATATTGAATGTATGGGCAAAATCATATGAAATGCCCGCAATAAAAAGAGGTAGTGCAGGATGAAAAAGAGAATTATAGCAACTGTACTCACTGCCGCGTGTGCATTGACCGGATGCAGCACGAGTGTTCCTGATTTATCAAAGCTGGATGCCGGCAAAGCATCGGAATATATGGCAGGAGAGTTGTTAAAACATGACAGTAAATATGCATATGGTTTGGATTATGACCGTAGTATTTTAAATCCGACGCCAACACCAACGCCGATCGTTACTCCTGCGCCGGCACCGACAGAAACTGCAGCAGTGCAGAGTGCTGAACCGGGGCAGGCTGCGGCCGGAAAGGACGGAGAGGCAGAAGCTACAACAGTTCCTTTAACGAAATTGTATGGAATTCCTGGGGTTTCTGTAGACTTTGTGTCAGCAAAATTGAAATCTTCGCTCGGTGCAGATTACGCGTATTGTAAAGTCGGAAAGGGTAAGAAACTGCTTGTCTTATATTTTCGGATCAAAAATACTGGGAATACGAATGCAAAGGTTGACTTACATAAAAATAAACCGGATTTTTACCTGCGGTCAGAGGGAAAACAGGTGGGACTTCTACAGCATACAGTTGCGAATGGCGAATTGCAATATTTTCAGCAGAAGATCAAGGCTGGAGATAACAGACAGGGAGTTTTGGTGTTTGAGGTGGATCAGGAAATTAACTTGTCAGATGTATCACTGGTAGCTGTACGGGATGACAAACAGGCAGAAATAGCTATCAAATAGGAGGCGCGAGTATGGATACAGGTATTTTATTGGAAAGTGGAACAAATGAATTAGAGATTTTGGAATTTACCGTTGGTGGCAACAGCTATGGAATTAATGTTGCGAAAGTGCGGGAAATTTTGCCATATCAGGTGCCAACACCGGTGCCAAATGCAGATCCCAGAGTAGAGGGGATATTTATGCCGAGAGATGAGATCCTTTCTATTATTGATCTGGCAGTGGTTATGAATCTGCCTAAGAAAGCAGATACGGCGGGAGATATGTATATCGTAACGGGCTTTAATGGGTTGCATACTGCATTTCATGTACACGGAGTTGCAGGAATTCATCGCATTTCCTGGAAAGAAATTTTGAAACCGGATTCTACGGTGAATAGTGGTGATAACAGCATGGCGACAGGCATCGTTAAGATTGATGGTAAGCTGATCATTATACTGGATTTTGAGGAGATTGTTGCCGGAATTAATCCGGAAACCGGATTGAAGGCCTCTTCTGTCGATCATTTGACGGGAAGAAAACGAAACGATACACCGATCTTGATCGCAGAAGATTCTATTTTGCTTAGCAAGATGATCGTCAACTGCTTGTCTGAGGCCGGATATGTAAACGTAACGGCAACGAACAATGGTCAGGAATGTTGGGATCGGTTATGCGACTATTATAAGTCGGGAAATTTGGACGAGAAAGTATCCTGTGTGATCACAGATATTGAGATGCCGCAGATGGATGGACACCATTTGACAAAATTGATCAAAGAGTCTGATCAGTTTTGCCATATTCCAGTTGTCATCTTTTCCTCGTTGATCAACGAAGAGATGCGTCGTAAAGGGGAGTCGCTCGGAGCTGATGCCCAGTTGTCAAAACCGGAGATTGGACAGTTGGTTGCTGCATTAGATAACTTGATCGGAGTAACGGACCATCAATAAGGAAGAAAAGAGGTTGCGGTAATGTCAGGAGAAGACAAAGAATTAGAAGATCTGAATGCGGCTGATTTCGCGGATATGGGTTCCTTGGCGGATTTTGTGGACATAGAAGATTTGGAAAATCTGGAAGGGATAGAGGAGTTTAAGTCAGACGAGCAGTCTGAGGATGCACCGATGCCGGCAGAGGAGGAGGTTTCCGAAGAGATTCCAATGTCGGTAGAGAAGGAAGTTCCTGAAGAGATTCCAATGCCGGTAGAGGAGAAAGTTTCTGAAGAGATTCCAATGCCGGTAGAGGAGGAAGTTTCTGAAGAGATTCCAATGCCGGTAGAGGAGGAAGTTTCTGAAGAGATTCCAATGCCGGTAGAGGAGGAAGTTTCTGAAGAGGTTCCAATGCTGATCGAGGAGGAAGCTTCTGAAGAGATCCCAATACCGGTAGAGGAGGTTTCCGAAGAGATTCCAATGTCGGTTGCGGAAACTCCTGAAGAGATTCCAGCACCGATCGACGACGGAGGTACTGAAGAGATCTTACAGCCGGCTGGTGATAGTGCGACGATTAATACCAGTGAATTATTAGATAATATCAATTTGTATTCTGACGATGTAAGTGGCGGAGATTCAGCAGAGACGGCAGCGTTAATGAATGACGGAAAATCAGAATCTTCGACCGATGATCAGGCATTAAATATGATGTTAGATGGATTGTTGGATGATCTGGATATGACCGGATCGTTGCAGCAGGAGACGGCATCAAAGGATGAACTGGTAGAAGATCAGGATGCTGAGGCTGCAGATATTTTTGATATGCTTGGTGCTGATTCGGAATCACAGGATGTGTCTATTGATGATCTGCTAGATATTGCGGCACCGGAGGAATATCCGGAAGAGGAGCCAACAGATCAGAAAGGATTGTTTCAGCGTGTCTTTGGTAATGTAATCAACGATGAGATTGCCGAGGAAGAACGAAAAGCACAGGAAGAGGAAGAACAAAAAGCTGCGGAAAAAGCGGAGTTGGCGGAACAGAAAAAGGCAGAAAAAGAGCAGGCAAAGGAAGCAAAAAAAGCAGAAAAAGAAGCGAAGAAAGCAGCAAAAGCTGAAGAAAAAGCTGCAAAAAAAGCGGAAAAAGAAGCCAAAAAGGCTGAGCGAAAAGCACAGCAGGAAGAAGAGGCAGAAGCTGAAAAATATGAAGTTACCGGCAAGCTCAATAAAGTTGGTGTTGCGATCATTGCTATCTTGACCGTTACTTTTCTGGTAGTGGAGATTGCTGGCACAAACATACATGGTTACTCCAGTTCAAAGAAGCAGGCCATGAAATACTTTGAGATGGGTAAGTACGAGCAGGCATACCAAGAGGTGTTAGGAACGAAGGTGAAAGAGAAAGATCCGGATACCTATAATAAGATTCGAACAGTGATGCAGGTACAGAGAGCATTGGATTCTTATCAAAATTATGATGCTATGAATTATTATCCAGATGCCTTAAATGCGCTGATCCGTGGTTTGCAGAGATATGATGCGAATTTAGAGACTGCCAAACAGCTTGAGATCGAGGACGAGGTAGATGGCTGCAAAGAACAGATCGTATCTCTGTTACAATCTGAGTATGGCGTCAGTGAGTCGCAGGCAAGGGAACTGCTAAGCTTAGACAAGGCAGAGTATACCAGTAAAGTTGTTGAGATAGCCATGAAAAAGAATACGGGGAATGAATGATCTTCGTGTGATAGAAAACATAAGAAATGAAAAACAGCGTTTTCAAAAAATTTGAAAACGCTGTTTTTTATTTTATAGGGAACTTTTTATTATAGCATGCGGGAATACGATCATTCCGTTTCTGTTGTAGCAGCACCCTCATAAACGGCTTCATTGGTTAATTCAATGCCAAGCTTTTTGAAAGTGTTGATATCGATTGATGACAAGATCGCGGAAACATGAAGCTGACATCCGGACAATTTTGGGAGCTGTTCTAATGCCAGTTTGGCTTTCGGATCCGATACAGCGCACATTGAAAGCGCAATAAGTACTTCATCGGTATGCAGGCGTGGATTCTTGCTGCCAAGATAACCGGTCTTAAGGTGCTGGATCGGTTCAATAAAGGAAGGGGATATCAGATGTTCATTATCATCAATCTTTCCTAATACTTTGATCGCATTTAACAGTACAGCAGACGCCGGACCGAGCAGATCAGAAGTAGAACCGGTTACGATGGTTCCATCCGGCAGTTCCATTGCAGCAGCAGCCGATCCTTTTTGCTTAGCCCGCTCGTTAGCAATCGGAACAACAGCACGATCGTTTACGGATATTTTAGCCTGCTTCATGATGAGTTCCTGTTTGTATATTTCGTCACCCGATGCCTCATCTTTGATATAGCGGTTGAGCGACTGGTAATAGCGGCGAATGATCTCCTGCTTTGACGCCTCCTTACAGACTTCGTCATCAATAATACAGTTGCCTGCCATATTGACGCCCATATCTGTTGGAGACTTGTATGGACAGTATCCATAGATGCGTTCAAACATGGCGGCGAGCACCGGATAAATTTCAATATCGCGGTTATAATTTACCGTAGTTTCACCATATGCTTCCAAATGAAATGGGTCGATCATATTAACATCATTCAGATCAGCAGTTGCGGCCTCATAGGCTAAATTGACCGGATGCTTCAAAGGAATATTCCAAATTGGGAATGTCTCAAACTTTGCATAACCGGCCTTGATACCGTTTTTGTTTTCGTGGTATAGCTGAGAAAGGCAGGTTGCCATCTTGCCGCTTCCCGGTCCCGGTGCAGTAACAATGACAAGCGGTCTGGTTGTTTTAATATAATCGTTTTTGCCATAGCCGTCATCACTTACGATCTTGTCGATATTGTTTGGATAGCCATCGATAGTATAGTGGTGATAAACCTGGATACCGATGGATTCTAATTTTTTTTGAAACAGATTTGCGGATGGCTGTCCGGCGTAACGGGTGATAACTACGCTGCTGACATAAAGTCCTTTCTTTTTGTATACATCGATCAGACGTAATACATCCTGATCGTAGGTAATTCCGAGATCATGTCTGATCTTGTTACGCTCAATATCTGATGCATTGATCGAAATGATCATTTCAGCCTGATCGGCAAGTTGTAAAAGCATTTGTAATTTACTGTCCGGTGCAAAGCCCGGAAGTACGCGTGATGCATGATAATCGTCAAATAATTTGCCGCCAAACTCTAAGTACAGCTTATCGCCAAATTGAGAAATGCGCTCTCTAATATGTGCAGACTGCATGGATAAGTATTTATCATTATCAAAGCCAATTTGTTTCATTGAAAATCTCCTTTTTCTTGTAATAACACGAACGTTCCCATCAACATTCGGTAAAAAATAACCCCACAATAAGGATACCATAAACGGATATAAAATGACAGGGGGAAAGGAAAGATTGTGTTTTATTTTTAATAACAGATATGTTATGCTTGGCCTAGGAGATAAGAGAAGGGGAATACGTAAAATAAGGCATTCAAAGTATTTTACATATGGTAGTTTTAAACCTATGGTGTAAGAATGATAGGTAAAGGACTATCAGATGATTACGGGCTTAGTTGGTGTATGGATCTTGCCAGAGAACGAGACGATGCGTACGAGAAGTATTCGTGTTTCTTCGATTAATCCAAAGTACAGGTCGCAAAATGGTGCGTTATACAATAAGAAAATGACGACACTTATCTGTTATCCGATGAGTAAGAAGGGCAGTACCTTTGTTGTACCGGATACAGTTCGCAAGACGGCACCATTATCCTTCCGAGGTAATTATTATTTAGAAAAGGTTGTTTTACCGAAAAATTTACGAAAACTAGGCAGAGGAAGTATTCTGAAAAGTGCTATTTCGGAGTGGAGATGTGATGGTGGTGTGAAAAAGTATGAGAAGAGTGCTTTTAATTATATTGATGCGGCCGATGGGTATGCGATCGATATGAATACACTCACGAAATTGTATCAAGAGCTGCTTGTACCGATGGGGACGGAAGTTACGTTCAAAAGTGAGATGCAAAAGTGGATTGGCATGTTTTGGCAAAAAGGACAGACTGTCACGAAGAGCAGAGAGGATGTGAAGCCGAAAGGGATTACTGATGCATGTACGGAGTATGATATTGTGTATCATACCGGTGAATTTATGACCAACAAGTACAGCATGGTATGGAAGAAAATGAAATTATATGTGGATGAGTCAGATACGATTCGTGGACGTGTAATAGAGCTCATGGTGGATAATGTCGACTATTCGGTTACGATCGTGCGAAACAATACGAAAAAAGAATATCGCGAAGACATATCTCTGAAAGCGGCAGATTCTTCCGTGACATATACTTTCAAATTATCGTTGACAAAGGATGAGAAATATCCAACCTTAAAAATTGATGTGTTGGCGGGTAAAGACCGGCTGTTTTTAGCGGAGCTATCACAAAAAGCAGTAGCAAAGGATCAGAAACAATCGTTGCAAAAACTGCGAACGACAGGAGAAAAAACGATGGAAGCCGCACAAAAGGACAGAGACAAAATCAATGGTAAAGATGGAATGGAGAAGTATTTTTGGTTATATGGTAATAAGAAGAATACAGATGGCATGACATTGACGCATTATCTTTATGGTGTGGACATATCGGCGTTTTTGAACAAAATAAAAGAAAATTGTGGGGTTGATCTGACTCAATTAGCACAAAAATTTGATTATTATTAATTTTGGGTATTACATATTTAGAGATAATATGTTATAATTTCACAGCATTATATGGTTTTTATTGGAAACGCACAATCCTCCGGGATGATAACGAACAACACATGACAATAGTTATCATTTTAGGAGGATTTTTTTAATCAAAAAACACAATAAAAATCTGATTATCCGCTAAAACACAGTATCTATCAGCATTTTCAAGGAAACAAACACATCAATTTACTACTTATTTACTACTAACGAATGAGCCTTGATACGCAAGTTTTCCTAGATATGCAAAGATATGGTACAACACATCAGTATTGAAACAAGAAAAAATTGAATAACTTATAGACTATGGAACGCCTAACATGACGTTCCTTTTCTATTTCCAGCCGTTCTTATTGGACGGCTATTTTATTACCCAAAATGAAAGGAGCATTAGATTTATGAAAAAGATGTTAAAACGATTGTGTACTGGCTTCTTAGCTCTTGCAACTGTCGTTACTACTTTACCGACGACACCCGTTCATGCAGAAAGCAAGCAATACTGGACGGAGTCAAAAGAGCGTGTCGGTATCGTTGAAAAAGTAATGAATGACGGTTCGATTGGTTCTACTTTTAACGAGGGACATTTGACCGTCGAGGGCGAGGACGCTTACTGTATCGACATTAACACAGATTTTAGGAATGGCTACAAGACCAGAATTGACGCAAGCACCCGTATGAGTGCCGACCAGATAAGCGACGTTGCCTTATCTATCGAATATGTGAAACAGTACACAGACAGCCACAGCGGAATAAGCAACAATCACGCCTACCTTTTAAGACAGCTTGTTGTCTGGCAGAGATTGAGCGTACATCTTGGCTGGCAATGCGACAACGTGAGAGCTTCTTATGATGAAATTCCAAAGGCAACGCAGGACGAAGTTTTCTCTGGTGCAAGAGCCTTTGTCAAAGAAAATAAAGGACGTTATGAATGTGGCGGTTATATCTACTCTGGCGAGGGGCAGGAATTGGGGCAATTCTGGGCGAAGTTAAATATCGGAAATGCGAAACTTAAAAAGGCTACCAGTAATACCAGCATTACAGACGGTAACGGGAATTACTCTATCGCTGGTGCAACATACGGTGTCTTTTCTGATAAGAACTGCACGAAACAGCTTGCCACTCTTACGACTGATGAAAACGGAAATACAGATGTTGTAGAGGTAAAAGCAGGCACAGTCTATATCAAGGAATTATCCGCACCAGCAGGATATAAAGTAGATAAAACTATATATTCCTTAAAGGTTGAAGCTGGAAAAACAGCGACTTTGAAAGTATCTGATACACCAAAAGTAACGGACACGTTGATTGAGCTTTTCAAGATTGATATGGAAACACAGAAAGACAATCCGCAGGGGAACGCTTCTCTAGCAGGTGCGGAATTTACATGGAAGTATTATGCAGGCTTCTATAATAAAGACAATCTCCCTGCCGAAGCTACTCGTACATGGGTTACAAAGACAATCGCTGAAACAGACAGCGACGGGTCAACCCACTACATCACAAAATTTGCGGACGCATACAAAGTATCTGGCGATAGCTTCTATATGCAGGACGGTAAAGCGGTTCTTCCACTTGGAACGCTAACCGTTGAAGAAACAAAAGCTCCAAACGGATACTTGTTAGACGGTGCATATATGCAGGCTGGCGATAAGTCCGAACAGATAAAAGACTTATACCTTACACAGATTACCGAGGACGGCGACCTTGCCGTATTATCTGGAAGTAACCAGTTTTCCGTATCAGATAAGGTTATCCGTGGCGGTGTGAAAATTCAGAAACGAGATTTAGAAACGGGCGATACCAAACCACAAGGAAGTGCAACTTTAAAAGATACTGCCTTTGACATCATTTCCTTAAATGATAATGCAGTATTGGTTGAGGGCAAGCTCTATAAGAAAAATGAAGTGGTAAAGACAATTCGTACCGATATTGAGGGTATCGCTTCTACTTCTGCTGACCTTTTACCTTATGGAAACTTCCGTATCGTTGAGAGCGAAGCACCAGACGGATATTTGACAGACGGTGCAAAACCGATTGATTTTACAATCACAGAAAATGGAAAAATCGTGGACTTAACCGACGAAGCCCATTCTATCTATAATCAGATTAAGCGTGGAGATATTGAGGGTGTAAAAATCGGTGCAGGCACACACAAGCGTCTTGCTGATGTTCCTTTTAGGATCACAAGCAAGACAACGGGCGAAAATCATATAGTTGTAACTGATGATAACGGGCAGTTTTCCACTTCTTCTGAATGGGCTTCGCATAAGCACAATACCAACGCAGGCAAGACCAGCGAGGACGGTGTGTGGTTTGGAACTTCTGAACCAGACGACAGCAAGGGTGCATTACCTTATGATACCTACATCATTGAAGAAATGCGTTGCGACAGTAACAAAGGCTTTGAACTTATCCCACCTTTTGAAATCGTGGTATCAAGAAATAACCTTGTGATTGATTTAGGAACGTTGACTGATGAATACGAAAAAGAAATCTCTATCCATACCACAGCGACCAGCAAGGACGGCGAAAAAACTATCCTTGCAGGAAAAGAGGTAACAATCGTTGATACTGTCAAATTAAACGGGCTTACAAAAGGCACAAAGTATCAGTTGAAAGGTTGGCAGATGTTAAAGGAAGAAAACGCCGAGCTTATCATTGACGGGAAACGTGTAGAAAACGATTATACCTTTGTCGCTGATGATGAAGAAATGAAAGTGGAAATTTCCTATATATTCAATGCGTCTGCTTTAGGTGGCAAGAACCTTGTTACCTTTGAAGAATTGTATGATTTCAGCAATCCAGACGAACCCGTGAAAGTTGCGGAGCATAAAGACATTGAGGACGACGGGCAGACCGTACTTATCACAGAGCGTATCATCAAAATTCATACGACTGCTACCGATAAGGACGGCAACAAAGAGCTTGAAGCTGGAAAAGAGGTAACAATCATTGATACCGTAACCTTAGAGGGCTTAGAAGTCGGTACACAGTACAAACTGGTGGGCTGGCAGATGTTGAAAAAAGAAAATGCCGAGCTTCTTATCAATGGGAAACGTGTGGAAAGTGATTACACTTTTACTGCTGACAGCGAAACTATGAAAGTGGAAGTTGCCTTTACCCTTGACGCTACTTCCCTTGACGGCAAACAGCTTGTAACTTTTGAAGAATTGTACGATTTAAGCAATCCAGACGATCCGAAGAAAGTTACCGAGCATAAGGATATTGAGGATAAGGGACAGACGATTACCTTTAAGGAAAAGCCAAAAGAACCAGAGAAACCCGAAACACCACCGACACCAGAAAAGCCAAACAGACCGAGCGACAGTCCCAAAACGGGCGATAACACAAACCTTTACGGACTGCTTGCACTTCTTTTGACCTCTGGTGCTGGACTGGCAGGTATCTTCTTCTACAAACGCCGTAAAATGAAAAAATCATAAGGCGGTAACGGTATGAGAAAAGAAAAATCACGCTCTCCGCCGAAGTTGTCAAACGGCAGACTTCCGCTTATTCTGGCTTGTCTGCCAACAACCTGCAAGAACACGGATAGTCAAGGGTGCGTAAGCATTGATTTTACCCTTTACTATCTGTGGGATTGCTGGTACTTCCCAAACCGCCAGAATAAGAAATCACAATCAATTTATCAAAAATAGAAAGAAACGAGGTAAAACAATATGGAAATGAAATATGTCGTGCCAGATATGGTACAGTCTTTTGGAACTCTTGAATTTGCAGGCGAAAGTGAGCCAGTCTTTGAAAGAGATAAAAATAACCGCAGGGTCTTAGCAAGACGAAGCTATAACCTTTATTCTGACGTACAGAAAGGCGAAAATGTTGTGGTAGAAATTCCCGTGCAGGCTGGCGAAAAAAAGTTCAAGTATGAACAGAAAGTAAAACTTGTCAATCCGAAGTTATACGGCAGAGGTTATGCAATCGGGGATATGGGACATACCGATTATGTGTTAGTTGCTGATGATATTGTAGCAGTTGAAGAAAAGTAAAGGAGTGAAGAATTTATGAGATTATCAAACGGGTTTGTTATTGACAAAGAGAAAACATTTGGAGAATTAAAATTTACAGCGGTGCGTGATGTGTTCTTACAGAATGAGGACGGGACACCGAGTACCCAGCTTAAAAAGCGTATCTATGATTTGAAGTGCAGTTTGCATGGTGGAATTATCCCCGTGTCTGTACCGCCAGAAGTACCGTTAAGAGAATTTCCGTACAATGCAGTTGTGGAGCTTGTCAATCCAGTAGCCGATACGGTATCAAGAAAGACCTATACGGGTGCAGATGTGGACTGGTATGTAAAGGCAGAGGATATTGTATTGAAGAATAAAGGCAATCAAAACGTAGGCAGTCCACAGAACCATACACCGCAGGGACAGCCGAAAAAATAGGCTTGCTGAATAGATTTTCGTTGTAGCGGATATATAAAACTGTTATAATATGGGTATGAAAAATTTAATTATAAGGAGTGCTGTTTATGATAAGAGCTATTATATTTGCTGTATTCGTTGTCCCTATTATATCTCTCGTATTAGATAAGACACAAAAAGCAACTAAAAAAGAAAAATTCACAAATACTGTTTTTGTATCACACGCCTATCAAACAGTATGTCATATTTGTTCATTGATAATGGTAGGAATTGCAATAGCTTTAGGATTGTTCATGGGATTTGATAATACGGTGGGACACTCTGTTGTTTTTGCTATTTTTGTTCTATTGATTGAATTTTGTGCGTGGGCATTAAAAAGACATAAGGTAGTAATTGACGGAAATAATTTGCGTATTACTCCTGCTGTTGGAAGAACAAGAGAAATTTCATTTAATGATATTTCCCGTTGCACAGAAAAAGAGCAAATAGGATTGAAAATATTTGTAGGAAACAAAAAAAATTGTACAGTTTCTTGCGACTGTGTTGGATATAAAGAATTTCTTGAAATGTTAAAAGAGAAAAATTTACTCTAATACGTTTCGCCCAAATAAACAGTTATATTATTTTAGCAGTTAGTCTTAGGATTGACTGCTTTTTTCATACCCAGAAAGGAGTGATTGATTTATGCAAAAGATTTTTAACAAAGGACACCGTATCAGAGCCAGCGACAAGCACCTTGTCTACCACTTTTCCATAGGAACGCTTCTGTTTGTATTCGTGGCGGTTCTCCTGCTACTGAATATCAAACAGCTCATGCGTACTGATTGGGAACATTTCAGCTTGTTAGAGAACGGCTTGACGCTTTCCCCTTACAACTTCATAACTATACTGATAGCGACTGGTGTTTGTGCATTGGTCGTTTTTCTGTATTACCACTTCTGTTACGATAGTTTCAAGAAGCTCCTGCACCGTCAAAAGCTGGCAAGAATGGTACTGGAAAATAAGTGGTATGAAGCCGATACCGTACAAGACAGCGGTTTTTTTACTGACCTGCAAAGCAGATCAAGGGAAAAAATCGTCTGGTTTCCAAAGATTTATTATCAAATGGAAAAGGGACTGCTTCATATCCGCTGTGAAATTACGCTGGGAAAATATCAAGACCAGCTTTTACGGTTAGAGGATAAATTGGAAAGTGGCTTATATTGTGAGCTGACCGACAAGACCCTGCATGACGGCTATATTGAATATACCCTGCTTTATGATATGATAGCGAACCGCATTACCATTGATGAAGTACGGGCAGAAAACGGCTGTCTGAAACTGATGAAAAATCTTGTCTGGGAATATGACGCACTCCCTCACGCTCTGATTGCTGGTGGAACGGGTGGCGGTAAAACTTATTTTCTGCTGACGCTTATTGAAGCCTTACTGCATACCAACGCTGTCCTTTACATCTTAGACCCGAAGAACGCTGACCTTGCAGACTTAGGGACAGTTATGGGAAATGTGTATCACACCAAAGAAGAAATGATTGATTGTGTCAATGCCTTTTATGAGGGAATGGTACAGCGAAGTGAGGAAATGAAGCAACACCCGAACTATAAGACGGGCGAAAACTACGCCTATCTGGGACTGCCACCCTGCTTTCTTATCTTTGATGAATATGTGGCATTTTTTGAAATGCTGGGGACAAAGGAAAGCGTGGGCTTGCTTAGCCAGTTAAAGAAAATCGTTATGTTAGGACGACAAGCAGGTTATTTCCTTATCGTTGCCTGCCAGCGTCCAGACGCAAAGTATTTCTCTGACGGTATCAGAGATAACTTCAATTTCCGTGTGGGACTTGGGCGTATCAGCGAATTAGGTTACGGTATGCTGTTCGGTTCAGATGTGAAAAAGCAGTTTTTCCAGAAGCGTATCAAGGGGCGTGGCTATTGTGATATGGGAACAAGCGTGATAAGCGAATTTTACACGCCTTTAGTCCCCAAAGGACATGATTTTTTACAAACAATCGGCAGGCTTGCACAAGAAAGACAAGTCATGCCAGAACAACAAGGAAAGGAAGATGTGATTGAATAAGGACACATTAAATGTTTATCACGCACCCACAGAGAAAAACTACCTCTGTTTGTGCTTGAATACAGATATTTTTACAACGGATTGCAGGAAATATATGTTAGATTGTTTTTTAGATTATTCTGTCAATCCAAATCTGCGATTTCATTCAAGGATAGATAAAATCATTGATGATGTTATTCGTGAAAAAATCAACATTCCTCATAAGTTTAGAATGAGGTTGGAAAGTAGACATTGCGTTGAAAGCAGGATAATCTATTTTCGATTTCGAGTTTTAGATAAGGCTTGTCTGCAATGTAATGTATTTCTTAAAGGGCTGTCTGAAGAAATGAAAGAAGCACTTTCAGATGAAAGAATAGATTTTGCGGTTATCTATGAGGGCATACAAGGTTCACAGCAGGACACAGACACGGACGACAAGGACGGGTTTTGCGGTTCTCAACCGCAAGTTCCGTTCTTGGCGGACGGGGCTTGTCCCGTCCGCTGATAAAACCCCTCGGTATCTAACAGAGGGGTACGTTTGCAAATAGACAATAGACAAAAAACATAGGAAACATAAGGCTTCTGGCATGGTTTCCTAGCAAAAATCGGCTGTGAAGTCGCCTAAAAAAACTTCACACTTTACAGATTGGGGGTATGGTTCTGAATGAAGAACAATGGATAAAAGAATTACGGGAGAAACGGATTGCTTACGGTATCTCACAAGGCAGGCTGGCGGTGGCTTCTGGTATCACAAGAGAATATCTCAATAAGATAGAAAGCGGAAAAATGAAGCCGTCAAAGGAGCTTTTGGAAACTCTGCATAAAGAACTGGCAAGGTTCAATCCAGAAGCACCGCTTACCATGCTGTTTGATTATGTGAAAATTCGTTTTCCCACGCTGGATATACAGCATATCATCAAAGACATATTAAAACTGAATATCAACTATATGCTCCATGAAGATTATGGACATTACAGTTATACGGAGCATTACTCTTTAGGGGACATCTTTATCTATACGTCGGCTGACGAAGAAAAAGGTGTCCTTTTAGAGTTAAAGGGGCGTGGTTGCAGGCAGTTTGAAAGTTACCTGCTGGCACAGCAAAGAAGCTGGTATGACTTTCTCATGGACGCACTCGTAGACGGTGGCGTGATGAAGCGTATCGACCTTGCTATCAACGACCATACGGGCATTTTGGATATTCCAGAGCTTGCGGAAAAATGCAGAAAACGGGAATATATCGGAAAGTCCAGAAGTTATAAGTTTTACCAGTCGGGCGAGCTTATCAAGCATAGAGAGGACGACAGAGAATATATGGGACGCACCCTTTATCTTGGTTCGCTGAAATCAGATGTGTATTTTTGTATCTATGAAAAGGACTATGAGCAGTACGTCAAGTTAGGGACACCGCTTGAAGAAGCCGACATTATCAACCGTTTTGAGATACGGCTTAGAAATGAACGTGCCTATTATGCAGTACGAGATTTGCTGACCTATTATGACGCAGAGCAGACCGCCTTTTCTATCATCAACCAGTATGTACGGTTTGTTGATGAAGAACCCGACAAGCGAAAAAATGAATGGAAACTCAATGACCGCTGGGCTTGGTTTATTGGCGATAACAGACAGAGCTTGAAGCTGACGACAAAGCCAGAGCCTTACACCTTAGACCGCACATTGCGTTGGGTACAAAGGCAGGTAGCACCAACCTTGAAAATGCTGAAAAAGATTGATAAAGGAAACGGTACAGACTACATGGAAACAATCGAACAGCAGGCAAAGCTCACAGAAAAGCATAAAATGATAATCAAACAGCAGACGACCCCTGCAAAAGATTTGGTGGAAAGTTAGGAGTGATAAAAAATGTGGGTATTATTAAAAGATTTCCTGCTGGTATCTATGGGAATGGGTATCGGCGTAGTCTTGATGTGTATTTTGAATGTCGGCAAAGAAGCTGACTATGAAATGAAACAATTAGAAGAAAGTGAGGACAATTAAATGAATTTCGGACAAAATTTGTATCAATGGTTTTTATCAAACGCACAGAGCTTAGTGCTTATGGCGATTGTGGTTATCGGTATCTACTTAGGGTTCAAGCGTGAGTTTTCAAAACTTATCGGCTTCTTGGTAGTTGCCTTGATTGCTGTCGGTTTGGTATTCAACGCTGGCGGTGTGAAAGATGTATTGTTAGAGCTGTTCAATAAGATTATCGGTGCATAAAATTTTATTGTGGTGCTGATATGCGAATGTTATAATGTGGATATGAAACACAGTATCTAGGAGTGATGGAATGAAATATATAATGCTTCACGGTTTGGGACAATCTTCTGAAAGTTGGAGTGATACCGTAAAAGTATTCAATGATGATTTTGAAGTTTTATGCCCTAATTTATCAGATTGGCTTTTTGGAAAAATACCATGTTATGATACATTGTATCGGACATTGGAAACATACTGTGAACAGTTTGAAGAACCGCTAAATATTTGTGGACTTTCTTTAGGTGGTATTCTTGCTATGCAGTATGCGATAGAACACCCAGAAAAAATGAACTCATTAGTGTTAATAGGCACACAATATGAAATGCCAAAGTATCTGTTAAAAATGCAAAATCTGATATTCCGTATTATGCCTTGTTCAGCATTTGAAAAAATGGGTTTTCAGAAAACAGATTTTATCAATCTATGCAAATCTATGACAGAACTTAATTTTAAACATGAACTGAAAAAAATATCATGTTCGGTACTTGTTGTCTGTGGCGATAAGGATAAGATAAATAAAAAAGCTTCTTTAGAATTGCAACAACAGATAGAAAACGCAGAAATAGCTATTATTGAAAATGCAGGACATGAAGTAAATACAGATAACCCAACACTACTAGGGCAAAAGTTAAATGTATTTTTCAAACAATATGTCTGATAAACAATTTCATATCCATACACACAAAGCAGTTAGTCTTAGGATTGACTGCTTTTTTCATACCTAAATTTCAGATTGGAGTGATGAAATGAACGATATTTTTAAGGATATGCAGGCAAAAGTCGGCTGTGAATACATTTCCGACCTGCCCTCTTACAAGCGTAAGGTGTGGCATGAAATGAAACGGCTGAACCCTGCCGACTATGAAGAAAGACAGTTAGAAGATTTTTCTAAATATGTGTTTGGTATCTCATACCAGAACTTAAAAGATGTGATGAACCAACAGAAAGGACGTGAGGAACAATGCAGGAAACAAGGGTACTGGTGGAAACGAGAGGAACAACTGACGAAGAAACAATATCATACTGGTTCGACCTGCCGATAGATGTTGCCGAGTTTGAAGAAAAGTTAGGTATCGGTGCAGAAAGTGGGGATTACTGTATTATCGAAAAGGTGTTGCCTTATGCTGATGAAGTTCACGAACATACAAGCGTGTATCAGCTCAACGAATTAGATTTTATGTACCGCCAGCTTTCAAGTGATATGCAGGAAGAATATGTATCACTTCTGACCGTATATGACAATTTAGAAGCACTTTATATTTGCAGGAACGTGATTACGGTTTATCCTGACTGCAAAAGCATGATAGATGTTGCAAGGCAAAAGCTGATGAACGACCCGACATTTAAGCATTTATCCGAGGACTGTCAAGAATATTACTTTGACTTTGAAGCCTATGCTTCTCACTTGCAGGAACACGGGAAATTTTTAGTAACAGAACACGGTATCTTTGAACTGCCAGAGTAGGAAATGAGGTGGTGGTTATGATTGATGATATGGCGGTTTACATTGCTAATCTTGGCAAATACAATGAGGGATATTTAGTCGGTGCTTGGTTCACGTTTCCCATTGATGAGGAAGATGTAAAAGAAAAAATCGGCTTGAATGAACAGTATGAGGAATACGCAATCCATGATACCGACAACTTCCCCATTGCGATTGGCGAGTATGTTTCCATTGAAGAACTCAATGAGATGTATGAAATGATAGAGGAACTTCCCGACTATATCGTAGAGTGTCTGGACGAATTTATCAGCCACTACGGGACGCTGGAAGAAGTCGTGGAACACAAGGACGATATTTATTATTATCCCGACTGTGAAACCATGACAGACGTTGCCTACTACTACATAGACGAATTGCAGGCACTTGGCGACATTCCACCCAGCTTACAGAACTACATTGACTATGAAGCCTACGGGCGAGATTTGGATATGGGCGGTTGCTTTATTGAAACAAGCCGAGGTATGTGCGAGATACCATATTAACGCTGGAAGATCAGCGACAAGCATTGTTGCTACTGACAGCGTATTTCTCTTTTAAGGGACAGTCTGAAAATGGCTGTCCTTTTCTATTTTGAAAGGAGCTGAAAGAACTTGAAAAAGATTAAAAGCTACACGGGTATCTGGAACGTGGAAAAAGTCTTATATGCAATCAATGACTTTAACTTACCCTTTCCCGTTACTTTTACACAGATTACATGGTTTGTGATTACGGAATTTATCATCATTCTGTTTGGGGATATTCCCCCACTTTCCATGATTGAGGGAGCATTTCTCAAATACTTTGGTATTCCCGTTGCTCTCACTTGGTTCATGTCGCAGAAAACCTTTGACGGAAAGAAGCCGTACAGCTTTTTGAAATCACAGATAACCTATGCCCTGCGACCAAAAATCACTTATGCAGGAAAAGCCGTAAAACTGCATAAGCAGATATTAAATGAAACAATCACGGCAGTAAGGAGTGTGAACTATGTTCCCGATAAAATATATTGACAATAACCTTGTCTGGAACAAGGACAATGAAGTGTTTGCCTATTATGAGCTGGTACCATACAACTATTCTTTTCTATCCGCAGAGCAGAAATTTATCGTGCATGACAGTTTCCGACAGCTAATCGCACAGTCCCGTGAGGGTAAAATTCATGCGTTGCAGATTGCCACAGAAAGCTCCATACGAAGTATGCAGGAGCAGTCAAAGAAACTGGTAACGGGAAAATTAAAGGAAGTTGCCTACCAGAAAATAGACGAACAGACCGAAGCGTTAGTATCTATGATTGGAAACAATCAAGTGGACTACCGCTTTTTTCTTGGCTTTAAGCTCATGGTTACGGAAGAACAGCTCAATCTGAAGAACATCAAAAAATCGGCGTGGCTGACATTCAAAGAGTTTCTCCATGAAGTAAACCATACGCTGATGAATGATTTTGTTTCCATGCCGAATGATGAAATCAACCGTTACATGAAAATGGAAAAGTTACTGGAAAATAAAATCTCCCGTCGCTTTAAGGTGCGTCGCTTGGAAATCAATGATTTTGGGTATCTCATGGAACATCTTTACGGCAGGGACGGTATCGCTTATGAAGATTATGCGTACCAGCTACCAAAAAAAAAATTGAACAAAGAAACGCTGATAAAATACTACGACCTTATCCGTCCGACAAGGTGTGTGATTGAAGAAAGCCAGCGGTATTTACGCTTGGAACATGAGGACAAGGAAAGTTATGTGTCCTATTTTACCGTCAATGCGATTGTCGGCGAGCTTGATTTTCCGTCAAGTGAAATCTTCTATTTCCAGCAACAGCAATTCACATTCCCCGTTGATACTTCTATGAATGTAGAAATCGTGGAGAACCGAAAAGCATTAACAACCGTACGCAACAAGAAAAAGGAATTGAAAGACCTTGACAATCACGCTTATCAAGCAGGAGGTGAAACCAGCTCAAATGTGGTGGACGCTTTAGACAGCGTGGACGAGCTGGAAACGGACTTAGACCAGACAAAAGAAAGTATGTATAAGTTAAGCTACGTTATACGGGTGTCTGCACCCGATCTTGACGAGCTGAAACGCCGTTGTGATGAAGTCAAAGACTTTTACGACGACCTCAATGTAAAGCTGGTACGTCCTGCTGGGGATATGCTGGGGCTTCATTCTGAATTTTTACCTGCCAGCAAGCGATATATCAATGACTATGTGCAGTATGTAAAATCAGACTTCTTGGCAGGGCTTGGCTTTGGAGCGACCCAGCAGTTAGGGGAAACTACGGGTATCTATATGGGCTATTCCGTTGATACGGGAAGAAATGTGTACCTGCAACCGTCTTTAGCTTCGCAGGGCGTAAAAGGTACAGTTACCAACGCTTTAGCGTCTGCTTTTGTCGGTTCGCTTGGCGGTGGAAAGTCGTTCTGCAACAATCTTCTGGTGTATTATTCGGTGTTGTTTGGCGGTCAAGCAGTCATTTTAGACCCCAAAGCCGAGCGTGGCAACTGGAGAGAAACACTTCCAGAAATCGCCCATGAAATCAATATCGTAAATCTTACCAGCGATAAAGACAATGCAGGACTTCTTGACCCATTCGTGATTATGAAGAATGTAAAAGACGCTGAAAGTCTGGCAATCGACATCTTGACATTCCTTACGGGTATTTCCTCTAGGGACGGCGAAAAATTCCCCGTGTTACGAAAAGCGGTTCGTTCCGTTACCCAGAGCGACAGTCGGGGCTTGCTCCATGTAATAGACGAGCTACGCCGTGAAGATACGCCCATATCAAGAAATATCGCAGACCATATCGACAGCTTCACGGACTACGACTTTGCACATCTGCTGTTTTCAGACGGTACGGTGGAAAATGCAATCAGCCTTGATAACCAGCTCAATATCATTCAAGTAGCCGACCTTGTACTGCCAGATAAGGACACGACCTTTGAAGAATACACGACTATTGAATTATTGTCGGTATCTATGCTGATTGTGATTAGTACCTTTGCCCTTGATTTTATCCATTCGGACAGAAGTATTTTTAAGATTGTCGATTTGGACGAAGCGTGGGCGTTCTTAAATGTGGCACAAGGAGAAACGCTCTCTAACAAGCTGGTTCGTGCTGGACGAGCTATGCAGGCAGGTGTTTATTTCGTTACACAATCTTCTGGGGACGTGGCAAAGGAAAGTCTGAAAAACAATATCGGCTTAAAATTCGCTTTCCGTTCTACTGACATCAACGAGATAAAACAGACCTTAGAATTTTTCGGTATCGACAAGGACGATGAAAACAACCAGAAACGGCTTCGTGATTTGGAGAACGGACAATGCTTATTGCAGGACTTATACGGGCGTGTCGGTGTGGTACAGATACACCCAGTTTTTGAAGAACTGCTACACGCCTTTGATACCAGACCGCCCGTACAGAGAAATGAGGTGGAGTGATGAAAGAAAGGATAAAAGGTGCGTTCACAAAAAGGAAGATACTTCACTTTCTCAAAATGGCTCTGTTCGTGGTGGCACTCTCCCTTATCCTGCTTTCACTTTTGGGGACGGTGGCTCATGCGACGGGGCTTGTGGACGATACCATAAACGCAGAAAATCTTTACTCAAAATATCCCCTTTCCAACTACCAGCTTGATTTTTATGTGGATAATAGCTGGTCATGGTTGCCGTGGAACTGGCTGGACGGCATTGGAAAATCGGTACAGTACGGGCTTTACTGCATTACCAACTTTGTCTGGACGATAAGCCTTTATTTAAGCAATGCCACGGGCTATGTGGTGCAGGAAGCCTATAAACTTGATTTTATTAACGATATGGCAGACAGTATCGGAAAGAGCATACAGACCCTTGCAGGTGTAACCGAGAACGGCTTTTCTTCTACGGGCTTCTATGTTGGTTTCCTGCTTCTCATTATCTTAGTGGTGGGAATGTATGTTGCTTATACGGGACTTATCAAACGGGAAACCAGCAAGGCACTTCACGCTGTTATCAACTTTGTGGTGGTGTTCGTGCTGTCCGCTTCGTTTATTGCCTACGCTCCCGACTACATCAAGAAGATAAATGAATTTTCATCAGACATCAGTACCGCTTCTTTGGACTTGGGAACAAAAATCATGCTCCCCAACTCCGACAGCGAGGGCAAGGACAGCGTGGACTTGATACGGGACAGCCTATTTTCTATTCAAGTGGAACAGCCGTGGCTACTTCTGCAATTCGGTAACAGCAACACAGAAGAAATCGGGGCAGACCGTGTCGAAGCTCTTGTATCGGCAAGTCCAGAGGACGAGGACGGGAAAACCAGAGAGGAAGTCGTGAAAACAGAAATCGAAGATAACGACAACAACAATCTGACGATACCGCAGGTCGTGAACCGTTTAGGCATGGTGTTCTTCCTACTGTTCTTCAATTTAGGGATAACGATATTTGTATTCTTGCTTACGGGCATGATGTTATTTAGCCAGATACTTTTTATTATCTTTGCAATGTTTTTACCTATCAGCTTTTTACTTTCCATGATACCGAGCTATGAAAGCATGGCGAAGCAGGCAATCGTAAGGGTGTTTAATACCATAATGACACGGGCAGGAATAACGCTCATTGTAACGGTGGCGTTCAGCATTTCCAGTATGTTTTATAACATCTCCACGGACTATCCGTTCTTTATGGTAGCGTTCTTGCAGATAGTATGTTTCGCTGGTATTTATATGAAGCTGGGCGATTTAATGAGTATGTTCTCTTTGAACGCTGGCGACAGTCAAAACATGGGACGCAGGATATTCCGCAGACCATATCTGTTTATGCGACATAGAGCTAGGCGTATGGAAAGACGGCTTGCTGGTGCGGTTACTGCTGGCGGTGTTGCTGGTGCGGTGGCAGGTAGCACGATTTCAAACAGAAAACCGACAAGGAACACAGCCACAAAAGACAGTCGGGGCAATACATCTACTTCCAGTATGGGACAGCGTGCAGGCTCAAAGGTGGGTGCTGTCTTAGATACGAAAAATAAAGTGAAAGACAAGGCAAATGCTGTCAAAGAGAATATCAAGGATATGCCGACACAGACCGCTTATGCGGTGTATTCCGCAAAGGAAAAGGCAAAGTCCAGCGTGTCCGACTTTAAGCGTGGCATGGTGCAGGAACAGCAGTCCAGACAGACGGGACGTTTGGAAAAGCAGGAAAAGCATAGACAGAGTATCGCTGACAAGCGTATGGAGCTTCAAAAGGCACAAGAAGCAAGGCAGGCACAGCGAAAGGCTGACGGATCAGCGACAACGGGAGCTACCCGTCCCCATGAGCGACCAGCCACAGCTTCAAAGCCGAGTGCGGAAAAAATGCAGGAAGTCAAACGTCCTGCCACAGCGACCACTTCAAAAGCAAGTGAGCCAGTCAAGACAAATGTTATCAAAGAGCGTCCGTTATCTTCTGGTGCTTCTGATAAGAAAGCGACCCAGTCGGCACAGCCAGTACATAGGCAGAATGTAGAAAAAGTGGTATCGCAGGAAACACGCCAGAATTACACAAAAGACCGCAGGACAAAGGTTCAGCAGACGCAAACCGTCCAAAAGAACCAGCAGACAACAGAGAAAACTCGTAACCTTGTGATGAAGAAAGGACAGAAGAAAAAATGAAACTGAAACATATCGCTATCATTGGCACTCTGTTTCCTATCCTCTTTTCTCTGGTGCTTTTCTTTGGTGTCTTGATTAGTGCGGACAGCGACGACGAGAACAGCAATTTTTCTTCTGGCATTACGGGTATGAACTTATCCGCAGAAGTCTTGAAACATCAGCCTATGGTAGAAAAGTACGCCAGAGAATACGGTATTTCCGAGTATGTCAATGTGCTATTGGCTATCATTCAAGTAGAAAGTGGCGGTACGGCAGAAGATGTTATGCAGAGTTCGGAAAGTCTTGGTTTACCGCCTAATTCCTTAGATACGGAAAGCTCAATCAAGCAGGGGTGTAAGTATTTTGCGTCCCTGCTTTCTTCCTGCAAAAATCAAGGTATCGACGATTTGAATGTAGCGATACAGTCTTATAACTATGGCGGTGGCTATGTGGGATATGTGGCAGGAAAAGGAAAGAAACACACCTTTAATCTTGCAGAGAGCTTCGCCCGTGAAAAATCGGGTGGAAAGAAAGTAACCTACACCAACCCGATAGCCGTTGCGAAGAACGGGGGCTGGCGGTATCAGTATGGCAATCAATTTTACGTCGAATTAGTCAATCAGTATTTAACTGTTCCGCAGGTATCGGGAGAACTGGCACAAAAAGTAATGAATGAAGCATTGAAGTATCAAGGCTGGAAGTATGTATATGGCGGTAGCAATCCTAACACTTCCTTTGACTGTTCGGGGCTGACGCAATGGTGCTATGGAAAAGCTGGTGTTTCCTTACCGAGAACAGCACAAGCACAGTATGACGCCACCCAACATCTTCCACTCTCGCAGGCAAAGGCTGGGGACTTGGTATTTTTCCATTCTACCTATAACGCTGGAAGTTATGTAACACATGTCGGTATTCTTGTTTCGCCGACGCAGATGTACCACGCAGGAAATCCGATAGGATATGCAGACCTAAATAATAGTTACTGGCAACAGCACTTAATCGGTGCAGGACGAGTAAAACAATAGAAAGTGAGGATAACATTATGTTTAAGAAGAATAAGAAACAGACAGAAAATGTCAAAGAAAAAAAGGTGCGTACTGTCAAGGTAGGCACACATAAGAAAACCGTGATTGCGTTGTGGGTGGTGCTTATCGCAAGCGTGAGCTTTGGGGTGTATAAGAATTTTACGGCTATCGACCAGCACACGACCCATGAAAAAGAAATCATTGAACTTCGTTTGCAGGACACCAACGGGATAGAAAATTTCGTGAAGAACTTTGCGAAGTCTTATTACACATGGAGTAACAGCAAAGAAGCGATTGAAGCAAGGACGCAGGCAATCAGCGGTTATCTGACAAAGGAATTGCAAGACTTGAATGTTGATACAATCAGAACGGATATACCGACCAGCTCCACAGTTACAGATGTGATTGTGTGGCATATCGAGCAATCGGGAACGGACACTTTTTCTGCTACCTACGAAGTAGATCAGCAGATAAAAGAGGGAGAACAGACAAGCAATGTGAAAGCGACTTATACTGTAAAAGTCCATGTAGACGCTGACGGGGATATGGTAATCATTCAGAACCCTACTCTTGCACCAGCAATCGAAAAATCAGACTATGAGCCTAAGACACCAGAAGCAGACGCAAGCGTGGACGCTGATACGGTAAATGACGCTACCGCATTTCTGGAAACATTCTTTAAGCTCTATCCAACAGCCACAGAAAAAGAGCTTGCTTACTATGTATCTGGAAATGTGATTGAGCCTATCGGCAGGGACTACCTTTATTCTGAACTGGTAAACCCTATCTTTACAAAGGACGGGGATAATGTGAAAGTTAAAGTAGCTGTAAAATTCCTTGATAATCAGACAAAGGCGACACAAGTATCACAGTATGAGCTTGTGCTACATAAGGATAGCAACTGGAAGATTGTAGGATAAAAGAAAAAGGCTTGCAGTTCTGTATTGATTTGCAAGCCTAAATATATTATTTATACTTCTGGAAAATCCCGACTAATAAAGTATCTATCGCTTCAGCTAATTCAAATCTAACTTTATCTGAGGCAGAAAAAGCGTTTCCTAATTGCAAAGTTGTATAACCGTGAATTATTCCAGTAAGCATATTTAATATTTCAAGTGTTTTGTCTTTGTTAAGACTGCACGATTGGATAAGAGTAGTTAATAATGAAAGATAGTTGTTAAAAATGGTTGCTGTTTCCTCTGTTCCGTGCCACACAGCCCATTGAATTGTTTCATAAACTCCGGGGTGTTCAATCATATAGTTTAGGTATTCGATAGAAACTAACTTAATTGCTTCTTTCCCTATTTTTCCAACGGCAATTTTCATCATTCTTTCATTCATGTCACGCATACCATTATGAGCAACTTCTAAAAGAAGATTATCTAAACTTTCTATGTGATTATATAAAGATGGTGTACGAATGTTTAATTTTTGAGCAACAGCTTTTAACGAAACGTTATTTAATCCTTTTTCATCTGCTAAGTCTGATGTTGCTTTTATTACTGCTTCTTTAGTGGTTTTCATAGTTATGCACCTCATTCAAAATATCATACAAACACAATTCTAGCTAATTGAATTAGTGTAGTCAATAACACAATTAGAAAATTATGATTATTTATTGACTTTCTTAAAATTTTGTGTATAATAGGAATTGAAGTTAAATTAGATGCTAAAAATTTGTAATTAAGAAGGAGGGATTCGTCATGTTGGTATTCCAAATGCGTAATGTAGATAAAACATCTACTATTTTGAAACAGACTAAAAACAGTGATTACGCAGATAAATAAATACGTTAGATTAATTCCTACCAGTGACTAATCTTATGACTTTTTAAACAGATAACTAAAATTACAAACAAATCGTTTAACTTCTGTATTTATTTACAGATGTAATCACTTCAGGAGTGATTACATGAACAAAAATATAAAATATTCTCAAAACTTTTTAACGAGTGAAAAAGTACTCAACCAAATAATAAAACAATTGAATTTAAAAGAAACCGATACCGTTTACGAAATTGGAACAGGTAAAGGGCATTTAACGACGAAACTGGCTAAAATAAGTAAACAGGTAACGTCTATTGAATTAGACAGTCATCTATTCAACTTATCGTCAGAAAAATTAAAACTGAACATTCGTGTCACTTTAATTCACCAAGATATTCTACAGTTTCAATTCCCTAACAAACAGAGGTATAAAATTGTTGGGAGTATTCCTTACCATTTAAGCACACAAATTATTAAAAAAGTGGTTTTTGAAAGCCATGCGTCTGACATCTATCTGATTGTTGAAGAAGGATTCTACAAGCGTACCTTGGATATTCACCGAACACTAGGGTTGCTCTTGCACACTCAAGTCTCGATTCAGCAATTGCTTAAGCTGCCAGCGGAATGCTTTCATCCTAAACCAAAAGTAAACAGTGTCTTAATAAAACTTACCCGCCATACCACAGATGTTCCAGATAAATATTGGAAGCTATATACGTACTTTGTTTCAAAATGGGTCAATCGAGAATATCGTCAACTGTTTACTAAAAATCAGTTTCATCAAGCAATGAAACACGCCAAAGTAAACAATTTAAGTACCGTTACTTATGAGCAAGTATTGTCTATTTTTAATAGTTATCTATTATTTAACGGGAGGAAATAATTCTATGAGTCGCTTTTTTAAATTTGGAAAGTTACACGTTACTAAAGGGAATGGAGATAAATTATTAGATATACTACTGACAGCTTCCAAGAAGCTAAAGAGGTCCCTAGCGCCTACGGGGAATTTGTATCGATAAGGGGTACAAATTCCCACTAAGCGCTCGGGACCCCTTGTAGGAAAATGTCCTAAGTGTGGCAACAATATTGTATTAAAAAAATCGTTTTATGGTTGTTCAAATTATCCTGAATGTAAGTTTACTTTAGCTGAACATTTTAGAAAGAAAAAACTAACCAAAACGAATGTAAAAGAATTACTGGAGGGAAAAGAAACCCTGGTAAAAGGAATCAAAAACAAAGAGAAAAAGCCCTACAATGCCGTTGTAAAAATTGGGGAAAAGGGATATATTGATTTTATCTCTTTTTCAAAATAAACATAAAAGCCCTTTAAAGAGGGCTTTTATATATTAATCACAAATCACTTATCACAAATCACAAGTGATTAATCACTTGTTTATTAAGATATTAAAAGCTATAATTTAAATAAAGCGTGAATTTTATGACACAAAAAGAGGGGGGAGAAACTTGGAACTAGCATTTAGAGAAAGCTTAAAAAAGATGAGAGGTACCAAATCAAAAGAAAAATTCTCCCAAGAATTAGAAATGAGTAGATCAAATTATTCACGAATAGAATCAGGAAAATCAGATCCAACCATAAAAACACTAGAACAAATTGCAAAGTTAACTAACTCAACGCTAGTAGTGGATTTAATCCCAAATGAGCCAACAGAACCAGAACCAGAAACAGAACAAGTAACATTGGAGTTAGAAATGGAAGAAGAAAAAAGCAATGATTTCGTGTGAATAATGCACGAAATCATTGCTTATTTTTTTAAAAAGCGATATACTAGATATAACGAAACAACGAACTGAATAAAGAATACAAAAAAAGAGCCACGACCAGTTAAAGCCTGAGAAACTTTAACTGCGAGCCTTAATTGATTACCACCAATCAATTAAAGAAGTCGAGACCCAAAATTTGGTAAAGTATTTAATTACTTTATTAATCAGATACTTAAATATCTGTAAACCCATTATATCGGGTTTTTGAGGGGATTTCAAGTCTTTAAGAAGATACCAGGCAATCAATTAAGAAAAACTTAGTTGATTGCCTTTTTTGTTGTGATTCAACTTTGATCGTAGCTTCTAACTAATTAATTTTCGTAAGAAAGGAGAACAGCTGAATGAATATCCCTTTTGTTGTAGAAACTGTGCTTCATGACGGCTTGTTAAAGTACAAATTTAAAAATAGTAAAATTCGCTCAATCACTACCAAGCCAGGTAAAAGTAAAGGGGCTATTTTTGCGTATCGCTCAAAAAAAAGCATGATTGGCGGACGTGGCGTTGTTCTGACTTCCGAAGAAGCGATTCACGAAAATCAAGATACATTTACGCATTGGACACCAAACGTTTATCGTTATGGTACGTATGCAGACGAAAACCGTTCATACACTAAAGGACATTCTGAAAACAATTTAAGACAAATCAATACCTTCTTTATTGATTTTGATATTCACACGGAAAAAGAAACTATTTCAGCAAGCGATATTTTAACAACAGCTATTGATTTAGGTTTTATGCCTACGTTAATTATCAAATCTGATAAAGGTTATCAAGCATATTTTGTTTTAGAAACGCCAGTCTATGTGACTTCAAAATCAGAATTTAAATCTGTCAAAGCAGCCAAAATAATCTCGCAAAATATCCGAGAATATTTTGGAAAGTCTTTGCCAGTTGATCTAACGTGCAATCATTTTGGGATTGCTCGTATACCAAGAACGGACAATGTAGAATTTTTTGATCCCAATTACCGTTATTCTTTCAAAGAATGGCAAGATTGGTCTTTCAAACAAACAGATAATAAGGGCTTTACTCGTTCAAGTCTAACGGTTTTAAGCGGTACAGAAGGCAAAAAACAAGTAGATGAACCCTGGTTTAATCTCTTATTGCACGAAACGAAATTTTCAGGAGAAAAGGGTTTAGTAGGGCGCAATAGCGTTATGTTTACCCTCTCTTTAGCCTACTTTAGTTCAGGCTATTCAATCGAAACGTGCGAATATAATATGTTTGAGTTTAAAAACATTTTAAAATACTAATTAGATTAGTTAAATGACTATTTGAAATAGTATTTTGAGGAGTGATTATATGTGTACAAGATTTGTTTACAATGGTATAGATAAAATTGTTGGTTTTAATTTTGATATTGACCTTTCTGTATGGGATCATACTGTAATTACCGAAGAAAATAGATTTTATATTGGTATTAAAATGCCTGACGGTCTGTATCATTCATTTCATGGGATAAATAAAAATGGTAATGTAGGAACACTTCTTTATGTTCATGGTAATGAAAATGCAAGGTATATAGAAAGCGAGGATTGTATTACAATATCTGAATTAACAGAAAAATTCATTAAGGCAGAGATTTCTTTTGATAAAGCCTTGGACATTGTTAAAAAGAAAAAAATTATTTATGCACCAGATGCTACTATGCAAGCTATGCTTTCTGATAAAAAAGGACGAGTTTTAATTATTGAACCTGGAATTGGGTATAGATATGAACAAGAAAATTTTTCACTTATTACAAATTATTCTATTCTAAAACCAGATATAACAAAGCCGTACATTGTTTCTGGGGATACAAGATACGAAGTGGCTAAAGAGTTATTGGCAGGATATGATAAAGATTTTTCAGTAAATGACGCATTTAAAGTATTAAAATCTGTTTCTCAAAAAGACTTGTGGGCAACTAGGGTTTCATTTGTATATTCTACAGAAAAAAATAAAGTTTATTATGTCTTGAACAATGATTTTAGTAATGTATTTGAATTTCAGTTTTAATACTAATGAATTTATAAATTTGCAATTATGATAAGAAAGGTTATTATGATAGGACTAAAAAAGCGAGATATAAAAAAAGCGTTGAAAGCTGGTGCAAAAGCTGGCGGTGTATCATTGGCTGATGTTCGGGCAGATATTGAAGCGACGATTGATGAAGCTATGAATAGCACCGCCCCAGAAGTGTAGGCAAATTTCAAAAAATATTTTGGTAATAAACGCCCTACCCCAGAAGAATATATTTACAAGATTACCAAAAAGACAAAGATTTGAAAAAAGGCTTGCTCCATACATAGTGTATGATCTGCAAGCCTTAATCTATTTCAGAGGAAATTTAACAGTAAAAGTAGCACCTCCACCAGCAGTATCATTGATAATGATAATACCGTTCAGCATTTGAGTTAATTCTTTGGCGATACTTAGTCCCAGTCCAAAATTCGATTTGTTCGTATGGGACTTGTCGCCACTATAAAATCGGTCAAAGATATACTGCTTATCTTCATCAGAAATGCCTTGCCCGTGGTCTACCACAGAAAAAGCAATATTTTTTTCGGTGGCGATTACTTCTATCTCTATTAAAGAATTATTCTTGGAATGTTGAATGGCATTATCCATAAAGACACACAAGATTTGAAATAATCGGTCTTTGTCGGTAAACATAGCAGGATAACTTTCCTCGGATAAATGCAGTTTTAGTTCTAAATTCTGCTTCATGCAGACGGGTTCGTAGGTTTCATATAACGTAATGAGCAAGGTATCTACATTGATTGTGCTTTTATGCAATGTCCATGTTTTAGCGTCGGAAGAAGCCAAAAGCAACATATCTTTGACTAAACGGGATAACCGCATACATTCAAAATCTATGGTCTGTACGGCTTGCTTTGCCTGCTCGTTTAAGGAAACATTATCAAGAAGCATATCCGTGTTGGAAATCATAACAGCAAGTGGAGATTTTAATTCATGGGACGCTGTTGCAACAAAATCTTTTTGGCTTTGCAGTATTCGTTCCGTTGGAGCAAACGACTTTTTCAGCAGATAACGGGTCAGCACGATAACAACGATACAAGCCAAAAACCAGATAAGAAGATATATAGGCAATGTTTTTTGTAAAATATCCGTCAAACTGGCTGTCTGATAAAGAAAGGTTGCATGATACACGGTATCATTTGCTGTCCTAATTGTAGCAGGAATAACAAAATAAGTATCGTGATGTGTTCCTCTTATTTCCAGAAAACCGCCTTGTGAAGTTGTGCTGTTTTCTATTTGTGATAATGGTTGTGTAGAAATCTGCTTTTCTACATCATGCAACAGATTGTCCGCAGAAGTTGGAAATGGGAAATCACTCTGATAAATGGTATTCCCCCTTGTATCAGTAATTAAAGAAAAAATATGATAACTCTCTTCGTAGGTTTTGAGTGCTTTGTCCATATCCGAAGAAGCACTTTCCACTTGATAAATCAGCAAGGTTGTCAATCTCTGAAATAAGGTGCTTTCGTTGATTTTCTCTGTATGAACTGTGTTCGCAACGACAAAGGAAATCACAAGGGTAATAATCAGCATAACAGAACTTGCAAACAGAATATGAAGTTTTCGGTATAAGTTATTTAACATGTTTCTTTCTCCAGTTTGTACCCTGCACCGTAGACCGTTGTTATTTTACAGGAACTTTTTAATTCTTTTAGGCGTTTTCGCAGAAAAGAAATGTAACTGTCTACATTGCCAGTTTCTACCTCGGAAGAACTGCCCCAGATTTTAAGGATTAGCTGTTCACGGGAAAATAGTGTTTCTGGGTTCTGCATAAATACAAAAGTCAACTCGGTTTCTTTTGAAGTTAATAAAAGAGAATTGACGGGTGTAGATAAGGTTCGGCTGTCTTTATCGAAAGTTAAATCTCCATATTCTAATTTGGAAGATAACTGGATATTGGCAGGGCGTCTTGTTAATGCCCGAACTCTTGCAAGCAATTCTTTGATATGAAATGGTTTTACTAAATAATCATCAGCACCGCCGTCTAAACCCTCAACCCGATTGTCAAGGGTACTCATGGCAGTAATGATAAGGATAGGAATAGAAATTCCTTTTTTACGCATAGATTTTATGATTGTCAAACCGTCAATAATCGGTAACATACGGTCTACAATGGCGAGGTCATAAGCATAGTCTGTATTTAAGGCATACAGCATAGCAGTTTCCCCGTCATTGCAACAATCAACCATATAGTTTTCTTTTTCCAGAGAAATTTTTATATTTTTACATAACTCTAAATCATCTTCCAGAAGAAGTATTTTCATAATGTATCAATCCTTTTCTATATAAATTATAGACAGTATAACAGAAAAGTCTGTAAAAATCCTCTAAAAAATGATGATGATTTTCTTACTTTTTTACAGGATTTTTAGAATGGTTTGCTTTTACAATAGGGGCATATCGAACAAGAAAGGTGGAATACAAAAATGAAAAAAACAAACATCAGTAAATTCATAGCAGTTGGATTATGTATCTGTGCATTGACGGGGTGTGGTGCAAGTCCAAATGAGAAGCCAGATACGTCTAATCCTATTGTCAATTCTAATACGAATGAAGAAAATACAAATGGTTCTTCAGAAAATAAAGGAAACGACATATTAGAGTCTGCTAATTTGAGAGGAAGTGTTTTGGAATTTACAGACAATGGTTGCTTGGTAAATCAAGCAAAAGATATTGAGGGTGGAGCTGGGATAAAAATAGAAGCACCGGGAATGGAAAATAAAGACAATGCTGTTTCTGTAACCTATAACCCAGATTGTGAATTTGTCATTGCCACAGTAAATGCACAGTCTGGTGTTACAAATGTAACAACGGGTTCTATATCCGATGTAAAAAAACAATCTGAAGTATATCTTTATGGAGAATTTGCAGACACACTTCATTTCAATGCAACAAAGGTTGTCATAGCCCGTTGGGAATAGAGGTGTGAAGTATGAAGTTTTATCAACTTGGTTTTCGCTATTTACAGCGAAAAAAAGGAAAAACCATTCTTTTGTTGATTGTTTTGATACTTGTAAACAGTATGATTTTAGGTACAAGCATGATTTTAAGGACTACAAATGAGTCCAAACAAGCCATGCAGGAAAAGACAAATTCTAAGATTGTAGCTGAAATTACAAGTAAGGACAGCAAGATAACAGAGAATGAAGTAAACAAGATTGAAACGCTGGAAGATGTTTCAGCTATCAACCGTATCGGCAGGCAAGATGTATTTCCAGCTAGTTTTGCTCCCGTTACGCTCAATACTTCTACGAATGAGGAAAATTTGAAAATAGCGTTGCTCTCCTATGATGATTTGGAAAAGGACAGCCCTTTTTCAGAAATGCAGTACCGCTTATCTTCTGGCGATTATATCAAACATGAGAAAAAAGGTGCTGTTATCAATGCGAACCTTGCAAATCAAAATGAGCTAAAAGTTGGAGATACGATTGAATTAAGTACAGAAAACGGAACAAAAGTATCTGTTCAAATTATTGGAATTTTCATGTCCGCAGGAAATGTGGAAAAAGACCAGCCAACAGAAACTACCGCAGTCAATCGAATAGAAAATCAAGTCTTTATTGACAACAGCACTTATAAAGAATTGTTCAAAGAAGCTGAATTTGAAAAACTCTGCGTTTATTCAAAAAGACCAGAAAAATTAGATGTGCTGGAAACCAGCTTGCAAAAAATATTCGGAAATGATGTAGAACTTAGCACTTCCGATACCCTTTATCAACAGATGTCTGCTCCATTAGAGCAAATCAGTAAGGTGGCAAATCTTATGCTGGTACTTACATTGGTAACTGGTACTGTTGTTGTTTCCCTGCTGTTATGTATGTGGATGCGGACAAGGCAAAAAGAGGTGGCAATCTTTATGAGCCTCGGCAAGACAAAAAGTGAAATTTTCCTGCAAACTTTATTAGAAGCAGGCAGTGTATTTACACTTTCGGTTTTAGGAGCAACAGCCATTGGTAAATTGTTCTCGGGCGTTTTGCAAAATGTCATTACTGGTTCAGAAACAGTAACAGAAAATCTGAAAGTGGTGTTGCAGATACAAGATATTGGAATGTTGTTCCTTTTAGGTGGTGCAGTTATTCTGGTGGCATTGTGCTGTTCCATTCTTCCGATATTACGAGCAAACCCAAAAGATATATTAGCGAAAATGGAGGGATAGTACATGAATTTTTTTGGATTGGCAAGGCGTTCTGTGTTCAGAAAGCCCATAAAAAGTATTCTCTTATTGTTGATTGTTTTTGCAATCAGTACCCTGCTTCTTGCAGGTGTGGCGAGCAAAAATGCCAGTATTGAGGTGCAGGACAAAACCAGACAAGCCATAGGTGCAGGCTTTCTTTTAGAAAGAAATGCAGAGTACCGAACAAAACGAGTTCGTGAATACTCAGAAAAGATTGGTAATGATAAGGAAGGTAGTTTTGGTGGCTACCATCAGGAAAAAGAGATTATCAATGGTGTGGAGACTTGGTCAGGCTGGACAACAAATGAATTTGAAAGCTTAGATATAAAAGACATTGAGAAACTGGCAAAAACAAAAGGAATTGCTGATTACAATATTACAACAGCAACAACTCCTGTAAACCCTGTAAATTTCAAAAGAATTGAAGATAAAGATGTAGACCAAAGTGTAGATGAGGGAGGTGTAAGCTTAATTGGAAACAAAGATATGAAACTTGACAGAAATGTTTTATCTGGAAACCTGCATATCAAAGAGGGGCGAATGATAACCCCAGAGGATAAAGATATGTGTGTCATTTCAGAGGAACTTGCAAATCAAAATAATCTGAAAATCGGCGATAAGATTTCTTTTAATGATTACCACGATACTGAAAATTCAAAGGTATCAGAAGCTGAGATTGTTGGAATTTATCAAGTGGATCAAAAGATGTCCCCACTTATGCAGGGAGATACTTACCGTTCGGAAAATGTAATATTTACAGATTTGAGATTTCCAGAAAAGGCAGAGGGTGAAACAAGTCCATTATATGAAAGAGCCTATTTCAAAGTAGAAGATGTGGAAGCTTACGACGAAGTAAAAGAAAATCTGCAAAAAGTAGACATCAACTGGGAGCAATATGATTTGATTGACAATAACGGAAATTCCGAAACCATGTCCTCAAACTTCAATGATTTAGCAAAAGTAAGCGAAATGATGATATTGGTAATCTCTGTTGCAAGTTTTGTTATCCTTGTTTTAGTATTTCTGTTCTGGCTGAAAAATCGAGTGCAGGAAGTCGGCATTTTCTTATCTCTCGGTGTTCCGAAATTCAGAATTATCGGGCAGATTTGGAGTGAAGCGATTATGATTGCTGTTCTTTCCCTTATGCTATCCTTTGCTGTCGCTCCTGCCGTTTCCAAAGTAACTGCAAATTATCTGGTATCACAGCAGGTTCAGCAAATGCAGGAAGAAGAAAAAAATAACGAGGGAAAAGTATCCACAGAATATGTTGCACCAAAGCAGGACGTGCAGAATATCAGCGTAGAGGTTACGCCAGAAATGTATCTGTTGGACGGAGCAAGTGTTCTTGTGTTGATAACGGCTTCTGTTCTGGTATCTGGAATTGTAATACTAAAGAGAAACCCGAAAGATATTTTATCGGAAATGAGTTAGGAGGACGACGAAAATGTTAGAAGTAAAGAATGTAAGCTATGCTTACAAAACAAAAAAAGATAAAACCATTTTGAATAATGTATCTGCTACTTTCGAGGAGGGTATTTTTTATACTATTGTCGGTCCGAGTGGTGCAGGAAAAACAACACTCTTATCGTTGTTAGCAGGCTTAGACACAGCGGTAAAAGGGACTGTCCTTTGCAATGGCGAGGACATTACAAAAAAAGGGCTGAATTACCACAGAAAGCATAATATCTCATTGGTATTTCAAAATTATAATCTGATTGATTATTTGACAACGGTTGAAAATGTCAAATTAGGTGGTAGTGGAAATGCTGAAAAATTATTGGAAGAAGTCGGCATTGGAAAAGAATACTGGCAGAGAAATGTATTGCAACTATCTGGCGGACAGCAACAGCGTGTAGCGATTGCAAGAGCATTAGCCAGCGACGCTCATGTACTTTTGGCAGACGAACCGACGGGAAATCTTGACGAAACTACCGCTGATGAAATCATTGCTTTGCTGAAAAAGACTGCACATGAATTAGGAAAATGTGTTGTTGTGGTTACACACAGTAAGCATTTGGCAGAAGAAGCCGACGAAATCTTAGAAATTAAAAACGGTGCAATTTCTTTTCTGTCTGATTAAATTAGAATAGTGCCGTAAAGGAGTTGTCATTATGGAATATTTTAGATATACCTCGACGCAATCAGTTTGAACCTAACGGCATTTTTATAACAACTGAATATAGCACAGTTTTAAAAGCTCGTACAGACTATATGTTTTGTGCGGGCTTTTTTCATGCCAGAAAAAAATTTTTTAAAGTTTTTTCGATTTTGGTTACGCTGTCCCCCACTTTCAACGCGGTATATATGAAAAGGGGCAGACACCTCTTTTCGACTAGCGAAAGGAGGTGAGGAAAATGAAACCGTCAGAACTACAAGAAAAAACCTGTCATCAATTCGATTGTGCTATTAAAACAGTTATACGTCATAGAGCGATTGACTTCTATCGAGCGATACGTCGTTCAGAGAAAAAAGAAATGCCATTCGCCGAAATTATGGACGACCTCTTAAATTCCATAGGTACAGAAGATACATATTCTACGGATTATGTTGCGGTATTTGAAGTCTGTGGAGAAAAAGTATCAATCGAAGATGAACAACTGGCTCGTGCATTGAAAGCTATTGAAGAACGAAAGCGTAATATCGTTTTACAGTATTTTTTCATTGGCGACACGGACACTTACATTGGGAAAATGCTTGACTGTTCCAGAGCGAATGTAACGAAGTGCAGAATACAAGCACTAGACAAGTTAAAGCAACTGATTGAGGAGGAAAAAGAAAAATGCCAAAAGAGCTGACACCGACTTTCACGGTTATTTCCAAAGCCTGCGACGGCGACGAAACAGCAATTTCAAAAATCTTGGAATTTTATGACCCATATATCAATCAGTGCTGTATGCGTCCGTTTTACGACGATAACAACAACTTACGTCTTGCGGTAGATTTGGAAATGAAAGGTTTTATCAAAGAAGCGATTATTCGTAAAATCTTAAACTTTGATATTAAACGCTTCTAATTCATATTGGGATTGATTATGCCCGTCTGGTCTTTGACAACTGAATAAAGCAGACAGATACGTTTGTGAGATAGCAAGCCACGGGGACTGTACGCCATGACCTTTCCAAAAGAAAGCGAGCGACCCACGCAGTGATCCGAGAGCGACTGTTGGAATAGTCGTTTTGCCACGACCTATCCTCACAGAATAATGATACGTCCGCATGGTGCGGTTCTGCCCACAAGAATGGGAATAGTTGAGATACTAACGGAGCTTTCCAAAGCCGTTTGTCTGCTTGTAAAAAAATGACACACAGTAAAGGGGGTGCATAGATTATGAACAATACTGATGTGCCTATCTGGGAAAAATATACGCTGACGATTGAAGAAGCGTCTAAATACTTCCGTATTGGCGAAAAGAAATTGCGTAAATTAGCCGAAGAAAATCTTGACGCTGGCTGGGTTATCGTGAACGGTAATCGTATTCAGATTAAGCGAAAACAATTTGAAAAAATCATAGATACATTGGACGAAATCTAATGTCATTGAGCCGTAGATATGGTATAATATTAGTAGCGTATCACGGCTCATTCCATGACGGAAAGGAGCTTTACACTATGTCTAATGTGAAACGAAAAGACAGTAAAAATCGCAATTTGCGTAATGGAGAGAGCCAGCGAAAAGACGGAAGATACGTTTATAAATATACCGATATATACGGAAAGCCACAATTTATCTATTCTTGGAAACTTGTACCGACAGACAAGACACCTGCTGGAAAGCGTGATGATATATCGTTGAGGGAAAAAGAAGCACAGATAAAAAAAGACCTTAACGACGGTATCGACACAGTCGGCGGTAAAATGACAGTCTGCCAGCTCTACGACAAGAAGAACAGTCAAAGAAAGAACATCAAAAGGGCTACTGAAAAAGGACGACAGTATCTTATGAACGCTTTGAAAAATGACCCATTAGGTATGAGGGCGATTGATACGGTTAAGCAGTCGGACGCTAAAGAATGGGCTATCAGAATGAGCGAAAAAGGATATGCCTATAAAACGATTGATAACTATAAACGTTCCTTGAAAGCGTCATTTTACATGGCAATACAAGACGACTGTATCAGAAAGAACCCATTTGAATTTAAGTTAAGTGATGTTCTGGAAGATGATACCGAACAGAAAGTTATCCTTACACCAGAGCAGGAAGAACACCTGCTTGCCTTTATGGAAAAGGACAAGATTTACAGTAAGTATTATGATGAGGTTGTGCTTCTGCTGGAAACGGGACTTCGTATTTCTGAATTTTGCGGACTGACGACGCATATTGATATGCAGAACAGAATACTCAATATAGACCACCAGTTATTGAAAGATAGCGAAATGGGCTACTATATTGAAACACCAAAGACCAAAAACGGAAAACGGGAACTTCCATTGACAGAACGGGCTTATCAAGCAATCCAAAGAATACTAAAGAACAGAGGAAAGGCACAACCGCTGATTGTAGGTGGTTACAGCAATTTCCTATTCCTAAATCGTGAGGGCTTGCCTAAAGTTGCAGGAAACTATGAGGGCATGGTGCGAGGACTGATTAAGAAGTATAACAAGTATCACACGGACAAGTTACCGAACATCACGCCACATTCATTCAGACATACTTATTGTACGAATATGGCAAACAGAGGAATGAACCCAAACACTCTGCAATATCTCATGGGACACGCTAACATAACCATGACACTTGGCTATTATGCACACGGCACATTTCAATCTGCAAAAGCAGAACTGGAAAGGCTGGCTTGTTAATATCGGAGCTTATATTTACTACTCATTTACTACTTTTGGTTGCATTTTCATGCTGGTAAATGCCAGCTTATGCAAGGTATCTTCCGAAAAGAAAATACCGATAAAGCCCTAAAATACGGGATATATCGGCATTTACCAACTTATGAAAAGATAATCAGAAATTTAGTAAGTTTTTATGCCAAAAAACAAATTTCAAGATGTCGTATTCACAGCCATTATGGCAACGGTCATGGTGTACGGGATGGTCGTTTACAATGTAGCGTTAAACATGGGAAAAGTAACCGGAGAGACTTTTCTTGCAGCAGTTCATGAACTGCCGATCATGGTGCCGGTCGCATTTATCTTAGAATTTTTTATTGTCGGAAAGATTGCGAAAGCACTTGCTTTTACGGTTGTGACACCGGACGACAGACCGCAGATCATCACCTACGCGATCTCTATTTGCATCTGTTGTATCATGTGTCCGCTCATGAGCCTTGTGGCAACTTTGTTGTTTAAGGAAACGAAAACCTTTGGTACTTGGATTCAAACATGGGCAATGAATTTCCTGGTGGCAATCTGTTATCAAATGTTTTATTGCGGACCTTTAGTTCGTTTGATCTTCCGCACCATTTTTGAGAGAAAAGGAAGCAAGGCAACAGAGCAGTCAGATGCCCCAAAAGCATAGATGGTGATACAATATAAGCAATAGACATAATTGGAAATAGAGTATTATAATAAATGTGCAGGAGAAATAAAACTTCCTGCACATTTTTAACTTTATGGGAAACTGCTTATAATGTGGTGCTATGCCACTAAGAATTGTTTTAGCGATTCTTGCAGAACTACATTTGTTTATGTTTAAGAAATGAGGTGTTATTTTATGGCAAAAAAGTTAGTTGCTTATTTTAGCGCAAGCGGAACAACAAAGAAAACAGCAGAAATGATCGCAGAGGCAGGCGATTTTGATCTGTGCGAGATCGCACCAAAGGTTCCATATACGAAAGCGGATCTCAACTGGATGGACAAAAAATCACGAAGCAGTGTAGAGATGGCTGACAAATCAATCAGACCGGAAATCGCAGATTCTAATGTGGATGTATCTGCTTATGATGAGATTATTTTGGGATTCCCGATTTGGTGGTATGTTGCACCAACTATCGTGAATACATTTTTGGAGAAATATGATCTGAGCGGCAAAAAGATTGTATTATTTGCAACATCTGGTGGCAGCGGATTTGGCAACACGGTCAGTGAGTTACAGCCATCGGCTCCTAATGCACAGATCGTGGAAGGAAAACTCTTAAATCGTATGTCTAAACAGGAGATTAGCGAGTGGGTAAAAAGTTTGTAATTGTATTTCAGACGAAGTTTTAGATTATGAAAAATTAATAGATTTGTTAAGGAGAGATGAAGAACGATGATTCGTACATTTAAGACACATGAAGTGCGTATGCAGGAAGAACTGACAGGGAGTTTATGGGAATTTGAGCCATGCGAGGGGGATTATGCAGGAACAAAGTTTCAGATGGCAACACCGGGATGCTTTGAAACAAATCCACTTTTTGCAAATTACCGTGGAGAAGCCTATTTTCGTAAAAAAATTACTGCTGGTGGAAATATCCGTATTGAGTGTAAAGGAGTGAGCCATACAGCGACAGTGCTGTTAGATGGGGAACAGATTGCACAGCATTATAATGCTTATACACCATTTTCTGTTATTAAGAAAGATTTGACAGAGGGAACCCATTTGTTGGAAATTAAGGTGGATAATCGTTTTACGGAGAAGAGTGCATTGCATATTCCGAATGATTATATGTCATATGGTGGAGTATCGCGTCCGGTGGTGTTGGAGAAAATTGGTGCCTTATATTTTGAATATGTACATGTTAAAACATATCATAAAAATGGGAAATGGACAGCCGGCGTGAAAGTCGCGGTCCATATTTTGGATCAAAAGAGGCTTGCTGGCGAGAATGTGGTGATCTCACTTCAAATAGGAGAAGTAATCTATGATTGGCAGTTGCTGTCCGATAAGGGGGACAGACAGATATTGTCTACGGAACTTATATTTGAAGATGTGCAGGAATGGAGTCCGGATTCTCCCAAATTATATGAGGTAAAGCTACAGGCAAAAGTAGGAGAAATTGTGATGGATGACTTAATAGACCGTTTTGGCTTTCGGGAAATTAAGGTGCAGGGAAAAGAAATTTTATTAAATGAAAAGAAATTTCGCATCAAGGGAGTATGCAGACATGAAGATCATCCAGACTATGGATGTGCATTGCCATATGCAGCAATTTGTCATGATCTTATGTTAATTCAACAAATGGGCGCCAATTCGATTCGCACGGTGCACTATCCGAATGATGAGATATTTTTGGACTTGTGTGATGAACTGGGTATTTTGGTTTGGGAAGAGAATCATGCAAGAGGAATAGAGGAATCAGAAATGCGTCATCCTCTTTTTGAGACGCAGGCAGAAAATGTTATCAGGGAAATGATAATGAACCATTATAATCATCCAAGTATCTATATTTGGGGCATACTAAATGAATGTGCTAGCGAAACAGAGTTCGGAAGATCATGCTATCAAAAACAATTTGCACTGATCAGGCAGTTAGATGCTACAAGACCCTGTACTTTTGCAAGCTGCAAATTTTTTCAGGACATTTGTTTTGATCTGCCGGATGTGATCTCATGTAATATATATCCAAGATGGTATGTAGACAAGCCGGTGCAGCAGTATTTGGCGGAAGTTTGTGATTGGATTAAAGAGGATGGAAAAGGAAAAGATAAACCATTTATTGTGTCGGAGATTGGGGCAGGAGCGCTATATGGCTGTCACAATTCTTATCATGGAAAATGGACGGAAGAATATCAGGCAGAAGCTTTGGCGGAGCAATTGACAGCGTGTTTAGAATCTTCAGAGTGTATGGGCGTTTATATTTGGCAGTTTTGTGATGTGCGCGTCAGCTTTGAGTGGTTTGCCGGAAGACCGCGAGAGATGAATAATAAAGGAATCGTAGATGAATATCGAAGACCCAAATTGGCATATGAAAAGGTGAAGGAAATATTTCAAAAATACTAAAAAAGATTCATCAAAAGACCGGGATCACGATCCTGTTTGTGACGCATGATACCGAAGAAGTTTCACTGCACTTGCTCCATTCGCTTTAACTCCGGTAAAACAATAGAGAGCATGGTAATAAAACAGATGCTGCCACCGATAATATTGGAGACAGGTTCTGCAAGAAATACGCCATCTGTTCCCATATGGAAGGCAAATGGCATCAGATAGGTTAATGGCACTACGATAATTACTTTACGAAGCAGGGAGAAAAATATTGCCTGCTTCTTTTTATTCAGTGATTTGAACACAGTCTGTCCCATGTATTGCAGATCCATAAAGATAAAAGCGGCAAAATATTGCTTGAGTGCGGGGATAGAGTCCTGTACTAAATTATGGTCAGAGCTGAACACACGGATCAGTGTCCCAGGAACGAGGATGATGAGACACCACATGACAGCGGTATAACTCAGTATCATGATGCTCATTACCAGTCCTGATTTACGGACACGAGACGGGCGTCTGGCTCCGTAATTGTAGCTTAGGATAGGAGAGGCGCCTTCGTTGATCGCATAGATAGGAGTTTCCACGAGTTGGCGTACGCTGGATATGATCGTCATGACGGAGATGTAAATATCGCCACCTGTGATGGAAAGTACGTGGTTACAGCAGATCGATACAAGGCTGTTGGTAAGCTGCATGATAAAACCTGCCGTGCCGAGGCTGACAATATTTTTGGCGTAACCAAAACAGCCGCGAAATTCGTATTTCCGCAGAAGACGTACTTTTAATTCCGCTTTTCGCATCAAAAAATATAAAACAAATGCGGCAGATAGAAATTGCGAGATCACCGTTGCAATAGCGGCACCCTCGACACCCAGTCCAAGCACAAAAATAAATAGGGGATCGAGCAGCAGGTTAGCGGCAGCGCCGACAGCCACAGAGGACATGCCGATCAGGGCATACCCTTGTGCATTGATAAATGGATTCATTCCGACAGCGATCATGGATGGCAATGTGCCGATCAGATAGATCATTATGTACGGCTGTGCAAAGGGAAGTGTATCCGCAGAAGCACCAAATAACACTAGCAGAGGTCTGGCGGTCAAGAGTCCAACGCTCATGAGGACAATCGCACCAAAACACAGCATGGTAAAGGAAGTATTCATAATCCGACCTGCCTTGTGTTCCTCTTTCTGACCGCGGTAGATCGAGAAGAGAGGGGCACCTCCACCGCCAAACAGATTGGCGAACGCTGTGATGATCGTAATTACCGGGAAACAAAGTCCGACAGCCCCAAGTGCTCTTGTTCCAACGTCCGGGATTCTTGAAATATAAATGCGGTCCACTATGTTGTACAGTAGGTTCAGTATCTGAGCAATCAGCATCGGAAGAGCAGCACCCAGTATGTTTCTTGTAACCGTTCCGTTTTCAAAGTCTATTCGTTTCATATAAATCAGTCCTATACTATGTAAATTTTCGATATTAAGTATAACAACTGCTTGCTCAGATGTAAAATGTTCAATGCCTGGGAGCAAATAATATCGACAACAACCCATGGTTGTGGTACACTTACAAAAACGACTACAGAGGTGAGACGACTATGATTACTATTATTGACTACGATGCGGGCAACCTTCGCAGCGTGGAAAATGCACTGCAATTTTTGGGAGAAGAGGCAAAGATCACACGAGATCCACAGGAAATCCTGAAAGCGGATAAGGTCATTCTTCCGGGTGTAGGTGCGTTTGGCGATGCGATGGAAAAACTACATAAATACAATTTGGTATCTGTGATTCGTGAGGTAAATGAAAAACAGATTCCGTTTCTGGGCATCTGCTTAGGACTGCAGTTGCTTTTTGAGGAAAGCGACGAGACGCCGGGCGTAAAAGGACTTGGTGTATTGCCGGGCAAGATCAAGGCAATTCCGCCGAAAAAAGGCTTCAAGATTCCACATATGGGGTGGAATTCTATTCAGATCAAAGAGGGAGCAAGACTGTTTCAGGGGATCCCACAGGATGCATATGTATATTTTGTTCATTCCTATTATTTACAGGCTGCAAGAGAGGAAGACGTGGCGGCAACAACCGAATATATCGTACCGATCCATGCTTCGGTAGAAAGCGGCAACACATTTGCGTGCCAGTTTCACCCGGAGAAGAGTGGAGATATTGGATTACAGATATTGAAGAACTTTTGCAACCTTTAACAGAATGGAGAGGCGATAATTATGTTTACCAAGAGAATTATTCCATGTTTGGATGTAAATAATGGACGCGTGGTCAAGGGAGTTAATTTTGTGGATCTGAAAGATGCGGGAGATCCGGTTATCGTTGGAGCAGCATACGGACAGGCTGGTGCGGATGAGCTTGTCTTTTTGGATATTACGGCATCCTCGGATGCCAGAGCAACAAAGCTTGATATGGTACGCCGTGTTGCAGAAACCGTCTTTATTCCGTTTACGGTTGGCGGCGGGATCCGTACCGTTGAAGACTTTCGTCAGGTGCTCAGAGAGGGAGCGGATAAGGTGTCGGTCAATTCGGCCGCGATCGCCAATCCAACCTTGATCTCAGAGGCAGCACTAAAGTTTGGCAGCCAGTGCGTGGTTGTGGCAATTGATGCCAAGAGAAGACCGGATGGTGGCTGGAATATTTATAAAAACGGTGGCAGAGTTGATATGGGCATTGATGCGGTAGAATGGGCGATGAAGGCAGACAAGTTAGGTGCCGGAGAGATCCTGCTTACCAGCATGGATTGCGATGGAACGAAAGATGGCTATGATCTGGAGTTGACCAAGATCATTTCGGATAATGTATCAATTCCGGTAATCGCATCGGGCGGTGCGGGCAAGTTAGAGCATTTTCGCGATGCCTTTACGGAAGCGGGAGCAGATGCGGTATTAGCGGCTTCGTTATTCCATTATAAAGAGCTGGAGATCAGAGAAGTGAAGGAATATTTACGAGATCAGGGCATTAGTGTTCGATTGTAGGAAGAGCATAGAATGGAGAGTACCAATGGCAATGATAACCAATGACTGGCTTGATGCGGTAAAGCCGGAATTTAGCAAGGAATATTATAAAGACCTGTTTTGTTTTGTGAAAGACGAATATAGCAAGTGTGTTGTGTATCCGCCTGCAGATGACATTTTTAATGCGTTCCATTTTACGCCTCTTTCCAAAGTGAAAGTTCTAATATTAGGACAGGATCCATATCATAATGTGCACCAGGCACATGGACTTAGTTTTTCGGTGCCACAGGATCAGCGGGAGATACCACCGTCGCTGCAAAATATATATAAAGAATTGCACAATGATCTGGGCTGTGATATCCCGGACAACGGATACTTAAAGAAGTGGGCGGATCAGGGAGTACTATTGTTGAACACAGTGTTGACGGTGCGGGCTCATCAGGCAGGTTCCCATCAGGGCAAAGGCTGGGAACAGTTTACAGATGCAGTCATTCAGGCAGTTAATGCACAGGATCGGCCGATCGTTTATATGCTTTGGGGCAGACCGGCACAGAGCAAGATCCCGATGTTGACCAATCCGAAACATTTAGTACTTAAAGCTCCGCATCCAAGTCCATTGTCTGCATACCGCGGCTTTTTTGGATGCAAACATTTCAGTAAAGCAAATAGTTTCTTAGAGGAGCATGGTATCGCACCAATCGACTGGCAAATTGAAAATTGCCATTGATGTGTGATATAATGAGCGAGAAACATTACTACCAACAGGACGGGAGGTTCTGGGATTATGAATTTAAGTGACGCAGAGAAGAAGGCAGTAGTTTCTGCAGAGGCACAATTACCGGACGATTTTGTGTTTGGTTTAGATATAGGAACGAGAAGTATCGTGGGGACGGTCGGTTATAGACAGCCTGACGGTCATTTTGTCGTTGTGGCACAGGCCGCAGTGCAGCATGAAACAAGGGCAATGTTAGATGGTCAGATCCATGATATTGGTAAAGTAGCAGATACGATCCGATCTGTGAGTGATCAATTGGAACAGTTGACGGGCAAGAAGTTAAATAATGTATGTATTGCTGCTGCCGGTCGTGTATTAAAGACAGTAGAGCAGGAAGCGGAAGTTACCTTTACGACAGAGACTGTTGTGACGACAGAACATGTGTATTCGCTTGACATGCTTGCGGTAGAAAAGGCACATGAGACATTGCGGCAGTCTGATAACAGTGGACTCAAATATTATTGTGTCGGTTACTCGGTCATGCGTTATTATCAGAATGATTATCCGATTACGAATTTGGAGGGGCATAAATGTTCTAAAATACGTACAGAGTTGATCGCAACATTTTTACCGGAAGAAGTTGTGGATGGATTGTATGCAGCCGTGGAACGTGCAGGCTTACATGTCGAAAATCTGACGTTAGAGCCAATTGCTGCGATCAATATTGCAATACCGGAACGTTTTCGCTTGTTGAATATTGCATTGGTTGATGTTGGAGCGGGAACTTCTGATATATCGATCACGAAAGATGGCAGTATTATCGCCTATGGCATGATACCTGCGGCAGGTGACGAATTAACAGAATGTATTGCCAAGCATTATTTGGTAGATTTTCAGGAAGCAGATCGCATGAAGTGCGAGAGTACCGAGCAGGAAGAAGTAGAATTTCAGGATATTATGGGACTGCCGATGACAGTAAAGTCTTCAGATATTGCAGAGGTTGTTCGAGAAAATGTGCAATCGATCACAAAACAGGTTGCAGAGAAGATCATAGAATTAAATGGAGATAAGTCAGTAAGTGCTGTGTTTGTTGTCGGAGGCGGCGGTAAGATCACAGGATTTACGGAATGTCTGGCAGAGTATTTGGGAGTGGCAAAAGAAAGGGTTGCATTGCGTGGTTCGGAAGTGCTTCGTGAGGTTACGTTTCTGCGTCAGGATTTAGAGATAGATTCTCTGCTGGTTACACCGATCGGTATATGTATGAATTATTATGAGCAACGTAATAATTTTGTGTTCGTCTCTGTGAATGGGGAGCGTATTAAGCTTTATGATAAGGGAAATCTTACGGTTATAGATGCTGCGCTTCAAAAAGGGCTTACGAATGATAAGGTATTTCCACAGCGAGGCGATGCAGTTGCCTATTATGTACAGGGAAACTTACGTATGCAGCGGGGAGAGCCGGGAGAATCTGCGGTTATCCGCGTGAATGGAGAGGAAGCTTCCATTGCAACGCCAATTCATCAAAATGATGTGATAGAAATTGAAGTATCGACGAAGGGAAAGCCGGGAAGCATAGAGATACAAGCACTGCCGGAGTACAAGAGTGCGATTTCTTTCTATGTCAATGGCGCCAAGGTCGACTGTCCTTGCTTTGTCTCTGCAAACGGGCAATTGGTATCTGCGTATTATGAAATTCAAAATGAAGATAAGATTGAGATATTGCCATATTACACATTGGAACAGCTGTTAGACTTTATGGATATTGCTGCGGAGGGGGAAGTACTTGTCAATCATGTTCCGGCGAATCTGCAGACAAAGGTATACGAGAATTTCTCGGTAGATTGCCAAATAACGGACAAGTTTCATGAGACGGAAGCTGTGCCGCAGGAATCCATGAGCAGCAGTGATATGGCAGCTATAGACCGATCGCACGAACCGATGCCTGTCAGTGATACAACAGATGAAAGTCAATCGTCAGAAACAGTAAACACAGAGAATATCACAGATGAGCAGAAGAGTCAGAGCTTTGATCCGGAGAAAGATTTTGCGATCACGGTGAACGGCGAACCTTATGCGTTGCGTGGAAAGACACATTATATATTAGTGGATGTGTTAGATATTTACCCGATTGACACCAGTAAGGCGCATGGCGATTATATGGAGATTAAGATAAATGGTATGGATGCAGAATTCAGCCAGCCTTTAGCAGAACACGATGCCGTTATCCTGCGCTGGGTTACCCGTTAGGACTTTAGTAACTCTGGGCGTAAAGTATGCGGTGGAGAAAGGAATGTAGTAATATCATGAAAGTTTGCAGTATAGCCAGCGGAAGCAGTGGAAACTGTATTTATGTCGGCACAGAGAAAACAAACATATTGATAGATGCCGGCATTAGCCGGAAAAGAATTGTGGAGGGACTACACAGTATTGGCGTCGAACCGGAGCAGTTAGACGGCATTTTTGTGACACATGAGCATTCAGATCATATTCAAGGAATACCCATGATGGCAAAGCAATTTGAAGTGCCGATCTATGCAACGGGAGGCACATTAGATCAAATCTGTGAAAAGGATAAAAAAAATGTCATAAAAAGAGAAAATCTATTTCAACTTTATGCAGATCAACCGGTAGGAATGGGTGATATGCAGATCATGCCATACAAAATGTCACATGATGCCGCTGATCCGGTATGTTATACTGTGGAAGCAGACGGGCAAAAGGTCAGCATGGCAACCGATCTGGGGGTGTACGATGACTACATTGTAGATCATTTAGAGGACAGCGATGTGTTGCTGATTGAAGCAAATCACGACATCAGTATGTTGGAGGCAGGACATTATCCGTATCCGCTCAAGCGTCGTATTTTGGGAGAATGGGGACATTTGTCCAATGAGGACTCCGGACGGCTGTTATGCAGTTTGATGGGGGATCATTTGAAATATGCATTTTTGGCACATTTATCCAAAGAGAACAATTATCCGGCATTGGCATATGAAGCAGTACGATGCCAGATATGGGAGGAAATGGGCTCTAAAGAAGTTCCATTTCAGTTACAAGTAGCCGAGAGGGACAAGCCATCACAGCTTGTTACAATATAAAAAGACATACAGATCATGTATGGAAATGGAGGACATCATGAAAAAAACAGTAGTAACCGTAGTAGGTAAAGATAGCGTAGGGATCATTGCAAAGGTATGCACATATCTGGCAAACAACACCATTAATATTTTGGATATCTCACAGACGATCGTGGGTGGCTTTTTTAATATGATGATGATTGTAGATCTGGAAGACTGCGCCAAAGAATTTGGTGTCGTTGTTGATGAGTTAGAGCAGATTGGGGAAGAAATGGGCTGCGTTATCAAGGCACAGCGTGAAGATATTTTTGACAAAATGCATCGTATTTAATGACAGAAATGGAGGATACTATGATTAACATACATGAGGTTTTAGAAACCAATGATATGATAGAAAAAGAAAATCTGGATGTGCGTACAATTACGCTGGGCATTAGCTTGCTTAGCTGCTGCGATAACGATTTGGATCGTTTGATCGACAAGATATACAATCGTATTACAACGGTTGCAAAAGATCTTGTCGAAACAGGAAAGGCAATCGAGAAAGAGTTTGGTATTCCAATTGTAAATAAAAGAATTTCGGTAACTCCGATCGCTTTAGTTGGTGCATCCGCATGTAAAACACCGCAGGATTATGTGCGTATTGCACAGACTCTGGACAAGGCAGCCAAAACGGTAGGTGTCAACTTTATCGGTGGGTACAGTGCCCTGGTGTCTAAAGGAATGACGAAGAGTGATGAACTTTTGATCCAGTCGATCCCAGAGGCTCTTGCAACAACAGATTTTGTCTGCAGTTCCGTGAATTTGGGATCTACAAAGACCGGAATTAATATGGATGCAGTAAAAATGATGGGCGAGATCATTTTGCAGACAGCAGAAGCAACCAAAGAGAAAGACAGCATTGGCTGTGCTAAATTAGTTGTATTTTGTAATGCACCGGATGACAATCCGTTTATGGCGGGTGCTTTCCATGGTGTTACGGAGGCAGATGAGATAATTAACGTTGGTGTCAGTGGACCGGGTGTTATGCGCAAGGCATTGGAGTCCGTTCATGGAACAGATTTTGGAACACTTTGTAATACAGTCAAGAAGACAGCGTTTAAGATTACACGTGTTGGCCAGTTGGTCGCAAGAGAAGCATCAGAGAGACTTGGTATTCCATTTGGAATCATTGATCTTTCTTTGGCTCCGACTCCGGCAATTGGCGACAGCATTGCAGATATTTTCGTGGAAATGGGTCTGGAAAAGGCCGGTGCACCGGGAACGACAGCAGCATTAGCGTTGTTAAACGATCAAGTGAAAAAGGGTGGCGTTATGGCTTCCTCTTATGTAGGTGGATTAAGTGGAGCCTTTATTCCGGTCAGCGAGGATCAGGGAATGATCGATGCAGTGACGGAGGGAGCTTTGACCTTAGAAAAATTAGAGGCAATGACTTGCGTATGTTCTGTAGGTCTGGATATGATCGCTATACCTGGCGATACCAAAGCGACAACGATATCCGGCATCATTGCGGATGAGATGGCGATCGGTATGGTCAACCAGAAGACAACAGCAGTTCGATTGATCCCGGTTATTGGCAAAAAAGTCGGAGAAACAGTTGAATTTGGTGGATTGCTTGGATATGCACCGGTAATGCCGGTGAATGCTTTTGATTGTGAAGAGTTTATTAATCGTGGTGGACGCATCCCGGCACCAATTCACAGCTTTAAAAACTAAGCGGTCAGTGACAAAAAGAATCATGTATATGAATTGTGCCTGATGATTCCGGATTTAGGGATTGTCAGGCACATGGAGGATTAGAGTGAATAATAAAATAAAATCGGCAGATAAAAAAAGACTGCCCTTATGGTCCAAAATATTGATCGGTATTCTGATCGCTGTTATTTTGCTTGGGGGGATCGCATATGGCGCATTTACGTATTATTACCATCAAATGAATATCAAAGGATTAGAAGATAATGATACCCCGGCTGCAAAGGAATATTTTGATACCGATGAAAATACCGGTAATTTGGAAGAGTTGGATCCGAATAGTATTCATTTAGATAGTGCAGAGAGCGTCTCTACCAACAAAGATGTTATCAATATTTTGTTGTGTGGTGAAGAGAGTATTGGTGGTGGAAGAGGTCGCACAGATAGTATTATGATCGCTACGATCAATCAAAAGGACAATCAGCTTAAGTTAACTTCTATTATGCGTGATTCGTATGTGCAGATACCGGGATTTTCGGACAATAAGATCAATGCGGCGTACCATAATGGTGGTATGAAAACTTTGATCAAAACGATCAAGAAAAATTTTGGTATCGCAGTAGATGGTTATGTATTGGTTAATTTTGATTCATTTCAAAAAATTGTGGATGCTGTTGGTGGCATTGATATTACGCTGGACGAACAAGAGGTCAAATACTTAAACAGTACAAATTATATATCAGACACATCTAACCATACGTTGACGGTTGGTAAAAATCATATGAACGGGAATCAAGCCCTTGGTTTTGCACGTGTGCGTTATGTTATGCGTGATGGAGAATGCGGTGATTTTGCAAGAACACTTCGGCATCGTACGGTCATGACAGCACTTTATAAACGTGTGATCGACAAGTCAACACTGGAACTGGTTGCTATGATACCGAAGATCCTGCCGATGCTTACGACCAATATCAAAAAAGAAGATCTGGTCAACTATATTGCGATGGCAGTACAGGTGCGGGATCAGAACAAAAAGATCTATACGCTCAATGTTCCTGTGGAGGGCGGGTATAAGATCACTCGTGCCAGAAAGATGTCGATCATTTTGCCGGATCCGTTGTCTAAGAGTGTCAATAAAATGCAGAAGTTTATTTATGGTAGTACACTCGCAACCAAGGGGGAAAAAGAAGAGGGTGCCAATATTACGGTTGGTCAGTAGAAATGCATGAGAGATGCAGAATGGTCCGGATTGAACAATTGTATACAATTATACATTGACGCAAGTATACTTTTGTGATATGATGTGCCGAGGCGAGCTTGTGCGGATTTGACAAGATCTCACCAAAAGAGTAATGGGAATCAATGAAAGGAGAATGACTATGTCATTAGAATTATCAAAGAAAGCAGCAGCAGTTAAGCCGTCATCCACGTTGGCAATCACTGCTAAGGCAAAGGAATTAAAGGCACAGGGCAAAGATGTAGTAGGATTTGGTGCAGGTGAACCGGATTTTAATACACCGGAAAATATCTGCAATGCTGCTATTGATGCGATTAAGAGTGGCTTTACGAAGTATACGCCTGCTTCTGGAACAAATGAGTTGAAAGAGGCAATTTCTAAGAAATTCAAGAGCTTTAACAATCTGGACTATGCACCGGATCAGATTGTGATCAGCAATGGTGGCAAGCATTCTTTGACAAATATATTTACAGCATTGATCAATCCGGGCGATGAAGTGATCATTCCGGCTCCGTTCTGGTTGAGCTATCCGGAGATCGTAAAGCTTGCAGGAGGTGTTCCGGTTATTGTAAAGACAACCAAGGAGCAGAACTACAAGCTGACCGTAGATGATCTTAAGGCTGCGATCACAGACAAGACCAAAGCTCTTGTATTAAATACACCAAATAACCCAACCGGTATGTTGTATACAGAGGAAGAGCTTCGTGCAATTGCAGAAGTTGTTGTTGCAAACGATTTCTATGTAGTTGCTGATGAGATGTATGAGAATCTCGTTTATGGCGAGCAGAAGCATGTCAGCATTGCATCTCTTGGTAAAGATATTTATGACAGAACAATCACTTGCAGTGGTGTGGCAAAGAGCTATGCGATGACTGGCTGGAGAATCGGTTATACCGGATCTTCCAAAGAAATTGCGAAGATGATGGGTAGTGTACAGAGTCATCAGACTTCTAATCCAAACTCCATTGCACAGAAAGCAACCGTAGAAGCATTAAACGGCCCACAGGACTCTGTTGCAGCAATGCATGATGAATTTGATAAGAGACGCAAATACATGTATGAGAGAATCCAGAAGATGCCGCTTGTCAGCTGCATCGAGCCAATGGGTGCATTTTATGTATTTGTTGATGCCGGTGAAGTATTAGATAAGTCTTACCAGGGTGAGAAAGTCGGTACGGTAGCACGCATGGCAGAGATTTTGATCAATGAGTATAACACCGCAGTTGTACCATGCGCTGACTTTGGTTTTGACGATCATTTGCGCTTGTCCTATGCAATCTCTATTGAGCAGATCGAAAAGGGCCTGGATCGTATCGAAAGTTTCTTAAAAGGTTTGGAATAAATGAAACGAATCAAATACATTATTATTATGGCAGCAGTCCTAGTGACTGCTGTCTGTTTTATGATCATATTTTCAAGAAAGAACCAGGCGGTTAAGCCGGACCAAGTGCCAGAAGCCTCTTTTGTGTTTGCAGATAAAGCAGAATCCGAGGGGGATTATAGCTATATTGTGCAGCAGGATACGTCGGGAGGTGCATTATTCGGTATTTACCGCACCGATAGCAATGGTGTTGCAAAAGTATATGAAAAGCAATTCTCACATCCGACGATTTTTTGGAAGTATGGCGCGCGAGTGTATATTATACAAGATATTCATGAGAAAAAACAGATACGGACAACGGTTTACGAGGTATCGGATCCGCAGAAACCTGTGGAAGAGCAAACCTATGAGCAGCAAGGCAGTTTGATGGGAACCAACCTGTCGGGAGAATATCTGTGGGTTGTGACTAAACAAAAGGACAAGCCGTCTGCTATAAGCCTATATTTGGGATGCAGGACAAGATATCGGTTATACGCTGCCCGGTGGCAGCTTAAAGAGCCAAAGAATTCGCCAAAGACGAAAGAGGATACCGTCAATGGAGATAAAGCATTGCAAAAAAATAAATGGTATCAACAAGTTCAAGGATCAGATCATACATTAGTTCCTTATGATAGAGATTTAAATTTGCAGGTGAATATAGACTTTGGGAAAGAAGTGACTTTGTGTATGCGATCAGATACCGGGGAGCAGCAGTCCAAAATATATCCTCAAAATCGACCGCAGGAAAATGTGATCGTGGATAACCGACGCGGTTATATTGGATTATGTGTGTGGAATCCGGAAAAATCGACGTATCGGTATGTTTTATTGAATTATAATGCCGCGATAGGGTTTAAGGAAGTGTGGCACAGTGAACAATATGAGACGCCGGTGCTTGGACAGATACGTGCCAATGAGTTGTATTTATTTGCACACGGCACAGGAAAAATACAAGAACTGCCACTCTAACGTTTTTGTCAGAGTGGCAGTTTTTGAAAGAAATCATATATTATGATAAATATTATAAGCGGTCAGCAATATTATAGATCAGCTTTTCACTTTCATCCCATCCAAGGCAAGGATCTGTGATAGATTTGCCATAAACACCATCACCGATCTTCTGGTTGCCCGGTTCAATATAGCTTTCGATCATAACACCTTTGACTAATTTCTTGATCTCATCTGAAACATTACGGTTGTGTAATACTTCATAAACGATCCTTGGCTGCTCGTAGTAGCACTTATTAGAATTTGAATGGTTAGCATCAACGATGCAGGCCGGATTCTTTAGGTTAAGTTTACTGTACATTTCTGCCAGACGGATCATATCTTCATAATGATAATTAGGCTTGCTCTGATCATGTTTATTAACGGCACCGCGCAAAATAGTATGTGCATACGGATTGCCATCTGTCTTAACTTCCCATCCGCGATACATAAATGTATGACTTCCCTGAGCAGCGATACAAGAGTTGAGCATAATGCTGTAAGTACCACTGGTTGGATTCTTCATGCCGCAAGGAATATCAATACCGCTGGCGGTCAGACGATGCTGCTGATTCTCTACAGAACGTGCACCAATGGCAACATAAGATAAGATATCAGAAAGATATGGCCAGTTTTCAGGATAGAGCATCTCATCTGCTGCAAATAAATGAGTTTCAGCGATAGAGCGAAGATGCATCTTGCGCATAGCGATCAGACCTTCAGCGAGATCGGGTGCTTTTTCCGGATCCGGCTGATGAACGATTCCTTTATAACCCTCCCCGGTAGTACGAGGCTTGTTGGTATAGATTCTTGGAATGATAAGGATCTTATCTTTAACTTTATCCTGAACCTTTGCCAAACGGCCAATATAATCACATACAGAATCTTCGTTGTCAGCAGAACAAGGACCAATGATTACTAAAAATTTGTCAGATTCACCGGTAAAGACTTTTTTAATCTCCTCATCTCTTTGTGCTTTTAACTGTTTGTGGGCTTCCGGAAGTGGATATTCGCTTAATAGCTGCTCCGGTGACATCACTTTTTTAACATAGGTTTTTCCCATATTTTTCCTCCTTCTGCTTTGACATTTGCTGCAAAGCGTATTTTATTTTGTTGTTTTTGGCAGGACAAATAGTTTGTCAAATCTGCCATACATAGTCACACAATTTTTTATTGTAAAAGAAGTCGTGTAAATCGTCAATTGAAAAATTGCGGGTTCCGTGGTTGAAAATGACAAGATTTGCTCGTCTTTCCGCCATTTTACAGGCTATTTCCTACATAAATGGTAAGAAATAAAAATTTATTGAGAAAAATGATCAAATAGCGGTTCAAATGAGAAAATATACTTATTTATATCGATCTTTTATCGTAAAAAGCGTGTAAATTCGACAAAATCTACATTGAAATTCTTTACTTTTTGGATGCTTAGTGATAAAATATCTCACAGAATTCATAAATTAAGGAGGATAATTCAAAAATGGCTAGAGCAAAACAGTCTATGGATGGAAATACCGCTGCAGCACACGTGGCGTATGCCTACACAGAAGTAGCAGGTATCTATCCTATCACACCTTCCAGCCCGATGGCAGATTCTGTTGATCAGTGGTCTGCAGCAGGACAGAAGAACATCTTTGGAAACACAGTTAAAGTGGTAGAAATGGAGTCTGAGGCAGGTGCAGCAGGTACCGTACATGGTTCCCTTGCAGCAGGTGCACTTACAACTACATTTACCGCATCTCAGGGTCTTTTACTTATGATCCCTAATATGTACAAAATCGCTGGTGAGCAGTTACCTAGTGTATTCCACGTATCTGCACGTACCGTATCTACACATTCTTTGAATATTTTCGGTGATCACAGTGATGTATATGCTTGTCGTCAGACAGGTTTCGCAATGTTAGCAGAGACAAATCCACAGGAAGTTATGGATTTAAGCCCGGTAGCACATCTTGCTGCATTAGAGGGTAAAGTACCTTTCATCAACTTCTTTGATGGTTTCCGTACATCCCATGAGATTCAGAAGATCGAGAAATGGGATTATGAAGATCTGAAAGATATGTGTCCTATGGACGCAGTTGAAGAGTTCCGTGCACATGCATTGAACCCAGAGCATCCGGCAGCTCGTGGTACTCACGAGAACGGTGATGTATTCTTCCAGCATCGTGAGGCTTGTAACAAGGCTTATGATGAACTTCCGGCAGTTGTTGAGAAGTACATGAAGAAAGTAAATGAAAAATTAGGTACAGATTATGATCTGTTCAACTACTATGGTGCAGCAGATGCAGACCGTGTTATTATCGCAATGGGATCCATCTGTGACGTAGCTGAGGAAGTTATTGATTACTTAACAGCTAAGGGCGAGAAAGTTGGTTTGATCAAAGTTCGTTTGTATCGTCCATGGTCTTCAGAGGCAATTCTTAAGGTGATTCCTAAGACTGCTAAGAAGATCGCTGTACTTGATCGTACGAAAGAGCCTGGTTCTCTTGGTGAGCCATTGTACCTCGATGTAGTTACTACTCTTCGCGAGGCAGGATTAAATGATATCGTGGTAACAGGTGGTCGTTACGGTCTTGGTTCTAAAGATACTCCTCCTTCATCTGTATTTGCAGTATACAAAGAGTTGGAGAAGGATGCTCCTAAGGCTCGTTTCACAATCGGTATTGTCGATGATGTAACAAACTTGAGCTTGCCAGAGGTTAAGCCGGCTCCTATCACATCCGCACCTGGTACAAAAGAGTGCAAGTTCTGGGGTCTTGGTGGAGATGGTACAGTAGGTGCTAATAAGAACTCTACAAAGATCATCGGTGACCATACAGACAAGTACATTCAGGCATACTTCCAGTATGACTCTAAGAAGACCGGTGGTGTTACCATTTCTCACTTACGTTTTGGTGATAACCCGATCAAGAGCCCATACTATATTAATCAGGCTGACTTCGTAGCATGCCACAATCCTGCATATGTAACACAGGGTATGAAGATGGTACAGGATGTTAAGCCGGGCGGAGTATTCATGATCAACTGCCAGTGGAGTGATGAAGAGTTAGATCATCATTTGAACGCAGAGGCTAAGAAATATATCGCTGATAACAACATTCAGCTTTACACGATCAACGCGATCGATAAGGCAATCGAGATCGGTATGGGTAAACGTACTAACACGATCTTACAGTCCGCATTCTTTAAATTAGCAGACGTTATGCCGATCGATGAAGCTGTTGAGTTCATGAAGCAGGCAGCTAAGAAGTCTTATTCTAAGAAGGGTGACGCTGTCGTAGAGATGAACTACAAGGCAATTGATGCCGGTGTTGACGCTGTACACAAAGTAGAAGTTCCGGATTCTTGGAAAAATCCTGCACCAGATGCTCCAGCTAAGGAGAAGACAGGACGTAAAGAGGTTGTTGATATGGTCAACAAGCTTCTTGAGCCGATCTCCAAGATGGATGGTGACAGCCTTCCGGTATCCGCATTTGCTGATATTGCAGATGGTCAGTTCGTAACAGGAGCTTCCGCTTATGAAAAACGTGGTACTGCAGTAACCGTTCCGGTATGGGATCCGGATACATGTATTCAGTGTAACAACTGTGCATTTGTATGTTCTCATGCAACGATCCGTCCATTCTTGCTGAGCGAGGATGAGGTGAAAGCAGCACCTTCTAATATTAAACTTTCCGATACTAAGCCAAAGGCTGGAGAATATAAGTTCACAATGAGCGTATCTCCTTTGGATTGTATGGGATGTGGTGAGTGTATTACAGTATGTCCTAAGGCAGCTGATGGTGCTATCAAGATGGTACCTCAGGAGTCTCAGGCAGATGAGCAGCCGGTATTCGACTACTTAGTAGCTAATGTTGGTAAGAAAGACAGCGGATTCGCTGATACAACACCTAAGGGTAGCCAGTTTAACCAGCCACTCCTTGAGTTCTCAGGAAGCTGTGCAGGTTGTGCAGAGACTTCATATGCTAGATTGATTACACAGCTCTTTGGTGAGCAGATGTACATCTCCAATGCAACAGGATGTTCTTCTATCTGGGGTAACCCGGCAGCAACTTCTCCTTATACTGTAAATAAGGATACGAAGAAGGGTCCGGCTTGGTCTAACTCCTTGTTCGAGGACAACGCAGAGCATGGTCTTGGTATGTATGTAGGTCAGAAGTACTTACGTGATCAGGCTATCGAGAATGTAAAGGCTTGTGCAGAGTCTGATAAGGCACCTGCAGAGTTGAAAGCTGCATTCGATGCATTCATGGAGACTAAAGAAGATACAAAGGCTAACGTAGCAGCTACAGATGCTTTGGTTGCTGAGTTAGAGAAAGCAGCAGCTGCCGGATGCGAGAACGCTAAGGCTGCACTTGCTAAGAAAGATTACCTCGGTAAGAAGTCCGTATGGATCTTCGGTGGTGATGGATGGGCATATGATATCGGTTTCGGTGGATTAGACCATGTATTAGCATCCGGTGAAAACGTAAACGTTATGGTATTCGATACAGAGATGTATTCTAATACAGGTGGACAGGCTTCTAAGGCTTCTAATATCGGTGAGGTTTGCCAGTTCGCAGCTGCCGGTAAAGAGATCGGTAAGAAGTCACTTGCTGAGATCGCGATGAGCTATGGTTATGTATATGTTGCTCAGATCGCACTTGGTGCTAACCCTGCACAGGCTGTTAAGGCAATTGCAGAGGCAGAGGCATATCCGGGACCATCATTGATCATCGGTTATGCACCATGTGAGCTTCACGGAATCGCTAAGGGTGGTATGAACCACTGCCAGGATGAGATGAAGAAAGCAGTGAAAGCTGGTTACTGGAATCTCTTCTCCTTCAATCCTTCCAATAAGGCTGAGGGCAAGAATCCGTTCACATTCACATCTGAGAAGGGTGTAAACTTTGACGATTATCAGGCATTCCTGAATAACGAGGCTCGTTATACTCGTCTGATCAAACCATTCCCAGAGCGTGCTGACAGACTCTTCAAGGAATCTGAGGAAGCTGCAAAGGCTCGTTATGAGCACTTACAGAAGTTGGTTGAATTATACAAATAATTTGTAATCATCCAAATAAAATAAAGAGGGCGTCTTCTTCGGAAGGCGCCTTTTTTGATAATAAAAGACATTGCGCTAAAGAAATTGAGAGAGTATAATGATAGTGTTAGTGCAAATTGCGGAAATTTTTTCGCAGTATTATTTGCAGAGATAACAAATATTATTTATGGAGGATCAAAATGAAAAAGATTGCAAAACAAGTAATGGCAGTTGGCATTGCGATTGCGTTGGCGGCCACTTCCGTGCCAATGAGCACACAAACAGTAAGTGCAGCCAAGAAGACAGCAGCTAAAAAAGCTGGTAAGAAATCAAGCAAGAAATCAAGCAAGAAATCGAATAAGAAATCTAAGAATACGATTTCGTTGAAAGTTGGCAGTAAGAAAACATTAAAAGTCAAGGGCATTTCTAAAAAGACCAAGATCAAATGGAAGACCAGCAAGAAAAAAGTTGCAGCCGTATCCAAGAAGGGAGTCGTAAAAGCCAAAAAGGCAGGTACGACCAAGATTACTGCAAAATATGGTAAGAAAAAGAAGGTTTGGACTGTAAAAGTTACCAAAAAGACAGCTAAGAAAGCTGGCGTTGCTTCTGTCGCTGCATTAGATGGCAAGACAGTGCGCGTAAATTTGACGGCAGCGAAAGCCTTAAAAGCATCTAACTTTGTGGTTCGCAAGAAAGCAGACGGGGCAGGACAGTTTGCATACGCCCTGCGCGTTGCAAGTGTAACAAAGCTCAGCTCTAAGGTGTATGAGGTAGGCTTAGCTACTGATGATAACACCACATACGATTTAAATTGTATTGAGGATGGTGATTATGTACAGGTAACGGTATCTGCATTACCGGGTAATAAATCAGGCCAAACACAATATTATTATACAAAAAATGCAGAAGCCAGATACTTTACGGGGGTTGTTGGAGACACGATAGAACGTTCCGTGGGATTTACACAGAGTCACACCGGTTATTTAAATAGCATGAAGATCACCGGTGTACCAAATGGTTTGACTGCCAAGGCGCAAGGCGATTATTTCAAATTGGAGGGAACCTTAAAGACTGCCAAGGCAAGTATTATGACACTTACGGCAAAAGATGAAAAAGGTAAAAAACTGGTGCAGAAATATAGTTGTTATATTGGTAGCTCCAGCGTAATGTTCAGCTATATTGAAGCTGGTGGAAGGGTGATCCTGGCCAATGACAACTCTTCTGAATATTTTGAGGTATATACCGTAGGTGGCTCCGGTGCTTATACGTATACATTACCATCTAATACCAACAAATATATTAGTTTCAATAGCGGTGACATTGTGTTTGACAGTTATCGTTATGATGACAAAGGAGATAAGAAGTTATACCTGCCGGCTCGCAATTATAGTGTAGCTTATCAGGTAAAAGACACCAAGGGACATATCAATAAGGGAACATTGGCAGTCAATGCAGTGAATGGTGTGAAAGTATCCGGGCGTGTACTTGCTGCAGATGGAACCGGAATTGATAATGTGAGTGTGGTGGCTTCTTTTAAGAATGATAATAACAAGTATTATCGAAACGCCTGCTATGGATATAGTTATTCGAATGGAGATACTGATAGTTATGGTAATGCCAAGATGAAGTCAGGCGACTATAATATGATCGTATATCCATCGGTTCTCTATAAATTTTATGCATCTAAAAATGATGTTCGGCAGACCGTAAGCAGTAAGAATGTTGGCAAGAATGGTGCAACCGTCAATTTCAAACTTGCGTTGTATAAAGTATTATTATCCTGCGGCTCAGATGATCTGACTTGTTCGTGGTATGACAGTGACAGAGATTATCTAGGATATGGAAAAACATTATTTTTGAAAAAAGGAACTTATTCGATAAACGCAACGAAGAAATTTGTAGAATATACGGCTACATTTGGTGTAGGAGGAAATCGTACTGTCAAACTTACCAAAGGTGAATCCTCAAAAGTTTATGGTTCACTCTCGCTTGACAATACTGCTTCAGTTCCGGCCAATGATTACATGAAATTTATTCCGGCGGAGACTGGAACCTATACGATTACGATGGATTCGTCAGATCAGGAATACACTTCGATCAATGTATATACAATGGATGACTTGATCACTACAGCATTTAGTAAATCCAATCAGATCTATAACAGCACTACGAACAGTTGGGTATATGAGAAAAATATAACCATGAATGTAGCGCTTACAGCCGGACGCGCATACTATATTCAAAACTATTGCAATTCCGATGATCGTACAGCAAGTCTCACGATCAGCAAAGAGGATACCGCGGAATGATCAGTGGGGCATGATAGCAGTCCGGCAGTGCACAGCCTGTTTTGTGCAGCAGGCATTGACGGTATAAGTTGTCAGCCAGTAAGTCTGTGTTCCAAAGAGAAATAGCATGCTTTGCCGATGCCTCTGTCAGTTTATGAAACTGACAGAGTGCATCGGCTTTTTTTGTAATGATCGGAAAATCATTGACCTGACGCAGTAGTCCGCTGGCAGAGCCGCGAAAACCAAGCAGATTGCCATAACTGACCGGGAGTTTGGTCTGTTCGCCGGTAGTATGAAGCAGCAGATGGAGTAAAGCGCGGCTGATGCGGCTATGAGTATACTGCTTCGTCTTGAGCAGCTCGATAAAATCAGAAGCTGTTTTGTACTTTGGCAGAAGATTGTGGATGCGGGCAGCAAGAGCGTCCGAAACATCTGCGCAGCGAGTCATGTTTTCCGGGGAACAAGTGGACAGTCTATAGTACAACATTTCCGAAAAGTCATCTAATGTAACCGGATAATGGTTTCTTGCCGCTTGCAATATATTGACTGCTTCTGCGGGAAGATAGTCGACAGGAATCTTGCCCTGAGTCAGAAAATAGTCACGAATACCGGTTGCTGAAAGATATTTATCCTTGGCGGTTGTTTCATGATAGCCGTGATCCTTTCGAGCGATCGTCACCGGTATGATCTTGCTGTGTAACTGTTTCAGTGCCAGCAAATATTCAATACCTAAAATATTATTTGGAGATTGCAGCAAATAGGACGCCGTACTGCTGTTGTCTGGCGTGCTATCCATGTCTATGTGTTGTGGATGTGCTATATCGTCTGTTGGAGCATGCATCGCATATGCCTGTGCTCTGGCAGCCGGATAGGATAACCCCTTGCCGACCAGTTCACGGATCGTAGTCTCAAAGGCTTCTCCGGGATCAGCGAGAAACTGCGCGGCGTTCCATAACGCATGAATATCACCGCATTCTGATCCAAAGCAAAGGGTATCGACAAAGCCTAATCCCTGCAAAAGGCTGACTCCGCCAAATGCAAAATCCTTCGCACTGGCAGTGGCATAGGCGGTCGGCAGTTCAAATACCATATCGGCGCCACATTCCAGTGCGATCTGTGTCCGCAAATATTTATCCGTCCAGGCAGGGGTGCCACGCTGCACAAAAGAACCGCTCATTACAACGATAACATAATCGGCGTCTGTCATGCGGCGTGCCTGCTCGATCTGGTATTTATGACCATTATGAAATGGATTATATTCTGCAATGATTCCAACTGCTTTCATATCGTGTCTGCCTTTCTGATGTTGTGATATTAAAACACACGTTTTTCTCAATAATACTAGACAAAGAAAAATGAATCAAGTATACTTTTGTATGGATTCACATTCCATTTACAAGATTTGAGCCAGAGTGCACCCGACCAAATCTTATACGAAAAACGTGTGCACAGAAATGAGGTTTAAGATGAAAATTTTAGTAGTTAATTGCGGAAGTTCCTCTCTTAAGTTTCAGTTGATCGATTCCGAGACAGAAGAAGTGGCTGCTTCAGGACTTTGTGAGAGAATTGGACTTGACGGAGCCTTGATCTACAAAGTAAACGGAGATAAGATCAAGCAGGAGATTGATCTGCCGGATCATGAAGTTGCGATCAAGAAAGTATTGGATACTTTGTTGGATAAGGAAATTGGAGTGTTGACCTCCTTAGATGAGATCGGCGCAATTGGCCATCGAATGGTACATGGTGGGGAGAAATTTTCTTCTTCCGTTATTATAAATGAAGAGATTATCAAACAGATTGAAACGTGTAATGATCTGGCTCCATTACATAACCCGGCCAATCTGCTGGGTGTTCGTGCATGTCAGGAAGTTATGCCGGGCGTGCCGAATGTTGTGGTATTTGATACAGCATTTCATCAGACAATGCCATCCAAGGCATATTTGTACGCTCTTCCAAAGGAATATTATGAGAAATACGGTGTTCGTCGCTATGGTTTCCATGGAACCAGTCATAGCTTCGTATCCAAGAGACTGGCAGAACTTGCAGGACTGGATATTAACAATTCCCGTATGATCATTTGCCATATCGGAAGTGGTGCAAGCATTTCCGCGATCAAAGATGGTAAGTCTGTAGATACCAGCATGGGTATGACACCATTAGAGGGACTGATGATGGGAACGCGTTCCGGTGATATGGATCCTGCCATCATTGAGTTTATCTGTCAGAAAGAAAATATCACGGTACAGGAAATGACAACAATCTTGAATAAGAAGTCCGGTGCTCTTGGATTGTCCGGCTTATCCAATGATTATCGTGATCTTGTAGAAGCTGCACAGGGTGGCAATCAGGATGCGATCAATGCGTTAGATGTCATGGTATATCGTGTGATCAAGTATATCGGTGCATATTATATGGCACTTGGCGGAGTAGATGCCATTGCCCTGACAGCAGGTGTTGGTGAGAACAACTTAGAGCTTCGTGCCAAGATCGTTGAAGGTTTAGCTGCGATTGGTATCAAGCTGGATGTTGAGGCAAATGCAGTACGCGGTGATGAGCGTAAGATCTCTACCGATGACAGTGCGGCTCAGGTATGGGTGGTACCAACTAATGAGGAGCTTGCTATTGCCAGAGAGACAGCTCGTCTGGTCTGCAAATAAGATTCACAAAAAAATTGTTGACAAAGCAATCGTGAGTTGATATAATCGAGAAAGTGTTGCAAAAGGAAATGGATTACAAATAGGAGGTGGAAAGAAATGTCTATTTGCCCTAAAAATAAATCTTCTAAGTCTAGAAGAGATAAGAGAAGAGCTAATTGGAAAATGTCTGCACCAAACTTGGTAAAATGCAGCAAATGTGGTGCTTTAATGATGCCACACAGAGTATGCAAGGCTTGTGGATCTTACAATAAGAAAGAGATTCTTGCAAACGCTGAATAATGGACATTCCATATAGTACATGAAATAAAAAACCGATACGGAAACGTATCGGTTTTTTTGCTATTAGAGATTAAGGTGTCAAAAGTCCTTTTGGCACTTTAAATTAAAGTAATCAAGCTGTGGGATGATATATTTGTTAACGTAATCAAGCTGTACAGTGATATATTTGTTAAAACAGCCAAGCTGTACGGCGGTCTATTTATAAAAAGCAGCCAAGCTGTGCTGCAACATAAGCAGGGAGCCATGAGGAACCATCATCTTCTGAAGCAGGTTCCGGAAGTGCTGCAAAACATAACTTGTCACGATGCTCTTGCTGAAACAGCAATAATCCGTCACAGTCTATTTTGCCGGAAACAGAGGGAATAAAATCGCCGGTCTTTCGGACATAACAGGTTGCAGCAGTTGCTGCCTTGCGATGTGCTTTGTCGACAAACTCTGCCACACTGCGGTGGATGGCAGTGTCCTCTTCCGGCAGGTAATAATAATTTTTGTAATCCGGAATAAAATATTTCAATTCTTCATGAACACAAGGTATCGTCAACAATCCCAGACAGTGCTCCAAGGTAAGTTCCAACTCTTTTTGCGGTTGGCCCCGGAATAGTTTTGGCCAAGGAATCGGTGCTGTGACATGGACTTTGCGGGGAACGGCCGCCGACAGTTCAAACGAGATCGTAGCCGCGCTGCAGCCGGGGCGGCGTTCTAATAGTGTGGCGTGTTCGATCCGGGCAGGCGATTCTTTTTTGCGTGTCAAGAGCAGTCGGTAGGTCAGAACTTTTACTAAGTGGAGCATACCGATCAGGTCATCGTGATTATGCAAGAGCAACAGATGTTCTTTGGCAGCCGCTTGTTCCGGGTGAAGCAGCAGATCTTGGCGGTAGCTGCTGTATACCTGGATGAGATCTCCGCCGGAATAAATATCTTCTCGGTCAATGCCAATAAACTGTTCCCAGTCTTTTTGTGCACCATGTGCCAAACCAAACAGCTTCTTTAACGGTCGTAACTGCAGCAGCATATCAAACGATCTTGTCTGCGTTGTATCGGATAAGATTTCCTGACAATGGGAAGAAGGTGTGATGTGATATTTGTCGCATTTATTCAAAATATAGGGGATATCAAAGGTGCGTCCATTGAAATGGCACAGGCCATCATAATGTTCTAATTGCTCCAGAAAGCATGTTAGCATTTCCTGCTCACTGGCAGATGTGTCGGCGAACCATTGTGTGATCGTATATTTGTCTGCACCGGAAGCGTGTATGGTACCGATCAAATATAGGGAAGATGCACGTGGCGACAGCCCCGTGGTTTCAATATCAAAAAATAAAATACGTTCCGGAGCCATAGGAAATGCAACAGCCGGAAGTGCTAATGTAATCGTATCTGTAATGGTTTTCATTCGATTCCTCCGTTTGTGAAACATCGTTTGAGGACATTATAGACCATTTGAGTTTTTTGAGCAATTCGAGTATACTAATATGCAGAAGTGAGTAATGATGATAATGGTCTCTGTGGTGCGGCAAAGAATGGTGATATTTGCAGTGCGGCAGAGAATGGTAATATTTGCAATTCGGCAGGAACGAATTGGAATGGAGGGTGTTTATGAAGAAAACTCCATCGGATAGCAGTTATGAAAGATGGATGCGTAAACGGAGAGAACGTGATGCAGATATGTTTCGCAGAGGAGAGGAACATTACAAGCATTTACGAGGGCTAAAAGGACGGATCCAAAATAATTTATCCGGATTTTTGCGCATCATATTGACAGCATTTATCGTTTTGATCCAGTTTGTAATGATAATAATGCTCCCATTACTGCTACAAAATCAAACAGTGTATTTCTACTTTATATTGGAGATTGTTGCGGTGATCGCCATGCTGACGCTGATCAATAGCAGTCAAAGCCCGGCGTATCGGCAGGCTTGGATCGCATTAGCGTTGATCCTGCCGATCAGTGGATTTGTAATGTATTATCTGTGGGGAAGATCCAGCCGTAACAAAAAGAAGTTGGATCAGCATATCTTGCGACAGATTTCTTATGGAAATCAGTTCTTGATACACGATGAGCAGGCATATCAGAAGTTTTTGCGGGAAAATCCTGTGGCAGGTCGTATGGTTAAGTACATGGAGACGGCAGAATTCCCATTGTCTGCGGCAAACGATGTGAAGTATTACCCGATGGGAGAAGATGCGTTTGAAGATATTTTTGCGGCGTTAGAACAGGCAGAAGACTATATTTTGATCGACTTTTTTATCGTTGCTGAAGGAGCTTTGTGGGATAAAACGTTTGAAATATTAAAACGGAAAGTAGCACAGGGCGTTGAAGTAAAGTTTTTGTATGATGACTTTGGTGCAGCGATCCGAACGGGTAAATATTTTTCGACGATGTTACAAAAAGCAGGAATTGACGTGCGTGTCTTTAATCCGATCCACAAGTATACGGGCGAGTTGTATATGAATTTCCGTTCACACCAAAAGATTGTTGTGGTAGACGGTAAAGTGGCGTTTACCGGAGGATTTAATCTGGCAGATGAATATGCAAATTTGGTAGAACGCTTTGGCGTTTGGAAAGATACGGGTGTTCGCGTGAGCGGTGAAGCGGTTTGGGGACTGACGATCGTTTTCCTGCAAATGTGGGAAGCGAGTTCGACCGATCCGGAACATGTTGGTTATTTGCGATATCGTGTTATGCCGGAAAGTACGGGCGATACGTATTGTCATGTGATCTCAGATGGCCCGGCTAACAATCCGTTTAATCCGATTGAGAGCATCTATAATCAGATGATCATGTATTCTGATGAATATTTGTATATTACGACGCCATATCTTGTTATCGAAGATTACATGAAGCAGTCATTGATCGAGGCAGCACAGAGAGGCGTTGACGTACGTATCATCACGCCAAGTATTCCGGATAAAAAACTGGTTAAAATATTGACATATTACAATTATGGCAGTCTTCTCAAAGAGGGGATCCGTATTTATGAATATACGCCGGGATTTGTGCATGCAAAGCAGATATTGACGGAGGATGCAGCAATCGTAGGAACGATTAATATGGATTATCGCAGTTATTATCTGCATTATGAAAACGGCATTTGGATGTCGGGAGAGCAGATACAGGAAGATATTCGCGAGGATTTTTATGCTACTTTTGAGGAAAGTCATGAAGTTAGCTATGAAGAATGGAAGAACAGACCGCGAAGATATAAATTTATCGAGCCGGTGTTGAATTTGTTTTCCATTTTGCTGTAATAGATTACAGTATGTGCAGTGAAGGGCGCAAAAGTACCGAGATATATGCCTTTGTGGAAGAAACTTTGGAGGAGAGGAGAGAACGTACGATGTATACAAATGTGTGCAAGCACTGTCATCAGGTGTTTCGTTCGAAGATCCGTACTTGCTGCTGCAAGGATTGTCGTGATAAGGATGAGGATCAGTTGGATGACATTGTAGAATATCTGCACCGCTTCCCAAACAGCAATGCGCTGCAGATTTCAGAGGAACTTGGTATCCATCCGTATGTGATCTTGAAATATATGGAAGAAGGTTGGTTGTCTAAGTCTCATGGGACTTTTAGTCGGATACCGGACTAGTACATAAGAAAGATAATTGACGATGTTAATACCACGCCTGTGGTAATATGTGAAAACATGCATAGATCTACAGGCAGAGAAAGGAATGTAGGATTTAGATGATCAGTTATGTTGCAGGAGAGCTGGTGGCAACGACAGCAACCAGTGTGATCATAGATCACCAGGGGATCGGACTGGAGGTATTGGTGCCGGATTCCTTGTTGTCAAAAATGCCGGTGGCAGGCAGTCAAGTGAAAATATACACGTACTTTTCGGTGCGTGAAGATGCAATGCAGTTGTTTGGGTTTGCGACACAGGCTGACAAAGACCTGTTTAAGCTATTGATCACGGTCAGCGGAATTGGACCAAAGGGAGGCTTGGCGTTGATGGGAACACTTTCCGGAGATGATATTCGGTTTGCGATCCTTTCTGAAGATGCCAAGACGATTGCAACTGCACCGGGAATTGGAGCGAAAACAGCCAAAAAACTTATTTTGGAACTGAAGGATAAGATTGATATGCAGCAGTCGATCGAGACGGCACTGGATGTCGGGGAGCAGGCGAAGACAGATATGACGCAGCATTCTTCTGCTCTGCAGGCAGATGCTGTCAGTGCACTGACAGCACTCGGGTATTCGGCAACGGATGCGCTAAGAGCAGTGCGGGCAGTTCCTGCGGCAGAGAACATGACGGTAGAAGAACTGCTTAAGCAGAGCTTAAAAAATATGTAAAACAAAGTCAGACGAAAGGAATTAATAACGGATGGCAAAGAGAAGCATTACAACGGAGTTTACGAATGAAGATGCAGGGATAGAGACCAGTCTCAGACCGCAGTATCTTCGGGAGTATATCGGACAGGAAAAAGTAAAGAGCAACCTTAAAGTGTATATAGAAGCTGCTAAGGAGCGAGGGGACTCTTTGGACCATGTACTGTTGTACGGCCCGCCGGGACTTGGTAAGACAACACTTGCCGGGATCGTGGCAAATGAGATGGGGACGAATCTAAAGATCACAGCGGGACCTGCCATTGAAAAGCCGGGTGAGATGGCTGCTATCCTCAATAATCTGCAGGATGGAGATGTGCTGTTTGTGGATGAGATCCACCGGTTGAATCGCCAGGTAGAAGAGGTATTATATCCTGCGATGGAGGATTTTGTGATCGATATCGTGATCGGGAAAGGTGCAGCGGCACGGTCGATCCGCTTAGATCTGCCAAAGTTTACATTGATCGGTGCAACGACAAGAGCCGGCATGCTGTCGGCACCGTTAAGAGATCGTTTTGGGGTTGTGAGCCGTCTGGCGTTCTATACGGTAGAAGAGCTGCAGGAGATCATTTTGCACTCTGCTAAAATATTAGAAGTAGAAATTGATAAAGATGGTGCTTTGGAGCTTGCCAGACGATCCAGAGGGACGCCACGCCTTGCTAACCGGCTGCTCAAGAGAGTGCGTGATTTTGCACAGATCAAGTACGATGGACGTATAACGAAAGAGGTGGCTGATTTTGCGCTGAATTTATTAGAGGTTGATAAGCTGGGGTTGGATCAGACGGATCGACAGATCCTCATGACGATGATCCAAAAATTTGGCGGTGGGCCTGTAGGATTAGAAACGTTAGCTGTATCGATCGGAGAAGACCCGGGTACGTTAGAAGATGTATACGAACCCTATCTTGTTCAAAATGGACTGATCCTGCGAACGCCGAGAGGCCGCGTTGCATCAGATGAGGCGTATTATCATTTCGGGATACCGAAAGAATAAAACATAGAAAGCAAGAGACACAAAGTAACTATGGTACCTACGGCTCTAAAACAAGTCGGGAAAGGAATGAATGATCGTATGAAATTTACAAAGATGCATGGGTGTGGCAATGATTATGTATATGTGAACTGCCTGGAGGAAACGGTGAAACATCCGGATAAGGTAGCACAATTTGTGAGTGACCGCCATTTTGGCATCGGATCGGATGGACTGATCTTAATTGAGCCGTCTGAGGTGGCAGACTTTTGCATGGCGATGTACAACGCTGATGGTTCCCGTGGAGAAATGTGCGGCAACGGAATACGCTGTGTTGCAAAATATGTCTATGATTACGGGCTGACCGACAAAACGAAGGTGTCGATCGAGACGTTAGCCGGTATCAAATATATTGATATGGAAGTACAGGATGGTAAGATGAAAACGGCGAAAGTGAATATGGGATCGCCGATCCTCTGCCCGTCAGAGATTCCGGTAACGATCGGAGAGAAGCAGTGTGTGAATGAGCCATTGATCGTGGAGGGGAAAGAGTATCATGTAACAGCGGTATCTATGGGAAATCCTCATGCCGTTGTTTTTGTGGAGGATACTGCATCACTTCCGTTGGAAAAGATCGGACCGGGTTTTGAGCATCATGAAGCATTTCCGAAGAGAGTAAATACAGAATTTATTCAGGTGTTAAACCGCAGTGAGATCAATATGCGTGTTTGGGAGCGAGGGGCCGGAGAGACACTTGCTTGTGGAACAGGAACGTGTGCGGCTGTTGTAGCCTGTGTATTAAATGGCAAAACGGATGAGAACGTAACTGTACATTTGCTGGGAGGCGATCTGTATATTGTCTATGATCGTGAGGCAGAGACAGTATTTATGACGGGACCGGCTACCGTTGTATTCGATGGGGAAATCGACATCACAGATATTGATGTGTAGAATGTAAGAGACAGAGAATATGATGTTGTTTGTGGTTAGGAATGTAACAGAAATATAGATAGGACAGAAAGGATGAGCAGAATATGAGATTATCACAGTTATTATTGGATATGGATTATACGGTACTGCAGGGGGAGCAGGACCGCGAGATCAGTACCTTAGTATATGATTCACGTAAGGTAGAGCAGGATTCTGTATTTGTATGCATTAGCGGGGCAGTGCGCGACGGACATGATTTTGCACCGGAAGTTGCCGCAAAAGGCGCTGCGGTGTTGATCGTGGAAAAGGAAGTTACCGTTTCCGATGAGGTTACCGTGATCCGGGTGGCAGACAGCAGGTTAGCGCTTGCACAGCTTTCAGCAGCATATTTTGACCATCCTGCCAAAGAACTGACAACGATTGGAATTACCGGAACCAAGGGGAAGACAACGGCAACGTACATGGTTCGTTCGATCTTGGAGGCGTCCGGCTTTAAGACCGGCTTGATCGGAACGATCGAGACGATCATTGGAGATACGGTGATCCCATCGGTGAACACAACTCCGGAATCGTACGTTGTGCAGGAATCCTTCCGCAAAATGGTGGACGCCGGATGCAAATGCGTGGTGATGGAAGTTTCTTCACAGGCGTTGATGTTACACCGTGTAAGCGGTTTTGTATTTGATTACGGTATTTTTACAAATTTGGAGCCGGATCATATCGGTCCGAATGAGCATAAGGATCTGGCAGACTATATTCATTGCAAGAGCCTTTTGTTTAAGCAGTGTAAACACGGTATATTCAATGCCGATGCACATCATCTGGATGAGGTATTGGAAGGCCATACGTGTGAAGTGGAGACATATGGATTTGGAGAAGATGCAGATCTTCGCGCATCTAATGTTCATTTGATGGATAAAGGCGGCACGCTTGGTGTTGCTTACCACATGAGTGGGGCATTGGATATGGACGTTGAGATTGATATTCCGGGCACATTTAGTGTGTATAATTCGATGACGGCGATTGCAATCTGCAGACATTTCGGAGTACAAAAAGAGACGATATTGAACTCTTTATCGCAGATCCGTGTGAAGGGGCGAGTGGAGATCCTTCCGGTTTCTTCTAAATTTACGCTTATGATCGACTACGCACATAATGCTATGAGTCTTGAGAGTCTCTTGTCTACGCTGCGAGAGTATCATCCAAAGCGTCTGGTGTGCCTGTTTGGATGTGGTGGTAACCGTTCCAGAGAGCGTCGCTTTGAAATGGGAGAGGTTTCTTCTAAGATGGCAGATCTGACGATCGTGACTTCGGACAATCCGCGTAATGAACAGCCGGAAGCGATCATTGCAGATATCGTCACCGGCGTGGAAAAGGCGGATGGAAAATACATCACGATCATTGACCGAGCCGAGGCGATCCGTTATGCGATCGAGCATGCACAAGAGGGTGATGTTATCGTTTTAGCCGGTAAAGGACATGAAGATTATCAGGAAATCTGTGGCAAGAAATACCATATGGATGAGAGAGAATTGGTGGCAGATGTTGTCAAAGACGGCAACTTCCTGCAGTGATGACAGGACCGAAAGGAATGTAGGGTTTATATGCTATTTGCAGATATTATCATCGATATATCGGTGAAAAGTCTAGACCGCCCGTTTCAATATCGTGTACCGGATCCGTTACAGGCGGACGCGGTGATCGGCGCATTGGTCGATATCCCATTTGGCAAAGGAAATCGAACAGTGCAGGGATATATTATCGGGTTGTCAGATCAGGCGAAGTTTGACATTCGCCGAACCAAAGATATTATAGCAGTTGTAAAGCAGGGCGTCGTAGCACAGTCGCACCTGCTTTCCCTTGCTTACTGGATAAAAACACATTACGGCGGTACGATGAATGATGCGATCAAGGCTGTCATGCCGGTGCGGCGTGAAATCCAGATAAAAGAGAAAAAGCGTGTCATACCGATCCCAACAAGGGAAGATCTTAGAAAGATACGCGAGGAACTGGCAGGCAAGCATCAGACGGCAAGAGTGCGGATCATAGATGCTTTGCTGCAGGCAGAAGACTATGCAGACGGGATGGATTATGATGTGCTTTGTAAGGCGCATAAGGCAACACTATCTGTACTTCGAGCAATGCAGGACAAAGGATGGATCCGTATAGAGGTGAGCAGATCTTACCGCAATCCCTATCACACACTTCATGCGGCAGACAAAGAAGTGATATTGAATGAGCAGCAGCAAAAGGCTGTAACGCAGATCTGCGGCAATATGGATGCGGGACAGCAGCAGGTATATCTGCTGCATGGTGTTACCGGAAGCGGTAAGACAGAAGTATATATGCAATGTATCGAGCATGTCATCCGCAGCGGCAGACAGGCCATAGTGCTGATTCCGGAGATCGCACTCACGTTTCAGACAGTACAGCGTTTTTATGCGCGTTTTGGAGACAGAGTTTCGGTTATGCATTCCAGACTATCTGCGGGAGAGCGGTATGACCAGTTTGAACGTGCGCAGATGGGAGAGATCGATATTATGATCGGGCCGCGATCTGCATTGTTTACGCCGTTTGAGCGACTGGGGATCATTGTTATGGATGAGGAACATGAGTCCAGTTATCAAAGTGAAAATGTTCCGAAATATCATGCAAGAGAAGTTGCCGTACAGCGTGCCAAGATGCTTGGGGCAAGCGTGTTACTCGGATCGGCGACACCATCGCTGGAAGCATATTATCATACGACCACAGGGGAGTATACGCGCATTGAACTAACGGAGCGCGCCGGAGGGGCTTCACTGCCTCGTGTGGAAATTGTGGATCTGCGGGAAGAACTGGCAGCAAAGAATTTCTCGATATTTAGCCGGAGTTTAACGGCTAAGATCCAAAAGAGACTGGAACGAGGCGAACAGACAATCTTATTTTTGAATCGTCGTGGATTTGCAGGCTTTGTGTCCTGCCGCAAATGTGGAGAAGTCGTTGGCTGTCCGCATTGTGCCGTGTCACTCAAACCGCACAGCAGAGCTGGCAAAGTAACGCATCTGACCTGCCATTATTGTGGCTATACGATTCCGATGCCACAGACTTGTCCCTCCTGTGGATCGAAATACATTGGCACTTTTGGACTAGGCACAGAGCAGGTAGAACAGATGGCGGCAAGCAGATTTCCGGGTGCAAGAGTACTTCGCATGGATGCGGATACGACCGGAGGCAAAGAGGGGCATGACCGGATCTTAAAGCAATTTGCGGCGGGAGAGGCAGACATTTTGGTAGGAACGCAGATGATCGTCAAGGGCCATGATTTTGCGAAGGTAACATTAGTTGGCATATTGGCGGCAGATCTGTCGCTTAATGTAGGAGATTACAGAGCGGCAGAACGCACGTATCAGTTGCTGGCGCAGGCGGCAGGACGGGCAGGACGTGGCGATCTTGCCGGAGAAGTTGTCCTGCAGACCTATCAGCCGGAGCATTACAGCATTACCTGCGCAGCAGATCAAAACTACGTGCAATTTTATAAGCAGGAAATTTTAATGCGTCAAATGTTGCAATATCCGCCCGTTTCCCATATACTAGGAGTATTGGTGCTTTCTAAGGATGAGGCGTTAGCGACGTCATTTGCAGATGAGTTAGCGGACATGCTTCGTGGCACAGAGGGGCTTGTACTTTTGGGACCGTCAGAGGCACCGATCGCCAAACTTCGGGATGTATATCGATATATGATATATGGAAAATCGGCGGAGTATGAGTGCTTGGTACGGGAAAAAGATCGATTAGAACAGTACATTCGGCAAAGAGGACTGTCAGAGCATTTAAGTGTTCAGTTTTCTTTTGATCATGAATAAAGGAAGGAAGAAAAAAATGGCATTAAGAACAATTCGAGTAATGGGAGATGAAATATTGACAAAGCAGTGTCGCCCGGTAAAGGAGATGACACCTAGGATTAAAACATTGATCGAGGATATGTTAGAGACGATGTATGACGCAGAGGGCGTAGGTCTTGCAGCACCTCAGGTTGGTATTTTGAAGCAGATCTGCGTGATTGATGTTACACCGGAATGTGATCATCCGATCGTATTGGTCAATCCGGAGATCATTGAACTTAGCGGAGAGCAGATCGGACAGGAAGGCTGCTTGAGTGTGCCTGGTAAAGTTGGTATTGTAAAACGCGCCAATTATGCGAAAGTAAAAGCATTGGATGAAAATATGAATGAGATCATTGTGGAAGGGGAAGAGCTGTTAGCGAGAGCCTTGCAGCATGAAATCGACCATCTTTCCGGTACGTTGTATGTCAGCAAGACGGAAAATGGAATTCAGGACGTAGAGCCGATCGAGTAAATGTATCTCATAGGATGACGATAGAGAGGCAGACTGCAGAAGACAGTGCCTGATTAGAGTGAGACAAAGGAGTGGACAAAGCATGCGTATTGTATTTATGGGGACACCGGACTTTGCGGTTCCGACATTGGAAACTCTGATACAGAGCGAACATGAAGTAGTTGGTGTTGTGACACAGCCGGACCGACCGAAGGGAAGAAGCGGTAAGCTGCAGTTTTCTCCGGTGAAGGAAGCCGCCGTGGAGGCGCAGATTCCGGTATTTCAGCCGGAGCGTATAAAGGACGGAACGTTTTATCCGGTCTTGCAGGAACTTAACCCGGATGTGATCATCGTTGTAGCATTTGGCCAGATATTACCCAAAGAAATATTAGAACTGCCCAAATACGGATGCATGAACGTGCATGCGTCCTTGTTGCCAAAGCTTCGTGGTGCAGCACCGATCCAGTGGTCTGTTATTGACGGAGATCCGGAAAGTGGCGTAACGATCATGCAGATGGATGAGGGACTGGATACCGGAGATATGTTGATGGTTCAGAAATATACATTGGATGCCAAAGAGACCGGGGGCAGTTTGTTTGATAAATTGTCACAACTTGGCGGTCCGATGATACTAGAGGTATTGAAACAGGCAGAAGCCGAAGAACTCCATCCTGTTCCGCAGGGAGAAGAATATACGTATGCCAAGATGCTTTCCAAGGAGACAGGAAAGCTTGATTTTACCAGACCGGCGGTTGAATTAGAGCGCTTGATCCGAGGACTTAATCCGTGGCCGAGTTGTTATACGGGCTTACAGGGTAAAATGCTAAAAATTTGGGATGCAGATATTGTCGATGCGGGGCAGCAGGCAGCAGAGCAGATCGAGAAAGGCCGGTGCGGTCAGATCGTATTGATTGATAAAAATCGCTTGTGGATCCAGACAGGAGATGGCTGCCTGAGTGTGCAAAGCTTGCAGCTCGCCGGCAAAAAACGAATGAATATTGCAGATTTCCTGCGCGGCATGCAGATTGACTGCGGAACGATACTTGCCTGTGATTAGGCAATAGAAAGGACAGTAATACCATGGAGAAACGGCAGACGTCACAACAGAATATGCGAAATGTACGTGCCATTGCGCTGGATATTCTCCTGCAGGTGATGGAAGAAGGCAAGTATTGTGACCGGACATTACACCGTACCTTAAATAGAGAGGATACGTTGTCCAAACAACAGCGTGCGTTTCTTACCAGATTAGTAGAAGGAACTGTTGAACAGGCAATCCGTTTGGATTACATCATAGATTGTTTTTCAAAAACAAAAGTGGTCAAGATGAAACCGGTGATCCGTGAAACACTGCGTATGGCAGTATATCAGTTGTTCTATATGGATCAAGTGCCTGACAGTGCAGCCTGCAACGAAGCTGTGAAACTGGTACGTAAACGTGGTTTGAAAGGTCTTAGTGGATTTGTCAATGGCGTTCTTCGAAGTGTTATCCGTGGCAAAGATCAGATTAAATATCCGGATGCGAAAGATTTTATTTCCTACGCATCCATCAAATATTCGATGCCAGGTTGGATCATTGAATATTTTTTAGAAGAATACAGTGAAGCTGAAACAGAACAGATCCTGCAGGGTTTTATGCAGAAGGAAAGTGGTGTAACCGTGCGGTGCAATCTGAATCTGCAAAATCCGAGCGGAAATCCGGATCTTGCGGTTCCTGAGATCATAGAGTCTTTGGAGCGGCAGCAGGTAACAGTACAGCCCGGAAAATGGTTCCCGTATGCCCTTCACTTATCCGGCTTTGAGCGAGTGGATTCTATGGAGGCGTTTGTGAGAGGAAGACTGCAGGTGCAGGATGAAAGTTCGATGCTTGTTGGTGCTGTTTCCGGGATCAAACCGGGACAAGAGGTATTGGACGTTTGTGCAGCACCGGGCGGCAAATCTCTGCACGCAGCGGATTTATTGGCAGGTACCGGTGTGATCTTTTCTTGTGACTTAAGCGAGACGAAAGTGCATTTGATTCAGGAAAATATGGAGCGCGCCGGGGTAGATCATTGCGAACTGTACCGTCAGAATGCCAGGATCCTTCGCAAAGATTGGATCGATTCGGTGGATGTTTTGATCGCAGATCTGCCGTGTTCCGGACTGGGAGTCATCGGTGGCAAATGTGATATTAAATATCACACGCATCGGGAAGATATTGATGAGCTGGCATCGCTGCAGCGAGAGATCTTGCGGGTTGTCAGCCAATATGTACGGCCGGGTGGTATATTGCTATATAGTACGTGTACCGTTGCAAGAGAAGAAAATAATGATAACGTTTCGTGGATCAAAGAGACACTTCCGTTTGTGCCGGTTTCGATAGAGGAAGACCTTCCGGAATCGCTGCGAGGAAAGACCGGTAAAGAGGGATATTTGCAAGTGTTGCCGGGAAATGGATCGGATGGTTTCTTTGTGGCGAAATTTCAGCGAAAAGGAATATGACAAAGTAATTAGGAAAGAAGGAGTGGACAGATGCAGAAAGTGGATCTTAAAAGCATGACATTTGCTGAGTTGCAGCAGTTTGTGGAAGATCTTGGAGAGAAGAAATTTCGCACAACGCAGTTATATCAGTGGATGCATCAAAAAATGGTCAAAGAATTTGCGAGTATGACCAATCTGTCCGCAGCGTTTCGGGATAAATTAGAGGAGCAGGCGGCATTAAATGGTTGTACCATGGTAAAGCGGCAGATTTCCGCAGATGGTACGAACAAGTTTTTGATGGAGCTTAGTGACGGCAATAAAGTAGAGTCAGTGTTGATGAAATATCATCATGGCAATAGCGTTTGTATATCCACTCAGGTGGGCTGCCGGATGGGATGTCGTTTTTGTGCGTCCACGGTAGGCGGCTTAAATCGCAGTCTGACAACCGGGGAAATGCTAGAGCAGATCTATGAGGTACAGCGGATCACCGGAGAACGTGTCTCTAATGTGATCCTTATGGGAATTGGAGAGCCTTTGGATAACTACGAGAATGTTGTACGTTTTATTCGAATGATTTCGGATGAACGGGGACTGCATATCAGTCAGCGAAATATAACATTGTCGACTTGCGGTCTTGTAGATGGGATCTATCGTCTGATGAAAGAAGATTTAACGATCACACTTGCAATCTCATTGCATGCGCCGAATGATGTACTGCGCCGGGAAATGATGCCGGTTGCCAATCGGTATTCGATCGCAGAGATCTTGAAAGCATGCCGGGAGTATGTAGATCACACCGGACGCCGAGTTACATTTGAATATAGCTTGGTGGATGGGACGAATGACAGTGCAGAACATGCAGAGGAGCTGGCGGCTTTGCTGCACGGTCTGAATTGCCATGTCAACCTGATCCCGCTGAATCCAGTGGAAGGGCGTATGGGAGAGCGATCCAAGCGTACCAAAGTATTGGAGTTTCAGAAAATATTGGAGAGCAGGCATATTACCGCAACGATCCGTAGAGAGATGGGAAGCGATATTGATGCTGCCTGTGGTCAGCTGCGCGGTAAAAATATATAATTCGTGGAAGATAAATCCCGTGTCAGTTGTGAAATAAATGGAAAAAGCGTCAGATTTTGACACTACATCACTATTATGATAAAATATGTTAGATAGTATACATGTAAGGTTGATTATAAACAAAGGAGGGGAAACTACATGAAAGCATATGCAAAGACAGATATAGGCAGCAAGAGATCTATGAATCAGGACTATATGTATTGCAATACTGAACCTGTTGGTAGTTTCCAAAATCTGTTGATCGTGGCAGATGGTATGGGCGGACATAGAGCTGGAGACTATGCATCACGTTTATGTGTAGAGACAATGGTGCAGTCGCTGGAGAAGAGTGCTCATAAGACGCCGGTTTCCTTGTTTGAGGAAGCAGTTACAGCTGCGAACAAAGCAGTCTTTGAGGAGTCTGCGTCACACGTGGAATATGAGGGCATGGGTACCACCGTGGTAGCCTGCACATTAGAGGAAAATACACTGTACATTGCCAACATTGGGGATTCCAGATTGTACTTGATACGAGATGGGATTGAGCAGATCACGGATGATCATTCTTTGGTAGAGGAAATGGTCAAACAGGGTAATATTACGGAGAGTGAGGCAAGGATACATCCGCAGAAAAATATTATTACGAGGGCCCTTGGCATCAATGAAGAAGTCCAGGCTGACTTCTTTGAGATTGATGTGGAGCAAGGGGATGTTATTATGCTCTGCAGTGATGGCTTGTCCAATATGATTGAAGATGAAGACATGGAATACATTGTAAAGAATAGTGATACTCTGCAGACAGCGGCAGAGTCGTTAGTGGCTAGAGCTAATGAGAACGGCGGTAATGATAATATTACCGTTGTGTTAGCTGAGGTTTAAGCTAAGAGGAGGTAAGGGTAGAAATGATAAGTCCAGGAATGTTATTAAGCGAGAGATATGAGATTATTGACCGCGTGGGATCCGGTGGAATGGCGGATGTATATAAAGCGAGAGATCAGAGATTAAACCGTTTCGTGGCGATCAAGATTTTAAAACCGGAATATAGTAATGATGCAAAGTTTGTCTCCAAATTTCGAGGGGAGGCGCAGTCCGTAGCGGGATTGTCACATCCGAATGTTGTAAATGTGTATGATGTTGGTGAAGATGACGATCTGTATTACATCGTTATGGAGCTTGTGGAGGGTATTACGCTCAAGCGCTTTATTGAAAAGAAAGGTCGTCTCGATGTCAAGGAGGCGATAGGGATCGGTGTGCAGATCGCACAGGGTATGCAGGCTGCACATGATAACAGCATTATTCACCGTGATATTAAACCACAGAATATCATTATTTCCAAAGAGGGCAAAGTAAAAGTTACAGACTTTGGTATCGCTAAGGCAGCAACGTCAAATACAATCACATCTAATGCAATGGGATCTGTGCATTATATCAGTCCGGAGCAGGCAAGAGGTGGTTACAGCGACGAAAAGAGTGATATCTATTCTCTTGGTGTAACAATGTATGAGATGCTGTCAGGCAAAGTACCTTTTGAAGGAGACAGCACGGTGACTGTTGCACTTGCACATATTCAGGAAGAGGCAACACCGTTAGATAAAATTGATCCGGAAATTCCGCACAGCTTATCCAAGATTGTGATGAAGTGTATGCAGAAGAAGCCGGATATGCGTTATATGACAGCTTCTGCATTGATCGCAGATCTGAAGAGAGCGTTAATAGAGCCGGATGGGGATTATGTTGTGATCTCCGATGTTGTCGACGATTCGCCGACGATCATTATGGACAAAAATGAAGTGGATCAGTTGAAAAAGAGTGCTATTTTAGCAGAAAAAGACCGTACAGTTCAGCCGGAAAATGAAGAGGAAGAATCGGACGATGATGCTATTGATCCTAAATTAGAGCGTATTTTGAAAATCTGCAGCGGTGTTGTTGCGGTGATCATTGTGTTAGTTGTTATTTTGCTGATCGGCAAAGTGGCCGGTTGGTGGGGTGGCGGTTCCAACAAGAAACCAACGCCGACTTCGACAGCAGATGCAAGTGCAGATCCACAGTCTTCTGCGGCTGCTTTAGGTAAAGTGGCAGTACCGGATCTCGTGAATCATACACTTGAAGAAGCAGAGAAGATGCTTGACGAGGCAGGATTAAAATATCAGCTTAAGCCGGTAGAGTCTGAGGAGGACGCTAATACCGTGACGGATCAAGAACCGAAATCCGGCGAAGAGGTAGAAGAAGGAACGAGAGTTACTATTTATTACAGTCAGGAATCCAGTGGAATTACGATTCCGGATGTAACAAATAAATCCTTAGAAGACGCAACATCTCAATTAGAGAGCAGCAATTTGACCGTTAAGGGAACCACAGAGAAATATAGTGATATCGTAGCCAAAGGAAAGGTATGTGGTACCGATCCTGTTGTGGGTTCCAGTGTAGCCAAAGGAACAGCAGTTACTTTGATCATCAGTAAGGGACCGGAAAATGATATGGTACGTGTTCCAAATCTCGTGAAGAAATCATTAGAGGTTGCGAGAGAACGATTAGCAGATGTAGGATTGGAAGCTCCAGATGAGCCGACTTATGTATATAGTGATACAGTACAGAAGGGATATGTGGTCAGCCAGTCTAAGAAGTCCGGTACCAAGGTTGAGGTTGGAACGGTGATTGAATTTACCGTCAGCTTAGGATCTAAGCATAAGGCAACTGAGAAACCGGCTGCGACACCGACGACAGAGCCGAAGTACAAATATACAGGTTCTTTGACGATTTCTGCCAATCCGTTTGACTACGAAGATGAAGCTCCGGCATCCATCAAATTAGTCTTAGAGCAGGATGGTAAATCTAAAACTGCCTGGTCAGGAACTTTGAGTTATTCTGATTTCCCGCGTAAGTTTTCGGTTGAGGGATACAGTGATAACAATGGTAAGATTACGTTGTATAAAGATGGCGTAGAAGTAGGTGGCCCATACAATGTAGAGTTTAAGAAGGAAAGGCAGTAATGCAGGGAAAGATCATTCGAGGTGTAGGCGGATTTTATTATGTACACGTTCCAAGCATTGGTCTGTTGGAATGCAAGGCAAAGGGTGCGTTTCGCAACCGAAGGGTCAAACCTTTGGTTGGAGACAATGTAGATGTAACAATACTGGACGAGGCGAATGCGCTGGGGAATATTGAGGAGATACTGCCTAGACATTCGGAGTTGATACGCCCGGCAGTTGCTAATGTCGATCAGGCGATTGTTATTTTTGCAGCATCCTATCCAAAACCAAATATCAATTTGCTGGATCGTTTTTTGCTGATGATGCAGTGGCAGGATGTACCTGTTAGCGTATGCTTTAATAAATTGGACACCGCAGATGATGGCTTTATAGAAGAATACACCAATGTTTATAAAGACAGTGGTGCATCGCTCTTTTTTACCAGTACCTACGATGGGAAGGGGCTAGAAGAGCTGCATCAAAGTTTGATTGGGAAGACAACAGTGCTTGCCGGACCATCCGGTGTTGGAAAATCTTCTGTAATGAATGCACTTTTTCCGGAAGCAGATATGGCAATTGGGGAGATCAGTACCAAAATTAAGCGAGGGAAACACACAACGAGACATTCGGAACTGTTTTCGCTGCCGGATCAAACGTATGTGATGGATACACCGGGATTTACTTCGCTTCTTTTGCCGGAATTGGAAAAAGAAGAATTAAGGGAATATTATCAGGAGTTTAGACCATATGCATTGCAATGCCGTTTCCTTGGCTGTGCTCACATCAACGAACCGGATTGTGGGGTCAAGGAGGCATTGGCTCAGGGGAAAATGTCGAGTAGCCGATATGAGAATTATAAACTATTTTATGAAGAACTCAAAAATCGGAAACGCTATTAGATATGATAGGAAGATGCATTCATAGACTCGTCTATGAAAGAATGGAGAAGAAATATGAAACAGTTGGCACCGTCAATCTTGTCGGCAGATTTTATCTGCCTGGGAGAGCAATTGAAACAATTGCAAAAGCTTTGCATACATTACCTCCATATTGATGTGATGGATGGAATGTTTGTACCATCTATTTCTTTTGGTATGCCGGTGATTGCGTCATTGCGGAAACATACAGACATGTTTTTTGACGTGCATCTGATGATAGAGGAACCGATCCGTTATGTCAACGCCTTGCGTCAGGCCGGAGCGGATGGGTTAACTGTGCATGCGGAAGCGTGCGCTGATTTGCCGGGGACGATTGCGGCCATTCGAGAAAGTGGTGCGAAGCCGGCAGTGTGCTTGAGTCCAAAAACACCGTTAAGCAAGTTAGATGGTATTTTGGATCAAGTTGATATGGTGCTTATAATGGGGGTAGAGCCTGGTTTTGGGGGTCAGACTCTGATTTGGGAGACCTTGGAAAAAGTGAAACAGCTGCACAAGATTCGCAAAGAACGCGGATTGTTCTTCAAAATAGAGATTGATGGCGGCGTGACAAAGGAAAATGCACGTGCTGTTGCTGCATGCGGTGTGGATATTGTCGTGGCTGGAACCGCTGTTTTTCGTGGGGATATCGAGGAGAACATTCATGTTTTGCAAGAAGAAATCAACACGGAGGGACAAAATGCTTCTTGAGAATATTCCATTAGGAAGAACATTAGAAATTTATATTGATCGTGAAGGTTATCGTTATCGGTTAGTCAGTAAAGTAGAGGAAGCCAAATCAAATCAGGTATGTGTTAGTTTGATCGCATCCAATGGAAGAGCTTTTCAGTTTCATGCGGAGGATGATATATGCATTGTATATCGCGATGCAGACAGACTGTGGGAATGGACAAAAGTGAAGGCAGGCATTGCGAAGTTGGACGGAGAGCCGGTGCATATATTTCAGATTAACGATAAGGGTCATTCATACAATCGACGCAATGCATATCGCGTCCAGATCGGCGAAGAAACATTAATTGGCTACTATGATGTGCCGGGAGCACCTCGCAGATTATCAGAACCACCAAGCCCTGCAGATGAAGAAGAAAATGCAGATGTTATCGAGGAGATAGAACCAGAGATCGTGCGTGGTGTGATCAAAGATGTCAGTGAAAGCGGAGTGGGGTTATACTCTGACTTTGAGTTTCAATTGGAGGATGGCATGTTTTTCGACATTCCATCACCTTATGGTATGCTGCATTGCAGAGCAGAGGTCGTGCGTCGTGACGAGCTACGTGCCACCAATCATAAATTTAACTTTTATTATGGATGTGAGATGACGATGACAGATCGTAAGTTAATGAAATACATCTATGATATACAGAGAGATATTTTGAAGAAAACCAGAGGGCAGTAGTATACTGCCCTTTTTTGGGGATAGCAATCTTATAAGGTGTAATGGGATAAGATGTTTGCAGTGCCGTTTTTGGGACAGCAACTACTTTCTGTAAGAGAAGAGAGGGGATAAGTATAATGCTTGGCAAAACAATATTATTTAGCGGCGGAAAGTATGATATTGCATTTATAAAACAATATTTGGCCGACATGTCTTTTGATACGGTAGCATGTGCAGATTCCGGTTTGGAAGCGGCACACGCAGTAGGAGTTAATGTGGATTATATTATGGGGGATTTTGACAGTGTATCGCAAGAGACACTGGCAGAGTATCGATCTGCGGATAAGGCTGCAAAGTTTGTACAGTATCCTAAGGCAAAAGACTATACGGACACGCAGATGGTATTGGAATGGATATTGTCGGAAGGGGCATCAGAAATCACTATTCTGGGTGCTACCGGGGGACGATTGGATCATTTTCTATCCAATCTAAATATTTTGATGAAACCACTTAAGCAGGGAATCCCGGCGTATATTGTAGATTCGCATAATCGGTTATACTTGATTGACGGAGAGACAACCTTACACAGAGAGCAGGTATTTGGTAAATATATTTCCTTGCAGCCGCTCTCCGAAGAAGTGTATCCGGTGACTTTGACAGGATTTCAATATGGACTAAAAGATTATACGCTTACCTATGGTGATGGACGTGCGATCAGCAATGAGTTTGCACCAGAAGCGCAGACGGCAACGATCTCGTTTACACACGGGGAATTGATCGTGATCGAATCTAGGGATTAGAACGCAATCAGATAGGGGTTGCTTGCATTATGTTGTGTGCTATAATGATCGCAGTAGTTGTAAACTTGATGCAGATGACTTAGATAACAGAAATAAGGGGCTGTATGAATCGAAAGGTAGAGTTATCGGAAGAAAATTATGACTTGTTAGATGAAGCGATACACCAATTGTGTGAGCAGGGACGTTTGTTGGAGGAGCAGAATGCGATGCAGCATGGAAGTACATCGGTCTATGAGCATAGTGTTAACGTTGCCTATAAGAGCCTTCTGTTGGCGGAGAATTTTCGTCTGCCAGTTGATAAACAATCATTAGTGCGAGGGGCCTTGTTGCACGATTATTTTTTATATGACTGGCATGAAAAGGATGGCGGACATCGGCTGCATGGATTTCGACATCCGGCGTTCGCACTTTATAATGCAAGCAAAGATTTTTCGCTGAATAGGAAAGAAAAAAATATTATTGCGAGACATATGTTCCCGTTGACGGTGTTACCGCCACGATGTCTAGAGGCGTGGATTGTCTGCTTTGTGGATAAATACTGTGCATTTTCTGAGACAATGGGTGATGGCAGAATACAGTGGGAACGATAGGAAGAGATAGGATACAGCGGGAGCGATAGGACGAGATAGTGAAGGGAAGAACGATAGAAAATAACGGAGGCTGGTGACAGAATGAAAGAGAACAATTTAATAAATAAGACTGCGTACTTTCATTTGCCCGGATTGTTTGAATTTTATGAATTATATCGCCTGTTTTTAGCGCTGTTTTATGAACACAGGGAGTATTTTTATAACTGGTGTGAGATCGGCTCTATTTATGGCGCACCCGCCGATTGCCTTTGGGGTGGAGGAAGAACTTCGTTTGGTGCGGAAGATCCGGAAGAAGTGCTAGCATTATTGCGTCGATATGGAATATCAGGCCGTTTAACTTTTAGTAATTCCCTACTACGAAAAGAACACCTGTCGGATGAAACATGTAATGCCCTTTGTGCATTATTTGCTGAAAATAAAGGCGTGCAAAATGGCATTATCATTCATTCAGATTTGTTGTTAGAATATTTACAAGAAAACTATCCGGAGCTTTATTTTGTATCTTCAACGACAAAGGTATTGACGGATTTCGAGCAATTTGTGAGCGAAGTAAAGCGGGATGATTTTCGCTATGTCGTGCCGGATTTTCGTTTCAATAAACAGTTTGATAAGTTACAGACATTATCCAAATCAGAGAAAGATAAAGTGGAATTTTTGTGCAACGAGTGCTGCTCGTTTGCCTGCAAAGATAGGAAGCGGTGTTATGAAGCGGTCAGCCGCAAAAATTTAGGACAAAGCGGCTGCGGGCATCGCTGCACAGCCAATGATCTGGAAGAAGGGTACCGTTTTTCGAAAGCGATGAAAAATCCGGGCTTTATTGGCGTTACTGATATACAAGAAAAGTATTTGCCGATGGGATTTACCAATTTTAAGATTGAGGGACGGGGACTCGGCAGTGCATTGATCTTAGAATTTTTGCTTTATTACCTGACAAAGCCGGAATATCAGCTAGTGGTTCGTGAAAAGATTTATTTGGACAATATGCTGGATTTATTTTAAATGTAACCATAATGCGGGAAGAGACATTATTATATTGCTAGGAATGCAGCGTAAAATTGAATGTCAGAAAGTTTATACCGTTAGGACTGTAGCGTAGGATCAAGTGGGAAGAAAGTTTGACAATCTGGTTAGTATATGCTAACTTGAATAAGGCGTAAATGATGAATGTCAGACAGGCATACATCAAAATATGGAACGAGTCTTTGCAAGTGGCATAGGAGAAATTGTGATGAAAAAGCTGTTTTTTGAAATTGAACGAGATGGTTTCTATGGAACTTATTATGAAAATCCCACAGGATCTGATTGTACGGTCATTGGTTTATTTGGAGATGATCCAAATGATTACATGGCAAAGTGTGGGGCAAAATGGTTACATAAAAATGGAGTGAATGCTTTGTGCGTATCTCCCGGTAAGAAAAATTATAGTCATGTCAATAACCCGTTAGAAAGAATCGAGACAGCGATCAAATGGCTGCAGGCTAACGGCAATCGCAAAGTTGGCATTATGGGAATGAGCACGGCGGGGATGGATTCGCTGGTCGCAGCTTCTTATTTCCCGGATATTACCTTGACCTTTGCGCTTACAGCCAGTGATTTTGTATGGCAGGGATTTGAGCAGGGAAATAAAGATGGCTGCAAAGAATGGCCGATTCCAGGGAAATCTACCATTTCATGGAAAGGAGAGCCACTGCCTTACATGCCGTTTGTGTATGAACATCCGGTGTACTGGCAGAAGATTGAAAAGGAGACAAAAGGCTCCGGTGATATCGAGCGAAGCACCTGTTTGTTTATTGACTCCGAGAAAGCAAGAGAGCATACGGAAGAGGAAATGATCAAAGTCGAGAATATTAAAGGAAAACTTTTTCTTGTGGGTGCGGAGGATGATTCTTTCTGGGAAGCAGGAAAATATATCCGCCGCATGGACCAACGATTAAAAGAGCGACCTCATACTTGTGAATATGTACCGCTTGTGTATGAGCATGGGACTCATTTTGTATTGCCGGAATCCATGCTCCGTATGGCATTGCCTGTAGGACTAAAATTTGTGCTGCGGTTTATTTTTAGAGCAGCTAAAGAATATCCGAAGGAGTGTGAGGCAACGAGAAAAGATATTGACAAAAAGCTTTCTGCGGCATTAAAAGAATGGCGGGCAGAGTAGTTTTTTGGAAGCTTGACAGAGACGTGTAGCATATATTTTATTGAATTATAGGTGATAAGGTGAATACTATGAAAGGTTGTTTTTTTGATGTATTCATTATAAAATAATTATAATGTGAGATGGAGACAGACAATTAGTTTAATAATAGAGTTTGGGGGATGATGCTATGACATTGCAGGAAATTCTTGTCGGCGAATCTAAGAATGTAGAGTTCAAAGAAAAATTGCCGGAACGAAGCATTAATTATATGAAGTCGGTCATTGCTTTTGCAAATGGAATGGGCGGAAAAATTATATTTGGGATTGCAGATAAAACCAGAGAAGTAGTGGGAGTTCCGAAAGATGAAGTGTTTGGGATGATGGATGCTATTGCAAACGCTGTGTCAGATAGCTGCGAGCCAGCGATTATTCCAGATATTACTTTACAAACAATGGAAAATAAGACGGTCATTGTAGTTGAAATTTCAGCAGGAAGACAGCGCCCTTATTACATTAAGACATTGGGAAAAGAGGGGGGAGTGTACGTTCGTGTTGCAGGAACCACCCGGCTTGCAGATGATTATATGATTAGGGAATTGATGTTTGAGGGGAGCAATCGCCATTTTGATCAAACTTTATGTATGGGATTAAGCATTACAGATGATGATATTGATTCTCTCTGTCAATCTATGAAGGAACAGGCGGTCAAAAATGCAAATAATGAAGTTCAGAAAGAATCTGTGAAAGAGGTGGGAAGACAGCAGCTGCGTTCTTGGGGAATTCTTATAGAGCGTGATGGCAAAGATTATCCAACAAATGCCTATGCAATTTTAACAGGGGCAGGTGTATTTCATACTGCAACACAGTGTGGTGTGTTTAAGGGGTCGACGAAAGAGGTTTTTGTGGATCGACGGGAGTATGATGGCCCAATTTGGGAGCAAATAGAGCAGGCTTTTCAATATGTTCTTCGAAATATTCATTTGGGAGCGAATATTGTCGGAATATATCGACAAGATGTTTATGAAATTCCGCCAGATGCTATTCGTGAGTTGATCATCAATGCGGCTGTGCATCGAAGTTATTTGGATCATGGGAATATTCAGGTCGCAATCTACGATGATCGGTTAGAAATTACTTCTCCAGGCAAGCTTCCAATGGGGCAGACTTTGGAGCGAATGAAGGAGGGATATTCACAAATAAGAAATGAGGCGCTTGCAAGTGCGTTTTCATATATGAACTTGATTGAACATTGGGGGAGTGGAATACCAAGAATTATTGGAAAGGTAAAAGCAGCAGGACTGAGAGAGCCAGTGTTTATTGGTGGAGAAGTAGATTTGCGGATCAATATTTATCGAAATAATAGTAACAGTCCAGATAATAGTAGTTATCCCGATTGTGTGAGAGATCAGTCGGTGCTATACAATGAAATATCAGAGGAATGCCGGAGAACCGCCGGAGAACCGCCGGAGAACCGCCGGGAAACCGCCGGAGAATTGCCGAGAGGTGAGCAGGAACAAAAGATTTACCGATACGTTTTGGAAAATGCATATATCACAAGGGCACAAGTTATGACACTTCTTGATTTGAAACAACGTCGGGCTAGAGAGATTTTGTTCAATATGATAGAGGATGGTTGGTTAAGAAAGGAGGGCGCTTCAAGAAGTACGATTTACGTGCTTAATACAACAGAAAAGTAACTTTAGTATTAACATAAAGGTAAGGGCAGTCGATTCAGCAATTATGTAAAATGAAAAATGAGAGTTTCCATAGAAAAAAGCTATGGGAAACTCTCTTTTTTAGTATTATGCAAAGATTCCTATGTTGCCTATAATAGCTTTGTATATGTGATGCAATGAAAGGAGAACAAGATGAGTAATTTGAAAACACCTTTTAGATACGATTATGTCGGAAGTTTTTTGAGACCTGCAAAGTTAAAGAAAGCAAGAGCAGATTATGAGGACGGAACAATCAGTGCAGAACAGTTGAAGAGCGTAGAAGATGAGTGCATTATACAACTTGTCAACAAAATAAAAGAGCTCGGATATCATGTGATCACAGATGGAGAGTTCAGAAGAGCAACATGGCATTTGGATTTTATGTGGGGATTTCAAGGGATCGAACATAAAAAAACAATAGATGGAAATACCACGTTTGATGCGGAAGCTGCCATGATTGACGATACCTATATGGTTGGAAAAATTTCCGTAAAGAATCACCCATTTGTTGAACATTTTAAATTTGTAAAGGCACTGGAAGATGAAAATACCGTTGCCAAACAGACAATACCATCTCCGGGACAGTTTTATGCTTATTTTACCGGAACACAGCTTTTGGAAGACACTTTGAAAATATACGGCACAGAGGAAGCATTTGCTGAGGATGTCATTAAGGCTTACGGTGAGTTTATCAAGGAACTTTATGAGGCTGGCTGCCGAAATCTGCAGTTTGATGACTGCGTATGGGGTGGCATGGTAAACCCAGAGTTAGCGGTTGAACTTACGGGCAGAAAAGGAGAGGCGTTAGAGAAATATAAGAGAATCATTCTAAAACTTAATAATGATGTTGTGGCAGAAGCACCACAGGATCTTACGATTAATACACATGTGTGTCGTGGTAATTATCACTCAACATTTTTTAGTTCAGGTGCATATGATGGTGTGGCGGATCTGTTATTTGGGGAAGAAAATGTCAATGCCTATTACCTCGAATTTGATGATGAGAGATCTGGTGGATTTGGGCCGCTTGCAAAAATATCAGGGGACAAAAAAGTGGTTTTGGGACTCATTACCACCAAGAAACCTGATCTGGAAAATAAAAAAGAAATCGTAGAGAGAATCAAGCAGGCTGCACAATACATTCCATTGGACCGTTTATATCTAAGTCCACAGTGCGGATTTGCATCATGTGAGATTGGAAACAAACTCACAGAGGAAGAACAGTGGGCAAAGCTTAAGCTGGTAAAAGAAATTGCAGAAGAAGTTTGGAAATAGCAAAAAGTGGGCTGTGATATCGTATCACAGCCCGTTTAAGAAGAATGGCTTATTTAAATGTCCATTTTCTTTTGAAACAGATTAGCGATTATCCGTGCAGTTTCTGACAGTCCGAAATCATGCGCAATTCCTATGAATATAATGGGATGTGGGTTCTGTGACCGGGGAAACTGTCTCTGTGGTTTTGCCGAGCAACTGATCACGCTGCTTGGCAAATGCACGATTGATAAGTCCGACCAGTGTTCCAACCAGAACGGCGGCAATGATGGTACCAATTCCCACACTTCCGAGACTATGTAAAATGGCGAGGCAGGTAAGTGCCGATACAAGAACCATTGCACAGTCAAAACTAATTTTCACTTTAGAAAATTCAATGTGTGTTACGGTGGAGACTGCCTGCATACAACCTTCTCCGGCAAGTGGGATCAGATCTGTCGGCAAATATAAAAAGATACCAAATGCAATAAATAGGGTGCTGGCAAATAACATGATAATACGAATTAGCATATTATCCGGTGATGAGAGAAAAGACACCATATAATTACAAAAAGTAGTAAAATAGCCAAATACGATACCAACCGGAATCTGAAGCAACTGAACCGGCTTAAAATTTTTTCGCAAAAGCAGGAGCTGGATCAGCACCAGTGTAATATGAAAAAGAATCGTTGCCTTTCCCATTTCCAGCCCCCAGACGCAGGTTATCGTATAGGGAATGGAACTGACTGGGGATACGCCGAGATTAGATTTTACGGAAAGCGCAATACCGACAGTCATTACGAAAAGTCCAATAAAATACATAGGAAGTCTTACGTTTAAGTGTTTCATTTGTTAGTGCCTTCTTTCTTGTTAATATTTACCATATTTTGATAGATACGACCGAGCAGATCATATAATTGCTGCTTGCTTGTTTCGCTGAATCCTTTTAATGCTTTAGACTCAATTTTGGCAAATTCAAGGTTAAGCCGGTCAGCGTATTCTCTTCCGGTTTTGGTGAGATATACGTGAAGCGAGCGACGATTGTTTTCAACAGATTTTCGCTCGATATAGCCTTTTTTCTCCATGCCATTTAGTATAGTAGTCAAAGATGCGGGCTCAATGTGACAGAACATGGCGATTTCTTTCTGGATCGCTCCATCGTGATGCAGCAGATAATCGAGTATTTTAGGATGCCCTGGTGTCAATCCGGTATCTTTCACACTTGATACAAGAGCCTTTTGTATCATAAAATGATCGGACATTAAAAGATAATGAAGTGTTTCCTGCATAGCACCCTCCTTTGTTGGAAATCTAATTATTAGAAAGCTAAATTAATATACAATATATAAAGAGGAATGTCAAATCTTGGAAGGTGAAGATATCATCTGAAAAGCGGATTGCTCAATAGTTCTTGTAGAAGGATAATAGTTCATTTGGTATAATTTTGATGTAGTCATCAAGAAGTTGTTCTTTGTAAATCAGTATGTAGATATGATACTGAAAGGACAACAACATTTATAATGGGAGAAATAGAAATGAAAATTGATAGAATACTTGGAATTATTATTTATCTTTTCAATCATGATAAGGTTTCAGCGAAAACCCTAGCTGAAAAATATGATGTATCGGTTCGGACGATTCAGCGCGATATGGTGAATATTGCGTCTTGTGGCATACCTATTTATTCGGATAATGGAAAAAATGGTGGTTATTCTATTTTATCAACATATAAACTGAAAAATACGAATATTAAAAATGATGAACAACAGATGATTATTAAGGCACTGGAAACTTTATCAACTTCCTATACGAATCATACATTGGACTCAATCATTGAAAAATACAATTCCATCATCGGAAAAGAAGGTGGGCAAAGGATTTTTTGGGATTTTGGTGTTACAAAAGAGAATCAACAGGTTCAAAATGTTAATAAAACATTGGAACAAGCGATAACAGAGAAGAAATATATTTCTTTTCATTATAGAAATGCCAGTGGAAAAGAATCTGATCTGACAGTTGAATCTTTAGCAATACATTATAAATGGTATGCATGGTATCTTTTTGCGTATCGTGATGAAAAGGAGAAATATTATACTTTTAAGGTTGCGCGAATGAAAGATGTTGAAATATTAAATAAAAAATCTATGACAGATCATGGAGATATCGAAGAGCGTATGAAAGAAAGTGAACAAAATTATTACAAAACTTGTATAAATATTGAAGTACACTTTCAAGAGCAGGAAAGTGGTTTAATACAAGAATATTTTCCGGATTGTCAAATAGAGAAAATGATGAATGGAGTGTGTAGAACTTTTATTGGTGTGCCAGCAAAGGAACGATTATGGAAAGCACTTTTATTAAGTTTTGGAGATCGTGTAAAAGTAGTAGCACCAGAGGAATATAAAAAGGAATTGATTGATACGGCAAGAAATTTTTTGTCTAATTACGACAGCTAGTTGTCGTAATTAAATGCTATAATTGGTGCAAAGGCAAGTGAACATAGTGACTGCCCAATACTGATGTATGCGTCTGATAACCGGTTGATCACTATGATAACGAAGTCGTAGAAGATCAAAGGGGAAATTACTTATGAAAAGAACAAAAAATAAGATGTATCATTTTATGATTTTTTTTATTAGCCAGATGGTGTCAGAATTAGGAACTTCCATGACTGGATTTGCAACTGTTATTTGGATGTATTCTAATAGTGGACAGGTGATGTCGGCGTCTTTACTGGCAATATGCAGTACAGTGCCATATCTCGTTGTAAGTCTTTTCGGTGGAGCGGTTGCTGATAAAATGAATAAGAAAAAAATCATGCTTATTTGCGATTCGATTGCAGCAACAGGTTCTGTCATTCTCTTGAGTTGTTATATTTTGGGATGTTTACAGTTATGGGTATTGTGTCTGGTAAATGTGATCAATGGATTTATGAATGCATTTCAAAATCCCGCTTCTCAAGTTACGGTAACCTTATTGGTGGATCAAAAAGATTATGCAAGAATTGGTGGGATTCAATCAACAATGGGCGCATTAGTTGGTATATTTCAGCCAGTTCTGGCAACCACCATTCTTAATACATTGGGCTTGCAATGGATTTTGATAATTGATTTGAGCACCTTCCTAGTTGCTTTTTTAGTATTACTATTTGTTGTGGAGATACCTGATGGAATTTCTTCGGGTAAACAGACATTGATTTCAGAAATATGGGATGGGTTGAAAGAAGGCATTAATTTTGTAGCTGGTAATCGATCAATTTTGATGCTTTTAGTGATGTATTGCATTTTGGAATTTACAGGCGCAATTTCCTTTGATGGTATGTGCACACCACTTCTTTTAGCGAGAACAAACAATAATGAAACGATCGTGGGAATTGTTTCCTCGTTTATGGCAATAGGTTGTATCGTGGCAAGCGTCCTATTGTCTATCTTAAAGCAGCCTCATAAAAAATTGCCGGTCATGTATTTTGGCAGTTATCTATGTTTGCTTGGAATTACATTGTTTGGAATGGGAAGAAATCTCGTGTGGTGGTGTATCGTGGTATTTATTGGATGCTTTGGAAGTCCAATATATCATACATATCAGACAATTATTATAAGAGAAAAAGTTGATACAACGATGCAAGGTCGTGTTTTTTCTTTGCAAGGCATGATTACACAGGCATTAACACCATTAGGATTTTTAATGGGAGGTATGCTGGCTGATTATATTTTTGAACCATTTATGAAAAAGATGTCTTTGCATCAAAATATGATAACATTTCTTGTTGGACGGCAGAGTGGTTCCGGAATAGGCTTAATATTTGTTATTGCAGGAGTAATAGGAATTGTCACATTAACGATTATGAAGTGCAATCCTGCCATCAAACAGTTGGATCAATTGTAGACATGACGGTCATACACAGCTTACAGATGCAACAAAATAATATATTGACAACTGGATTCCCGGAAGGTTACTTTGTGAAAGAGATTTCTTTGATGCAGTGTTGCAGTTTATTAGTATTATGAAAAAACTTTGAGTATAAATGGTATATCAGACATGTAGATAGTCATAATAGTATTTAACTTGACAGGGCATACTTTATCGGGGAAAATTTTGAGCAAATCTTAAACAAATCTTAAACAAAAATCACATTGAATCTTAAACAATAGTTATTTAAACTAAATCTATAAGTTATTACAATAAAATTTTTGGGGGAGGAATTTTATGAAGCTATTTTGGAGATTTATTAGAACAGATATAAAAAAGTCGAAAAGAAATTTTGCATTGTTTGGTTGCACGATTTTTTTAGGGGTTATTGCAATTGTAATCTCCCTGTTATTAACGAGGACAGGAAAGCTGCTATATGCAGATACACTTTTATCGGATTATGGCAATTATGATGTTGCTTTCTGTCAAGTTAGTGATAAATTAAAGGATGTTATTGAAAAAGACAATCGTTTTTCGGAGTTGGGGTATGTTTTTGATCAGGGAAAGTATCGCTTTTTGGAAACCGGAAATAGTATTGAAGTTGGTGCGGTTAAGGATCAAAAAACAGAGGATATGTATTATGTTAATCCGGTGAAAGGAAGGTACCCGAATAAAAAAGGGGAAATATGCATAGATCGTATCACGTTAAAATCGAATGGTTTGGCGGAAAAGTTAGGACAAAAGATTCAATTGACATGCGATGATGCGTCAGAAAATGTAACATATACATTGGTTGGAATTATAGAGGTTCAAAAACAGGATACCGGTGAAACATATGATACAAGATTTTATCCGGAAGAAATGTTTTCTACCAGTAATATGAACAATGTAAATTTCCCATATGCATATATTTATCCGGAAGAAGTAAAGAATCCAAAAGGAATACATATTTTGGCGGATGTAGTAAAAAAGGAAAATTCTGCCAATGTAGTACAGTCCTATTTAGATGATTCTGATTTATTATCAGACTTACATATTACTACTGACAGGTCTTTTGGCAGAGAATGGACCATAGCGAATATACTGGGAGCAGATACGAATGGAGATAGTTTGGCAAATGTTGTTTCAAGCAGTATGGAAAATGGAAATATATCAGTCGATGGATATACAAAGTATCTTATGCCGGTATTATTGCTGTTAATTTTTATACTGGTTTTGGTGGGGATATTTGACTCGATTCGTATGGATATCCGTAGAAAGTATGATTACTATGGGACTCTGCTTCGGCTGGGAATGAATAGCAAAAAGATTGCACTGTTTTATAGTATGGAAATGTTGATTGTATTGGCAGTGACCATATTAGCAGGAATTTTTTGTGGAAAATGGGGATATGAATTTCTTATCAGCCTCGCAAATGATTTATTAAATATACATTTACTATCTGTGGTTGATTTTGATTCATTTTATATTACGTATATTAACAAGGTGACATGGAACCCATATACCACTGCTGCTTTTGTTGTTGGTGTTAGTGTTGTCGTTGCTACAATCATCAACCTTGTGCAGTTAATTCGTATGAAACCAATACAATATGAAATGAAGAAAGTCACAAAGAAGAAAAGAAAATTTGAGTGTAAAAATCTCTATTATCTTTTAAATCATTACATGGGAATTGACAAAATCAGGTATCGTATACTGCCTAATATTATAATATGCCTTGTGCTTGTTTCGGCAGTGTTTGGATATCAATTTTTTCAATGTAAGATTGCTGACGATACAGGCAACTATGATGCTCAATTAAAAGAGGCAAGAATAAAGGGGTTTGATTACTATATGAAACAGTCACCAGTAGATGTGTATTCCGGTTATTTACAATATATGCATAATAGCGGAGTAACTACGGAGATGTTTCAAGAGTTAAAATCAAACGAGAATGTTAAAAGTGCAAAGGGGGCAATTGTAGATTATTCTACCGCTCTTGTGGTTAATAAGACGGATATGTTGTCAAATAAGCTGATGCAACAGTCAGAAGTTTCAGAAGCAATAAGTGATTCTGTGAATGATCAGATTGATGCGCTGGCAAGTGTTGAGTATTTGAAGTATCTGGGTGTAGATCTGAAAAAGAAGCAGGTGTTTCATACGCCAACCATCGGACTCTCCACTGAGGAAGTGATGTCTTTTGCAAAAAATAATCTTATTGCGGGAGAGATAGACAGAAAGAAGATAGAAACAGGAGAGGAAGTTCTATTGATGGTCACGGATCAGGATCTGGCAAGTTACTTTAAGGTGGGGGACAAGTTACCATTGGTAGACTTTATAAGAGATAAGGCGTTAGATGAGAGCACAGAATGCATGTTAGGACAGATTCCAAAAGGATACGAGAATCAAAAAAGCAGTTATAAGGTTACCGTGCAAAATGTGACAAAAGAATTTTTGTGCTTTGAAAAAATGATTCCATTGGATGTAAGGATAGGTGGAATTGTACTGGTTGATGCTGATTTGGATTCGTTTTATTTTGAGGACGATAATGGCGTGAACACTGTTAATGTTCTAACATCAACAGATGCATTTACAAAATGGAAACTTCCTAATAAAAATTATACCAGAGTAGGAGTTACACTGAAAAAATACAACGATACTGCATTAAAATCCTTTGATAAGACATGGTCAAAATATGTCAGCGAGGCTAAGTATATGGCGCAAATAGATGTGTTTAGTATACTTCGGGAAAAACAGATGATCAGCAAAAGAGTGATGGCTATTTTTTACCTGTTGCTTGCTGTGTTAATTTTGTTAAGCATTCTCAGTGCGGGCAATACGATATCCATGAATATTTTTTCCATGAAAAAAGAAAGAATGTTATTAAATGATTTGGGAATGACAAAAAGGAAAATACGACTTCTTCTTTGGATGAGATTTGGAAAAATAGGTCTTTTTGGAGGATGCATCAGTATACTGCCTGTGTGGGTGTATTCCAGAATTGCAGCATATGCAAACGACTTGATGCGGAATGCGTATGAGAATGATACATATGATGCACTCATACTTAGCAAGCCGTGGGTGGAAGCCATTCCAAAGTATGATTTATGGAATGGTAATCTTCTACAGACAGTATTGGTAAGTGTAGCAGTTTCATTACTTATTATTGGTACAATTGTTATTATCTGCACATGCGGACAAAAGGAAAGGAGGAATAAATGCGAATGAGTGCTATGATTAAAATTGAAAATGTAAGTAAGGTATATGGAAAAGGCAAAAAGAATCAGGTCCAGGCATTAAAGTCGATTGATTTAGAACTTGAACAGGGACATAATTACGCTATTATTGGGAAAAGCGGTTCAGGAAAGTCGACTTTGATGAATATGATCGGGTTACTTGATCTGCCAACAGAGGGGAAGATCTTCTTTAAGGGATCTGATATTAGCCATTATAATGCGGGGCAACAGGCGAAATATCGCAATATGGAGGTCGGGTTTGTATATCAGGATTTTAGACTGATTGACGAACTCACGGCGAAGGAAAATATTTTGCTTCCACGATTAATTGCAAAGAAAAAAATAGATATGGAATATTATCACTCTCTTATTTCCATGTTAGGATTGGAAGAAAGAGAGAAGCATTTGCCAACAGAACTTTCAGGTGGACAAAAACAGCGTGTCGCAATCGCAAGAGCATTAATCAATGATCCGGATCTGATACTTGCAGATGAGCCAACCGGTAATGTTGATCAGGAAACTGCCGGAGAGATTATGGATATTTTTGTCCAGATGCATCAATTGAAAAAAACAGTTGTGATTGTAACGCATGATATGGATGTTGCAATGAAATGTGAAAATGTTATTAAACTATCGGATGGAATGATTTGTGAGTCATGACCAGTGATAATGGAAGCACCAGAGACGCAGGGGAAAGATTACCAGTAAATAACTAACTGGCTTTCATCTGCGTCTTTTCTGTAGTGATAATAAATACAAAAAAAATAACACTTGACATTATCAAAAATGAGAATATAATCAAAATAGAGAATAAAAGGAGAAGAAACTTAATGAAAACAGAAATTGCAGAAGTTTTTATGAATCCTGTTCGTCAGAGAATTATTCAATATTTACTGGTGCACGAAAAAGGAACTGTAAAGGAAATAAAAAAAGCATTGCCGGATGTTCCCAGTGCCAGTTTATATCGTCACATTAAAATATTGAATGATAATGCATTTATTATTGTTATCGGGGAAAATAAGATTCGCGGAACAGTGGAAAATGTGTATCAATTGAACAGGGAGGCATTAGAGGTTGACGATGAGAATGGGACTGCTGTTCAGATGTCGTTGTTAAGTCTCTGTGCGGCATTTGCAAAGTATTTCTCCAGCGGTAATGCAAATCCGAAAAAGGATTTATTGATGCTTACCAGTTGTACGCTCACATTGACGGATGAGGAATTTATAAAATTTCTGACAGAACTGAATGAAGTTGCAACAAAATACATGTCAAAACCAGTTGCGAAAACAAGTGTATCAAGACAGATTACATTAGTTTCATCACCTGTTGATAAAACACAAATCGTAAATGAGCCAGACGCTGAGACGCAGAGCTGATCCGAAAAGAAAAATGGATTGGTTCTGCGTTTTGTTTATGACGATGAGAAGGGAGAATAGGAAATTGTTGAATTATTATGCATCTTGGTATCAGTTTTATGTATGTTAGTTGTCTGTACATCGACAATGGAATTAAATTGCGGTAGAGTAACCCTGTAACTGTAGTAACCTGGAAGGAGGCTAAGTTGGAAAATCAATCAAATAATTATAAGATAGTACGCAAGATTGCAAAAATAGGAAAAATACTTAGCAAGGTGGCTTTTGTGTTTTCAATCATAGGTATTTGTGGATGCCTTGTGGGACTGCTTAGCAATCTATTTGGAAGTGGGAAGGTTCTTAAAATCGGAGGTGTTACCATTTACGGTTTGCTGGCAGACTTTACTGCTTATAATGTGAACAGTATCAGTGCGACTTTGGTGACATGGCTGATTGTATGTATTGGTCAGGCTGTACTTGCAAAGTTCGCAGAGCTTTATTTTTGTAATGCCCTGATGGCAGGAACACCATTTACTGAGACAGGAGCAAGAGAATTGAGAAGACTTGGAATCATGGCGATAGCTATCCCAACAGGATGCGTGGTTTTAGCGGAAATCGTACAGGGAATCATGAACGGCTTTATGAATGTGACGGCAGATGAATGGACAGACTTAAGCTTTGATAATGAGGCCTCTATCATTGTGGGCGTTATGTTTATTGTCTGCTCATTTCTATGCGGTTATGGTGCTGAAGTGTTAGAGGGCAAGAATAAAGTACCGGAATAGAGGGTATTGCTCGTTAAGAGCGGAATGGAGATAGCATGAAAATAAAGGTAAATACACTAACAACAGATGTGTTTCTTGAACTATATACATCAGTTGGCTGGGAGCCACCTTGCAGAGAACAGGTGGAATGTGCCTTGAAAAATATAGCAGCTTCGTTTGTGGCATACGAAGAAGAAAAGGCAATCGGTATGGTTAGGGTTATCGGAGATGGCGGCATGTCATTTTACATAAAAGATTTTGCTGTCTTGCCCGAATATCAGGGAAAAGGTGTTGGGCAAATGTTGCTTATGGAGTTGCAGAAGTATTTATTGGAGCACAAGCCGGAGGATTGGGCGGTCAGTCTGGAACTGATCAGTACGAAAGAAGCAGTTGGATTTTATAAAAAGCATGGGTTTGAGGAAAGAGCATGTGAGTGGGATGTCGCACAAGATCCGGGTGACCTTGGTTTGCGAGAGCCAAAACGGAGCGTAGAACCAGGAATGTTCAAAATGATACGGAATAATGCAATTTAAAAATTGAGTAATATTAGAAAGGGACAGAAAACATGAAGATTAGAAAAATGGTAATAGAAGATTATGAAAAAGTGTATCAGTTATGGATGTCATGTGCTGGTATGGGACTCAATAACCTGGATGATTCCAAAGAAGGCATTGAGAAGTTCCTGAGAAGAAATCCGGACACCTGTTTTGTGGCAGAAGATCAAGAAATTGTTGGTGTAATCTTAGCGGGAAATGATGGCAGGCGAGGATATATCTATCATACGGCGGTACACCCGGATTATAGAAAACAGGGGATTGCTGCAAGTTTAGTAGAGCATGTAGAAAAGGCAATGGTCGAACTTGAAATTCACAAGGTGGCTTTGGTAGTGTTTGATCGAAATGATACAGGCAATATGTTTTGGAAAAAGCAGGGATTTACGGTAAGAGAAGACTTGATTTACCGTAATAAAGCGTTGGCGGAAATCGTCAGAATTGATACATGAGTATAAAGAAGTAGAGGGAGGAGCAGTAATGACGAGATTATATATTGTAGAGGGGCTTCCATGCTCCGGAATATCATAAATGTCGGCTTGGTTTCGTGCCGGATCTGAAGGACATGGATATGTGCGAGGCGGAGAAATATGATGGATCCGATGATTACAGGCTGTTTTATTTCGGGGAGCAACTAAAAAGTATCGAGAAGGAAAAACTTTATTTTCCGAAATTTTCACATGCATAAAGAAGGGAGAAAAAGATAAAACTCTTGACAAATAAACGACCGTTTACTACTATTGAGATGTGAACAGTCGTTTATTCTTTGCTTGGAGGAGAATAGTGTTAAAAATACGGCTGATGCAGAATTTTTATACACGGCTATTTGTGCCGCAGACGTCACAAAATGGCCCTGATCGCAGAGCATAATCTGATATTTTGCTCACGATTCCTTCGGCTGCTTCCTGGAGCATTGCAAGGCAGAGCGGGCGGAAAGAGGATTTTGAAGCCTATTTTAAAAGAGATCTGGATGCATATACAAAGGAGCGGAGTGCATCAAAGGGTAAAATGAAAAAAATACATTATTATTCTAGGGTAATTGGGGAGAAGAGGGAGGTATATGTATACACTCCTCCCCAATATTCTAAGGATAAAAAATATCCTGTGCTTTATCTGCTTCATGGAATTGGCTGTGTATATCACAATTAGAAAGAGCAAAAGAAAGCACAGGCACAGGAGGATTAAAAGATGAAATGTTCAAAATGTGGTAAGGAAATGAGAAAAGGATATTTCTTTAGCAGTAAGGACGGAGCTTTCAGCTTTGCAAATGAAGTACCGGGCGTTTTCGAAAACGCAAAAAACGCAGATGGTTTTGTAGAGATAACAAAACTCAAGCCAGGTCACAGGACAAGAGTGGAAGCAAACTGCTGCCAAGAATGTAGAAAGATAGTGATTAATTACTGAGAGTGACAAGACGCTAAAACCTAGAGCAGGAGACCGTTTCAAGGAGACCGTTTCAAGTTTTGTGTAAACTCAAAAAACTGACATAAGATTTTATTGATAGTTATACTAAGAGCAGAGACCAGATTTTGGCTCTCTGCTCTATCTGCATTATACAGGTATAAATGCTCATGTCAAATAGATTTCCCTAGAATTCTGCTTTTTCCAGCCGTTCTTCAAAATAGATCTCCAGCTGGGCTCGTATCTGGGACCAGTCCCTGCGGCGTCCGGTCCATTTTTTAGTGATGTCCATGGTAGCCAGATAGAGCATTTTTAAGAGGCTGTCACCACTTGGAAATACAGTCCTGCTTTTGGTGACCTTACGCAGCTGCCGGTTGAATCCTTCACTGCGGACGTGATAGTGGATCGCATCCATTTGCATACATAGATATGATCTTTTCTTCCATGTCCTGAGTGACTGTATTCTGATATTTTGGTATCAGCTGCGGTTCATACTCCCCTTTGCGGTCCCTGGGTATTGCAATGTCCATATCCTCATAACTGGTGCGCATTGCTGCTTTTTGTGGTGAATCACTTTTTCTTCTTGTCATAATAAAAAACCTCCAAACTGAGTAATGTTATCTTACATCAGTTTGAAGGTTTACACAAACTAGAAACGGTCTCGCGAAATGAATCATTTCGTTCTTCTATTCAAATTTGGCCACTTTGATTTCGCGTATCATATCACGTAAATGTTCTGCTTCGTTATTCATTTCCTGGCTTGCTGCAGCACACTCTTCAGAAGTTGCCGAATTGCTTTGTACAACATCATTAATCTGTTCGATTCCTACATTTATCTGCTGGATTTCCTCTGTCTGGGTTGCAAGTGTATCTGCAATTCCTGATACTTCTTCGGTAATCATTTTCGAACTTTTTGCGATTTCTTCAAGCTGTTGGGCAGTCTCTTCTGCAAGCAAGACTCCTTTTCCGACAGCATTGACAGATGTTTTAATTAAAGCAGCCGATTCTTTTACTGCCTGTGCACTTTGATCTGCCAGCTGATTCACCTGATTAGCTACAACTGCAAATCCTCTTCCTGCTTCTCCGGCTCTTGCTGCTTCAATGGAAGCATTTAATGCAAGAAGATTCGTCTGCGATGCAATATCATTAATTGTTTCAATAATCTTATCTATCTGCATAGATGAATCCTTGATTTCAAGCATGGATTGAACCATCTCATGCATCTTAGAATCATTTTCTAAAATATGATCTCCTAGTTCCACTACCTTTGTACTTATTTCGCTGGCTGTCTCTGAATTATGTCTTACCTGTTCTGAAACATTCTCAACTGTTGCCGTCAATTCTTCTACGGATGCTGCCTGATTCGTAGCTCCATCCGCCAACTCTGTTGACCCTGCTGACACCTGTCCTGCGCCACCTGACACCTGATTGGAAGCTTGTTGTATCCCTTTTACCATCTTCGCCATACTTTTTTCAAAATCCATAAAAGAGTGTAAAATTCCAATAAAGTCGCCCTTCCATTCTACATTAGGCTGCACATCAAAATTTCCTTCTGAAAACAGTTTCATCGCACGATCAATATCATCTACATATGAACCAAGAATCCGAATAGATTTACGCATACTATGTGCCAATCGTCCAATTTCATCTTCTGAACGATAATCTAACGTACTATGCAAGTTTCCCTCTGTTAATTCTTTTGCAACATCCTCAATGGCATGTAAAGGCTCTAAAATACTGTAAAGAACTTTCTTGCTCGTTTTTCTTGAACTGATCCATGCCAAAGTTAAAAAGAAAATAATACAAATAATGCCTACAACAGCATAAAGTATGGTGTTTCTTACTGCCTCGTTGCTGACGTTATCAGTAAAATCATCTAGTTCTAGAGCAAGATTTACCAATTTATTTAATGCAGGAGTACATTTTGTAAGAATATCCTCAATCCCTTTCTCTTTCTGTCCCGATTTGATCTCATTCAAAATAGATGAACATATAGTTTCCCAATCAGATAAGGCTGTTGCATATTCCTCATACTTCTTCTTTGAAACAATGCCCGAGCTTTTTATTATTTTCAGCTGTGAATCAATATCGTCAAGTAAGTTTGCTATGGTCTGTTCATAACTAGTATAAGATGATGTGTCATCCTTTAGTGCCATTTCTCTCACATTTCTTGCTGCAGCATTTACATCCACTCTGCACATCTTAACAGCTATATCAGAAGTATTAATTTTATTAACATAATGTACAAGACTTGCAAGCAACATGCCTATCGCTGCAATAGAAAGTATTCCAGAAATAAGCATCATTATAATTACTTTTTTATATCCGTAGCCTATTCTTTCTCGTAACTGCATATTTTCGATTTTTGTCTTAAAAAATTTAGTGTACATTATTCTCTAGTTCCTTTCTTATAGTTTGTATTCTTAATTCTGCAAGATTTTATCATTCTCATATATATATTTCTTGCAGAATTGTGTTTACAAATGATATAATTGTGTCGAAAATGCATTAGGAGGCATCTAATATGAAATTTGCTGATTACAATTATATCGCCACAATGATAGGTGATTTTTCCGGAGTTCCAGTACATATTTATAAAAACAATGAACTTATTTTTTATTATTCTATAACTCATTTTATAAAAGATCCCATTTCCATACATCAGTCAGATATTCTTAAAATCTCTGATCACATCGGTTATTTGCTGACAGATAATTTCAGTTGCTATGGCATTGTCAATTCTAATGAATATAAATTTGTGATCGGACCAACAAAACAAGTTTCCAGCACTGCTTCAAATCTGCTGGAACTAGCAATTCAATTAGATATTCCAAAAGAAGATATTGATGAATTTATAATTGCCATGCAGGAAATTAAACACATACCTTTTGAAAATCTTATGCAGATCATGTGCTTTTTAAATTATATACTAAACAATGAAAAATGTTCTCTTGAAGATATTTTTATTGATGATTCCTTACAGGAGCATTTTGCAAAAAAAACAAGCCGTCATGGAACAGACCATTCTCTCTCGGATAAGCTTTCTGAGCAGGATATAATATTCCACAGTACGTATGATCTGGAAGAAAATTTTATGAATATGATTCGAAAAGGAGATTACATTTCTATATCGAATCTACTTGAAAATTCACCGATATTCAAGAAAGATGTAATGGAAAGTAACCATCTGCGCTTTTTTAAAAATTCATTTGTTGCCATTGCAACACTTGCTTCACGTGCAGCAATCCAGGGTGGTATGAATCCTGACGATGCTTTTACACTAATTGATAACTACATTCTTATGTGTGAATTACTAGATGATTGCAATCGGATCAATAATCTTGGTCGTCTTATGGTCATAGACTTTGCAAAACGAGTAAATCAACTATACAAAGGAACACAAGCATCGCACCTTATTTTAGATGTATCGAATTACATTAACCGTCATATGTCAGAGGCAATTACCGTAGAAGCAATGTCAAAAGAATTTTTTATGAGCCGGTCTTATCTTTCGAAACGTTTTAAGGCTGAAAGCAATGTTACTTTAACAGATTTTATTCTTACTAAAAAAATAGATGAAGCCAAACATCTGCTCCGTTACACGAAACAATCTCTAACTGCTATCAGTCTTCATCTTGGTTTTTCTTCGCCCGGACATTTTTCGCGTGTCTTCCGGAAATATGCTTCTATTTCACCTAAGGAATACCGTGAGAAAAACACGAACTGACATATGTTAAATCTTTATACAATCTTAATACCGAATTAGAGACTTTTATACCATCTTTGAAAGCAACTATATATAATAAAATCAGCACAAAGATAGCAGTATTTAGAATCAATAAGAAGGAGTGCTGATTATTTATGTTAGAAAAAACATATAAGAAAAAACATCTGACATCCTTTCAGTTAATTATTCTGGGGTTTGCAGGAGTGATCCTTTTGGGAACCGTTCTGCTGATGCTTCCATTTTCTACTTTAGATAAAGTATCAACTCCATTTCATGAGGCCCTTTTTACAGCTACTTCCGCAGTATGTGTGACAGGCCTTGTTGTGAAGGATACTGGAAGCTACTGGTCCGTGGCAGGACAGACGATTATTCTTGTACTCATACAAATTGGCGGACTTGGCGTGGTAACGGTGGCAGCATCTGTTTCCCTTCTTTCTGGGAAAAAAATATCTCTTATGCAAAGAAGCACCATGCAGGATGCGATATCAGCACCTAAAGTGGGCGGAATTGTCAGACTGACAAGATTTATCTTAAAGGGAACATTTCTGATAGAGGCTGCAGGAGCGCTGTTGTTACTGCCGGCTTTTTTCTCTGATTATGGCGGAAAGGGAATCTGGATGTCAGTGTTTCATTCAATCTCTGCTTTTTGTAATGCCGGGTTTGATATTCTGGGGACGGCTGACAATCCCTTTCCTTCGTTGACCGGGTATTCTGGAAATGTCCATGTAAATGTGGGAATTATGCTGTTGATCATTGTAGGAGGGATTGGTTTTCTCACCTGGGATGATATTTATACGAATAAACTGAACATTAAACGTTACCGTATGCAAAGCAAGATTATTCTGATGACTACTGCAGGCCTGATCTTAATACCTACAGTTTTTTTCTTTGTCTGTGATCTAAAAAATTTATCCGCAGGAAAACGCCTGTTAGCTGCGGTGTTCCAATCGGTAACGACAAGGACAGCTGGATTTAACACGATAAATATTTCAAAGATGAGTGAGGCTTCAAAAGCTGTTATGATCCTGTTGATGTTAGTAGGTGGTTCACCGGGTTCTACAGCAGGTGGAATGAAAACGACAACCTTCACGGTGCTTATTTTAAATGCGATTGCGACATTTAGAAGCCAGGAAAACGTAGAGGCTTTTGGAAGAAGATTGGAACATTATGTGATAAAAAATGCAGCAACGATAGCTATGCTTTATTTTACCATGTTTTTTTGCGGTGGAATCGCAATCAGTGTATACGAAGGTCTTCCACTTTTAGATTGTCTGTATGAAGCTGCTTCAGCTGTAGGCACGGTAGGACTGACACTGGGGATTACACCGGGACTGCATGTTTTTTCGCAAACCGTGCTGGTTATACTTATGTATCTGGGACGTGTGGGCGGTCTGACTTTGATATATGCGGTGTTTTCCGGAAGAAGCAAGGGGAATGCAAAACTGCCCATGGAGAAGATTACAGTTGGATAGAAGGAGAGAGATAGAATTATGAAGAATGTATTGCTTGTTGGACTTGGAAGATTTGGAAAGCATATTGCTATGCAGTTAAGCCAGCTGGGACATGAAATTATGGCGGTTGACTGGAATGAAGAAAGGGTGGGCGAGGTACTGCCGTTTGTGACCAATGCACAAATCGGTGACAGCACTAATGCGGAATTTTTGCGCTCTCTTGGGATTGGAAACTATGATATTTGTTTTGTGGCCATTGGGGGAAGCTTCCAAAATTCCCTTGAAACAACGTCACTTCTTAAAGAATTGGGAGCCAAACTGGTAATCTCCAGGGCTGAACGTGATGTTCAGGAAAAATTTCTTTTACGTAATGGTGCCGATAAAGTGGTTTATCCCGAAAAACAGGTTGCAAAATGGGCCTCTATCCGTTACACAGATGACCATATCCTTGACTATATGGAGGTAGATGCGTCCAATGCGATCTTTGAGGTAGAAGTGCCAGAAGGATGGGCTGGAAAGACAGTGGGTGAGCTGGATGTCAGGAAACGTTATAACATTAATATCCTGGCAGTAAAGGATGAAGGGGAATTTAGTATTGCAATTTCCCCGGATACGTATTTAGCAGAGAATAATAAAATACTGGTGTTAGGAGAATACAGGGCACTTCAGAAATGCTTCCGTATATAATTAAGTTGCCGGATAGACTGGTAAAGAGGTGATGGTAATGGTACAGGGAATGTTAGCGGTTGCTGTGTTTTGTATGTTTGGTTTTTGCTTTTATATTGCCAATAAAATAGATCAGTTTTTTGATGCCATCCAGGAAACGGTCAAAGATAAACCGGAAAGAAAGCAGACAGGATTAAAGATACTGTTTTTGAACACTCTTTCAGATAATGAATTGCTAAAAGAGGTTCACGAGTGTAAAAGGCAATATAAAGAAGCGAAAATTATCATTTTTGATGGACAGGCTGAAGAGGCAGAAAAGATTTTGACTATAACGCAGTCGAATGATATAATTTCCAAAACGTTAGAAAAAGGGGATTGGAAGGATGAATCAGAAAATTGAAGATGATACTCAAAAGGCAGATGACCATATTCTTGTTTGTCTGTCCGCAGCACCCTCGAATCTAAAAATAATAGATACAGCAGCAAAGATGGCAAATGCACTGCAGGCGCATTTTACGGCTCTGTATGTGCAGACTGGTACAAAAGCAGAAGCCATGGATAAAGAAAAGCTGGGAGAACATATCCGGTATGCGGAAACACTTGGGGCAGAAATAGTAATGACCCATGGGGAAAATGTGCCCGTGCAGATTGCAGAATATGCCAGACTTTCCGGTGTTACAATAATTGTTATAGGACAAAGCAATGCCAGACGAAATCACTTTTTCAGCAAATCAACTTTGACGGAAAAGCTAATTGAAATTATACCGGACATTGATATTCATATAGTTCAGGATGCGGTGAAAAATAGAACCTATTCGAAACGATCATTTACAGAACTTGCGGAAAAACCATCTGTAAAAGACTATGTCTTAACAGCTTTTATATTTGTAGTATGTACTTTAATCGGTCTATTATTTCAAAAGCTGAATTTCACGGATACAAATATTGTAACTATATACATTTTTGGGGTTTTGATTACTTCAATCGTGACAGATGGATATTTTTGCAGCATAGCCGGGTCTTTTTTAAGTGTATTTTTATTTTGTTTTTTTCTTACAGAGCCGAGAATGTCTTTTCAGACGTATGCGGTGGGATATCCGGTAACATTTCTTATCATGCTTATTTCGTCTGTGCTTACAGGAACACTTGCGGCAAAGCTGAAAACACATGCAAAACTGTCCGCGCAGCTTGCCTTTCGTACACAGATTCTGTTTGACACAGATCGCCTGCTGCAAAGGGAAAAAGGAGAAACGGAGATTCTTGGAGTTACCTGTACACAGTTGATTCGCTTATTAAACCGCAATATTACAGCGTATATTGTGAAAAATGGAACTTTATCAGAGGGGAAACTTTTCTCTGGGGAAAAAGAAAATTCGGATGATTTTTTGACGCAAGAAGAGCAGGATGTAGCCAGATGGACCTATGAAAACAGACAGCGTGCCGGTGTATCCACACATCATTTTCCCCAGGCCAAATGTTTATATCTGGCAATTCGAAGTGGGAATAATGTTTATGGCGTAATTGGGATACCGATGCAAAAAGAAACACTGGATTCTTATGAATACAGTATTCTGCTTTCTGTGATAAATGGATGTGCACTTGCTATGGAGAACGCACAAAACGCTATGGAAAAAGAGAAAAATGCGATTTTAGCCAAAAATGAGCAGCTCCGTGCAGATCTTCTCCGTGCAATCTCTCATGATCTTCGGACCCCGCTCTGTTCCATTTCCGGCAATGCAGATATGCTCCTTGGCAACAGCGAACGCTTGGACGAAGCTACTAGGCATCAGATTTACACCGACATCTATGATGATTCCGAATGGCTGATCGGAGTTGTGGAGAATCTTCTTTCCATTACCAGGTTGAATGATGGAAGATTGAAATTTAAATTTACGGATCAGCTTTTGGATGAAGTGATTGCGGAGTCACTTCGGCATATAAGCCGGAAACATGATGATTATAAAATTATGACAGACTGTGAAGAACTTGTTCTTGTACGTATGGATGTACAGCTTATTATACAGGTTCTGGTAAATTTAATTGATAATGCAATAAAATATACGCTGCCAGGTTCCGTAATCTGCATTCGGGGAATCAAAACAGAGGGGAAAGCACAGATAAGTGTAGAAGATAATGGACCTGGAATTCCGGAAGAAATGAAGTCACATATTTTTGAGATGTTTTATACAGGAAAAACAACAGTTGCAGATAGTCATCGGAGTCTGGGACTTGGTTTGGCACTTTGCCATTCTATCATAGAAGCACATAACGGAACTCTGATCCTTACGGATCATGCTCCCCATGGGTGCAATTTTATTTTTACATTACCATTAAGTGAGGTGACATTAAATGAATAAAGCATTAATACTTGTGGTTGAGGATGACAGGCCCATACGTAACCTGATCATTACTACATTAAAAACACATGATTATAAATATCTGGCAGCAGAAAACGGATCTTCAGCTATTCTGGAAGCTTCGTCTCATAATCCGGATATTGTTCTTCTGGATCTGGGTCTCCCGGATCTAGAAGGAGTAGAGGTAATAAAGAAAATTCGGACATGGTCGAATATGCCGATTATTGTGATCAGTGCCAGAAGTGAGGATACGGATAAAATAGAAGCATTGGATGCAGGGGCTGATGATTACATTACAAAACCATTTTCAGTAGAGGAATTACTTGCACGTATCCGTGTCACTCAAAGGAGGCTTGCTATAACACAGACAGGGGATCAGCTGGAAACCTCTATTTTTGAAAATGGGGAATTAAAGATAGATTATACTGCCGGCTGCACATATCTGAAGGGAGAAGAACTACATTTGACGCCCATAGAGTATAAGCTGCTCTGCCTTTTATCTCGCAATGTGGGCAGGGTACTGACACATACCTATATTACCCAGCGGATTTGGGGACGATGTTTGGAAAATGATGTCGCTTCTCTTAGGGTTTTTATGGCAACACTGCGGAAAAAACTAGAACCTGAGAAAAACGGGGAAAAATATATCCAGACGCATATTGGTATTGGATATCGTATGCTTAGAATTGAGAAAACAGAGCATGAGACAAACAGCTAAGAAGTAGTTTCTTGTTCGAGTATATGCTCAAATTTTTACTTCTATTAGTTGCGTGGCACAATATCTGAGATGATGTTGTCATATCCAGTATGAGGATTAAGTCATATGCTTTTGGTATGAGCAGAAATGTTCAAGCAAACTGCCAGTGGTTATTCAGAGGGAAGCGTTTTCGCTTCCCTTTTTTTGGGGGTGCGCCTAGCGGAGAACGTTTCTAATGGGAGAAAGTCCCTGATCCACCCTGGTAGTGGGAAAAATTCTTCCGGTAAGACTTCCAAAAGTTTATGAATGAGAATGTTGCAGGTAATGATTTTATTAAAGCACACAAGTTCCGTTTTATTGCACTGGCTTTGCACATAGAGAATGGATGCAGGTTGAATATATAATGTTTTTTATTTCGTGCCTATTATAATGTATAAAAGAGAAAAAATGCAAGAAAATTTTTGTTTGACTTTTTCGAAAAAGAAAAATATAATACTGGTAAACGAGTAGCAGACTAGCGTAAATCCAGTTTTACTACTCTTTTTTTTGTGCACCTGCTGTCGCACATTATGAAAATATATCATGCAGTTAAAAGTGTGTAGCTTATCAGCGTAAGTCCAGCTTATGAGGTAAGTATACACTTTTTTTTATGCAGAAAAGGAGCTTCCTGTATAATAAAAAATGTGGATGTTGAAAATTGAAAA